>NZ_JALQDD010000040.1:0-507669 GCF_023631405.1 Caballeronia sp. GAWG2-1
CGGCAAGCGATACTTCGCGAGTTGACCAAGCCCGATGTTCCGGAACTCGGGCCTTGGTTTTTTTACGGCTTCAGCCACGGGAAGACCCCTTCTCACTTTGGATTGAGCAACCGCAGCACGTCGCCGGCACGCTCGTCGAGCGCGACTCGTCCCGTCGGCCTCAGTCGAAAACCGGCCGTGTGTATTGGAGGAAGAGTTATAGGCGCGCGGTCTGCGCGATAGCGTTATTTTGTCGCGTCGTTGTTATACTGTCCAATATCTATCTCGTCTTTCTGAAATAGCTTTAACAGATATCGCATGGAACTGCGCCATATTCGTTATTTTCTGGCCGTAGCCGAAGAGCTAAACGTGACGCGCGCGGCGGAGCGGCTTGGCATCGGGCAGCCGCCGCTCAGTCAGCAGATTCACGCTCTAGAAGACGAAATGGGCGTGCGTCTGTTCCGTCGCACGGGGCACGGCGTGGTGCTGACCGAGGCCGGAGAAGCATTTGCGGCCGATGCCAGACGCATCCTGAACGACACGCGCATTGCCGTGGAAAACGCGCAAAGCGCGGGACGCGGTGAAATGGGGCAACTCAACATCGGTTTCACGGGTTCCGCGGCGTTCAATCCCGTTGTGTCGCAACTGATTCGCGCGTATCGGCAGGCGTTTCCTAACGTTACGCTTACGTTGGCCGAAGGCAACACCGCCCAATTGCTGGCTTATCTCGATGCAGGCACCGTCGATGTCGCGTTCGTGCGGCTCGGCAGCCAGTCGCCCGTGGGCGTCGAGTTTCACCACATCGCGGTAGAGCCCATGCGTGTGGTGCTGCCCGTTACGCATCGGCTGGCGAAGAAAAAGAAGATCGCATTGTCAGCGCTAGCCGAAGATCCCTTCGTCATGCTGCCGCGCGTGGCGAGTCCGACGCTGCACGATGTGATCGTCGGCGCATGCAGGGAGGCCGGTTTCGAGCCCGTTGCAGGCCAGCAGGCGCCGCAGCTTTCGTCGGTCGTGAACCTCGTCGCAGCCGAGTTCGGCGTGTCGCTCGTGCCGGCTTCCGTGTGCCAGATACAGGTCGAAGGCGTCGTGTATGCCGACATGACCGGCAAAGCCGTATCGATCAGGCTTGCGTTGGCATCGCGGATTGAAGCCACGCAAGCCAAGACCGCGAACTTTCTCGATATGGCACTGGGTTTTGCTCAGGTTTAGAGTGGCCGCTTCCGCGTGAGCGAAGCCGCTCATTCGGCCTGAGCGTCGTGCAAATCGCCGAACAAATCCGACGTCGCACCGCTCGATGGCTGCAACGACTGCAACGCGCCGCTCCTGACCTGTTCGAGCACTTGCGGCGAGAGCCACCGCTCTTCCATTGCGGCGATGCCGCTTTCGATCATCTGCTGCAGAAAAAACGACTGCTTGCGCCCAGTCGCTTCCGCCAGTATGCGTAATCTTTGTTCGATCGCGGGCTCGACACGAACCGCGACGACCTTCAACTTGTTTTCGGCGGACCTTCTCAACCTTGACTCCCAATGCATGTCCCGCGTCGATAACGGACGCGTGCGTGGCTCGGCTTTTATCACAAAGAGGCGGCGCATCGCAATGCTTCTTTGCTGCGGCCTTCGCAAACATGCCTGCGCGCGGCTTGAATCGCACGCTTATTCACGCATTCACCGCTACACGCATTCACCGCATCACGCATTCACCGCGAGCTTCATCGTACCTTCTCTTGCGAGAAACGCGCGCACGAGTTGATGCGCCTGATCCTTGTGCGCGGATTGCCACGATGCGGCGAGCATCTCGGTATCGAACATGCGTGACAGCGTGTACGCGTTCGATTTGTGAAAATACGCGAGACTCACCAGCGTGACATAGAGATGCAACGGGTCGATGCCGCGTCTTAACGTCCCTGCCGTCTCGCCACGACGGATCAGCGTGCGCAGCATGTCGAGCACCGGCGACGACATTGCGGGAATGACCTTCGAACGCTTCATGTAGCGCGCGCGATTCAGGTTCTCCCATGAAAGCAGACACAGCAACTCGGGGTGTGCCGCGAAATGGCCTTCGGTGAAGTCATAAAGTTGCAAAATGCCCGCAGCGGGATCGACGGTTTGCGCGTCGAGCGTGACAGCTAATTCGGCTTCGCGAAGGCGCGCGAGTACATGCTCCAGGACTTCGACATAAAGCGCTTCCTTGCCGCCGAAGTAGTGATAGATCATGCGGATGTTGACCTTCGAACGGCTCGCGATGGTCTCTACGCGCGCACCGGAAAAGCCCTTGTCCGCGAACTCGCGAATCGCGATCCTGAAGATGCGCTCCTTCGTCTTCGCCGCGAGCTGCGTGCGGCGTGTGGGCGCGGCATCTTCTTTCGAGGCGCTTTTCAGCTTGGGCGGGGCCATGAGTCGTGTCGTTGATAAGGACATGTCGATGTTACCCGCCTTTAACGTCTGAACGGCAGCGTGAGCGCGGGCGGTGCGGTCTGTCTGCCGATGAGCCCCGCCACCGCGATCAACGCAAGCAAATACGGCAACATGATGAGCAACGCGGTGGGCACGTGCAGGCCGAACATCGGGAGCTGAAACTGCATGGCCGTGGCGGCACCGAACAAGAGACACGCGAGCGCCGTGCGGCCGATCTTCC
This sequence comes from Caballeronia sp. GAWG2-1, assembly GCF_023631405.1. Lineage (NCBI taxonomy): Bacteria > Pseudomonadati > Pseudomonadota > Betaproteobacteria > Burkholderiales > Burkholderiaceae > Caballeronia > Caballeronia sp. GAWG2-1. The sequence continues at coordinate 2,614 of NZ_JALQDD010000040.1, forward strand.
AGTTGCCGAAGATGATGGCGGCAATTGCCAGATAACCCGTACCGTTGGTCATATTCTCCGTGAACGTGTGTATGTCGCCGATGGAGATGAAGCAGCCCGCTGCCGCCGACATCACGCCCGAGTACACCACCGCGCCATAACGAATGCGCGTGACAGGCAGCCCCGATTGATCGACGGCGCGTGGCGCGACGCCTGTCGCATGCAGCGCAATGCCGAGCGCGGTGCGGCGCATGATGACTGACGTTGCGATCAAGCCGGCAAACCCTGCATACAGCAGCCACACCTGACCGAACACCGGCTCGCCGATCAACGGCAATTTGCCGAGCACGGGCGGCGACCAGTGCGCGAGGCCGGGAATGACCGCGCTGGAACGTTCGCCGAAAACTGCCCGGTATGCGAGCGTCGTGCCACCAAGCGCGAGAATGTTGATGCCGATGCCCGTCACGATCTGATTCGCGCGCAAGGTCACGCTCAGAAACGCCTGCAGCAAGGCAAGCGGAATCACGCCGAGCATGCCGCATAAAAGCCCGAGCGATGGATGCCCCGTCAGCCAGGAAAACACCGCGCCGAGAAACGCGCCCGTCAGCATCATGCCTTCGACGCTCATGTTCAACACGCCTGCGCGTTCGCTGATGAGTTCGCCAGTCGAAGCAAGCAACATGGGCGCGGCCAGGCGAATGGATGCGCCGGCAAAGACCGCGAGAAGTTCGAGGTTCATCGCGAAGTTTCTCCTTTATCGAGCCACATTGCGCCGCCTGCCAAAGCGATCGTGACGATGCCCTGCACGATCAACACGAGCGCCGAAGGCACTTGCGCGACCATCTCCATGTTGATGCCAACCGAGCGCAAGAAGCCGAAGATCAAGGCCGCCGCGAACACGCCGGTGATCGAACCACGCGCGAGCAAACCGACGACGAGGCCATCGAAACCGTAGCCAGACGAGAAGCCCGCCTTCAGCGAGTATTGATCGCCTTGCAGCATCAACGCGCCGGCGAGTCCGCTGAACGCGCCTGCGATCGCAAGCGCGCCGACGAGCGATGACGTAATCGGCAAGCCCGCGCGCTTGGCGGCAACGGCGTTGAGCCCCGCTGCGCGCAACGACAGGCCGAAGCGCGTGCGCGCGAGCATCACGGCCGATGCAACAGCCAGCACGAGCGTCACCGGCAAGCCGATATTCAGGTTCATGCCGCTTGCCATGAAGATGGCCGGCAGCTTGGTTACATCGGGAATTTCCAGCGATTCAGGCAAGGTCGCGCCGCTCGTCATTGGTTGACGCAACAGTGCATCGCTTTGCACGCACCAGTAAAGCAGCCACACGGCGATGAACGAAAGCAGCAGCGTACTGATGACTTCGTTGGTACCGGCTTTAGCTTTCAGCACGCCGGGCACGCCGCCCCATACCGCACCCGCGGCGGCCGCCGTGAGCATCGGCACGATGAAGGCGAGGCCGAAAGGCAAGTGCGCGCATCCGCCGTAGAGGCTCATCGCCGTGGCAACTATGCCGCCTATCGCCAGTTGCCCTTCTCCGCCCACGTTGGTCAGCTTCGCGCGGTTTGCGATGACAAAGCCCGTGCCGACGAGCGCGAACGCGAGGCTGCGATTGACGGAGGCCCCGATTGCATAGGGCGAGCCCCACGCGCCATCTGCGAACGCGGCGAGCGCATCGGCAATGGATACGCCCATCACCGCGATCAAGCCGAGCGCCGCGAGCATTGCAAAGAGCACGGCCGCCGCGATCACGAACGCAACGCGTAATTGCGGCGCATGGCGCGCGCCGGACGTTGCCGCGAAGGGCCGATGCAGCTTCATGTTGACGTTCATGCGTTATCTCCCGAGCCCGCCATCCATGCGCCGATACGACCGCGATTGCTCGCATCGGGCGTACAAGTGCCCATGATGCGACCGCGATACAGCACGACGATGCGATCGGCGACGCTCATCAGTTCGTCGAGTTCAGAGGAAATGAGCAGCACGCCCACGCCGCGATCGCGCGCCGCGCGAATATGCGCATAGACGGCGGCCACCGCGCCGACATCGAGCCCGCGCGTGGGCTGCGCCGCAAGCAGGAACAGCAAAGGGTCGAGCGTGAGTTCGCGTGCAAGAACGGCTTTCTGCTGATTGCCGCCGGAGAGTCCGCCGAACAACGCATCGGGGCCGCTTGCACGCACGTCGAAACGTTGCATGAGTTCGAGCGCGGCATCGCGCATGGCGCGGCGGCGCAGAAAGCCACCGCGCGTATAGCGGTCGAGATGATTGAGCAAGAGGTTGTCGGTGAGACTCATGCCGGTGACGCAGCCTACCGCGTGACGATCTTCCGGCACGATACCGACGCCCGCTTTCGTGAGTTCGCGCGGGCTGGCGTTGGTCATGTCGCGGCCAGCGATAAAGAAGCGCCCCGACGATGCGCTCAGCATGCCTGCGAGCACCGCGCCGAGTTCGCTTTGACCGTTGCCCTCCACGCCCGCGATACCGACGATCTCGCCCCGATTCACGACGAGCGTGCAGTCCGCGAGACGCGTGACGCCTTCCGCGTCGCGAGCGCTCAGGCCGTCGAGTTGCAGTACTTCGTCATCGAGCGGTCGCGAGTACGGCGAGCCGCTTTGCACGAGTGACAGACGCGTCGCGAGATCGTCGGCGGCATCGCTGTCTTCGCGATGGATCATCGCGTGCACGAGCCGGTCGATATCCCTCGATGGATTCGACGAACGCGCGACCACGCGTCCGGATTGCAGCACGGTCGCATGTGTCGCAATGCGGCCGATTTCCTTGAGCTTGTGCGTCACGAGCACTACCGCGCAACCGCGTTTTGCCACGCGTTCGCACGTGTCGAGCAACGCATCGATCTCGGCGGGCAAGAGCACGGCGGTGGGTTCATCGAGCAGCAGAAGACGCGGCTCGCGCATCAGGCATTTGACGATCTCGACGCGTTGACGTTCGCCGACGGACAAGTCCGCGATCTTCGCGTCGAGCGCAAGATCGAGACCGACGCTCGCCAACACGTCTTGCACGCGCGTGGCTTCCGCTGGCCGGTCGAGCCAGCCGCGCGCCTGACCGAGCAGCAGGTTGTCGAGCACGGTGGCATCGTCGACGAGACTGAAATGCTGATGCACCATCGCGATACCGTTCGCGAGCGCTTCACGCGGATTGCGCGGCCGATACGGCGCGCCGTTGACGCGCATGGCACCCGCGTCCGGCTGATGCACACCGAAGATCACATTGCACAGCGTCGACTTGCCCGCGCCGTTCTCGCCGAGCAAACAATGCACGTCGCCGGGACACAGGTCGAGCGAGACGTCGTCGAGCGCCGTGAACGCGCCGAAGCGTTTGCCGATTCCCTGCAGCGAGAGAATGGGCGAACTATCGGCGGATGGGGAAGCCAGCGTGCTCATCCTTCAGAAACCTTGATCTTGCCGCTCTGGATATCGTCTTCGATCTGCTTGATCTTGGCGTCCATGGCGGGCGTGGATTTGCAGATCACCATGCCGGATGCTTTCGGCCCCATTGCAAGGCCGAACGCTTTATAGCCCGGCTGCCATTGCCCCTTCTCCAGTTGCTCGATGGCGTACTGCGCCTGATAGCCCACGCCGGTGATGCTGTATGCGATGTAAAGCGGATCGCTTCCGCAACGGTCCGTATAGCTGCCGATGATGTGCGTGTCTTTTTCCTTCGCCGCTTGTTCGAGCCCGCGCAAGCCGAGATTCAGGATGTGATAGTGCACGTCCGCGCCCTGCGCGATGGCCGCTGCCGTCGCTTCGCGCGCCTTCGCCACGTTGTCGAAGTCGCCGGTATAAGCCTCGAAGTACTTGACCTTCGGATTGATATAGCGCGCACCGTTGCCGAATTCCTTGCCCGCATTCACGATCGACGGAATTTCCATGCCGCCCACATAACTCACCGCGCCGTTCTTCGACAGCATGGCTGCGGCCGCGCCCGCGACATAAGCGATCTCGGCCTGCTTCACGTCATAGCCCGCGACATTCGGCGGCATGTTCTCGCCCTTGTTGCCGCCGACGATGGAGAACTTCACATTGGGAAAGCGCTTCGCGACCTTGAGTACCGCAGCCTGCGTCTGACCGCCGATACCGATCACGAGCTGATTCTTCGTCGCGAGATTCGTGAGCGCCTGCTCCATGTCCGCGTAGTTGATGTTCTCGATGATCTGCGTCTTCAGCTTCGGGCCGAACTCCTTTTGCGCGGCCGCGACGCCTTCATACCCCGACTCCATCCAGCCCTTGTCGGATTTCGAACCGGGGATCAGGACGCCCACGCGCATCGCTTCATCGGCCGCGTGCGCAGGGCGGATAAAGAACGCCGGCACGCCGAGCGCAACTACGCCGGCAATGGCCACGACGCGTTTCATCAGGATGGAAGGCTGTTGCGAACGGAACATCACTGGCACTCCTTTTGCGTTGAGTTTCGGTAAGTAGGTTATTCATGAGCGAAATGCACATTGCAACTTCAATGCCATGCTCAACCCGCGCGTGAATGACGAATACTTCGCGCCAGTCGCGTTCGGTGTCATCGGCGACCTGCGGCAACATCCTCAACTCTTTACGATGGAGAACACGATGGACCACGCCCCGAACCCCGCCACGTCAGGCGCTGGCTTGCTCGGCGCATTCGCGCAGACGCGCTGGCAAGCGACGGAAACGCTCGTCGATATGGCCGTGCCAACGCCCGTTCCGCGCCTCGCGACACTCGATGCTGAGCCGCAGAAAGTGCGCTTCGACATCGAGAAAACAGCGCTCGTGATCATCGACATGCAGAACGACTTCTGCACCAAAGGCGGGTGGGTCGACCATATCGGGGGCGATTACGGTGCGGACCGTGCACCAATAGCGCCATTGCAGCGCCTGCTGCCGATCGCGCGAGAAAGCGGCGTGCCGGTGATTTGGGTGAATTGGGGCAATAGGCCCGATCTCGCCAACATGCCGCCTAATCAACTGCATCTGTATAAGCCGAAGGGAACGGGCATCGGGCTTGGCGAGGCCTTGCCTGAACATGGCGCACATGTCCTTGAAAAAGATTCGTGGGCAGCCGCCGTGGTCGATGAACTGAAGATCGAACCGCAAGACATCTGCGTGGACAAGTACCGCATCAGCGGCTTCTGGGACACGCCGCTCGACAGCATTCTGCGTAATCTCGGTACACGTACCGTGTTTTTCGCGGGCGTGAACACGGACCAATGCGTGATGCACACACTCACCGATGCCAATTTTCTCGGCTACGGTTGCGTGATGCTCACCGATTGTTGCGCGACTTCATCGCCCGACTTCTGCACGGAAGCGAGTATCTGGAACGTGAAGAAATGCTATGGCTTCGTCGCGGATTCGTTGCAATTCGCCGACGCATTGAACAGCGCGGCCGCATGAACGCTTTCGTTCCCGGTCCGCGTATTCGCGTGAATGCAACCGGCAGCGGCGCGCTCGATGGCTTGCGTTTTGCGGTGAAGGATTTGATCGATATCGCGGGCGTGACGACGGGCGGTGGCAATCCCGATTGGTTTGCCACGCACGATGCCGCGCAATGTCATGCGCCGTGCGTGGCGAAGCTGTTAGCGGCGGGCGCATCCGTGGATGGCAAGACCATCACCGATGAACTCGCCTACAGCCTCGAAGGCGCGAACGAACACTATGGCACGCCGCTCAATCCGCGTTGGCCGCATGCGTTGCCGGGTGGATCGTCGAGCGGATCGGCATCGGCGGTTGCGAGCGGCAGTGTCGATTTCGCACTCGGCACCGACACCGGCGGCTCGGTGCGTGTGCCTGCCGCGTTCTGCGGACTCTGGGGCATACGGCCAACGCACGACGCGGTATCGCTCGATGGCGTGCTGCCGTTTGCATCATGCTTCGACACGGTCGGATGGTTCGCGCGCTCGGGTGATGTGCTTGCGCGCGTTGCCGACGTGCTCCTCGATGAGGTCGCTTCCCACGATGCTCCCACGCGTCTCGTGCGCTGCAAGGAAGCATTCGACGCGCACGGTTCCGCGCGTCTGCGCGAATTTGCACCCGCATCCGCCGAGATCGAACTCTTCGCGGGCGAGGGCTCGGACTGGCTGCATGTCTATCAGCAGTTGCAGGACGACGCGATACGTGCGTCTCTTGGTTCATGGATCGACACGCATACGCCGCGCTTCGGAGCGAACATCGCGCCACGCTTCGCGCGGCTCAAGTCGATCGACGACGCGGAGGTGAATCGGTGCCACGCTTTACGTGAGGAATATGCGGCACGTATTGCGCATATCGTCGCCGATGCCTGGATTGTGCTGCCAACTACGCCCGTCTCGCTTTTGCGCCAGAATGAAACGTCGGAGCGTATCGGCGCGTTCTATCGCGATGCCTTGACCTTCAACGCCATCGCGGCATTTGCCGGACTGCCGCAAGTGACCATACCCATTGCGAACGAATCGACCGGCCCGCTCGCGTTGTCCTTGATCGGTCCGCGTAACAGCGACCGTGCCTTGATTGCGCGGGCGCGAAGTCTGTTTTCCAAAATCGAATGAGGTAGACGACCTTGTCTACTCATCATCGCTTTCAACATCGAATGAGAACCATGAACATGCCACCGGAAATCGATGGAACGCTCGACGCTTATGCCGACGCCGCACTTCGGCTGCACTTCCCTCATCTAACGGATGACACCGCCGCGCGTGTCAAGGCGCAATTCGCGCGCATCGCGCAACTTGCGGCACCGGTACTCGCCTATCCCGTCGATGCCCAGGACGAACCTGCGCCGGTGTATCGCCCATGACCATCAACGACGCATTCCCTGCTGGCGCAGTTGCCATTGCACGCGCCTATGCCGAAGGTGCATTCAGTGCGCGCGAATTGATCGAAACAACGCTCGCTCGCATCGACACGTTTAACGCGCAGATCAACGCCTTCACCACGATCACGCGCGAACGCGCACTCGATGAAGCCACTGCCCTCGATGCAAGGCGCGCGAGCGGCGCTGCTTTGCCACCGCTCGCAGGCGTTCCCTTTGCGGCGAAGAACCTGTTCGACATCGCGGGCGTCACGACGATCGCGGGATCGCGCGTGCTCGCCAATGCCGCGCCCGCCGCTGCGGATGCAACGATCGTTGCACGACTCACCAATCATGGCGCAATCATGGTCGGCGCGCTCAACATGGACGAGTTCGCCTACGGTTTCACCACCGAGAACAGTCACGCGGGACCGTGCCGCAATCCGCACGACCTGAAACGCTCGGCGGGTGGATCGTCGGGCGGCAGCGCCGCGGCGGTCGCGGCGGGCTTCGTGCCGCTCACTCTCGGAAGCGATACGAATGGGTCAGTGCGCGTGCCTGCCTCGCTGTGCGGCGTGTTCGGCGTGAAGCCGACCTATGGACGCTTGTCGCGGCGCGGAACGTATCCGTTCGTCGCGAGTCTGGATCATATGGGCGCATTCGCGCGCAGTGTCGAAGACCTCGGCGCTGTCTATGAGGCGCTACAGTTTGCCGATCCACTCGATATGGCTTGCGCGCAGCGTGAATTCGAACCCGCGCGTGCGATGAGCGGAACCTTGCGCGTTGCACGTCTGACGGGCTATTTCGACGACTACGCAAACGACGATGCGCGCAACGCATCGCTCACTGCGTTGGCCGCGCTCGATGCGACGGATACCGTCGAGTATCCGGATGCCGATGCGGCGCGTGGTGCAGCGTTTCTCATCACCGCTGCCGAGGGCGGCCAATTGCATATGAAGGACCTTCGCGCGCACTACGACGAGCGTGAGCCTTTGTCGCGCGACCGCTTGATCGCTGGTGCGTTGCTGCCTGCCGCATGGTTCATTCAGGCGCAACGCGTCCGCGCTTCGTTGCGGCGACGCGTGCTGGAACTCTTCGAGCGCTACGAAGTCTTGATCGCGCCAGCGACGCCAGTCGTGGCGCCGCGCATCGGCGACGAGTTCATGGAGGTCCGCGGTGAGCGAATGGCAGTGCGAGCCAGCCTCGGCATGTTGACGCAACCCATCTCGTGCCTTGGGTTGCCCGTTGTGACCGCGCCTATGCGAACGGAAGCCGGCTTGCCGATGGGAGTTCAGTTGATTGCCGCGCCGTGGCGCGAAGACCTGGCATTCGAAGCCGCCCGGCGTCTGGAGCAAGCTGGCGTAGCGGGTTGTGCGACACCGCGTTTTGCCGAGGAGAAAGCGTGAACGAGATCAATCGACCGGATGTTCTCGAGGAAGTGAATGCGGTGTTCGACGCGTATGAACGGGCCCTGACTAGCAATGACGTCGCGATGCTGGATGACCTGTTTTTTAATTCGTCGCTAACGGTGCGCTATGGGGCGACGGAAAATCTCTACGGCTACGACGCCATACGCGAGTTTCGTGCAGCACGGTCCGGGACAGGTTTAGCGCGCGAGGTGACGGCACGAATGGTGACGACCTATGGAGATTCGATGGCCGTTGCAAATATCGAATTCCGGAGGGAAGGCGACGCGCGTATAGGCCGACAAAGTCAGACGTGGATACGCTTCGAGGATGGATGGAAGGTCGTCAGCGCGCATGTCAGCTGGATGACCTAAACGCGACCGCGAGCGGCGATCCTCATGCAGACGGATCGCCGCGACGCCAGGCATCATCACTCGTATCCGGGACCTGTGCGCGCTTGCCGCATCGTCAACGCGCCCTCTTGTCTGCGCCGATAGCCCGAATCCCGCGAAGCCAGCCAGTAATAAAGCGGCGAAGTCAGCAGCAGGCCAATGACCCACGACAGATCCGCGCCATCGAGATACTTCGGCACGGGACCGGCGTACATCGGCGTATTCATGAACGGAATCTGCACGATGATGCCGATTGCGTAAGCGATCAAAGCCTGCGGATTGAAGCGCCCATAAATGCCGCCATCGGCTTCGAAGATCGATTGAATATCGTACTTCCCTTTATGGATGACATAGAAGTCGATCAGGTTGATCGCGGTCCAGGGCACGAGCACCACGAGCAAGGCAAGCACCAGATCGACGAGATTTCCCACGAAGTTGGTCGATGCGCCAATCGCTCCATAGCAGCAGGCAAGCAGAATCGCGACTGAAAGCACGGCGCGCGCTTTGGCCGTGGGAATCCAGCGATAAGCAAACGTCTGCAACGAAGTAATCGTGGCGAGCACCGCGCCATAGAGATTGAGCGCGTTATGACTGATCACGCTAAGCAGAAACAAGACGAGCATGGGCAAGCCGAGGGGGCCGGTCGCAGTCTTGACGGCGTCCATGGTATCGGCGCCGGGCGCGACGGCAAGCGCGGCGACCGCACCGAAGGCAAACGCAAGCGAGGAGCCAATGGTGCAGCCCAGATACGTCGCCCAAAACGTCGACGCTACACGCACATTGCTCGGCAAATAGCGCGAGTAGTCGGAAACATAAGGTGCAAACGCAATCTGCCATAGCGCGGACAAGGAAACGGTAGCCAGCCAGCCCGCGAAATTGAAGCCGCCGCGCGTGAAGAAATCGGCCGTCGCGATATGCGTGAAGATGTATGCAAAGCCCACGAAGATACCGATGCCCAGCACCCACGTACCGATTCGGTTGAGTATATGAATGAATCGATAGCCAATGATCCCGATCAACCCCGAGCCCACCGCACCGATGACGATCCCGACTGGCACCGATATCGATGTTTCGATGCCATGCAACGACTTGCCCGCGAGCACGATATTCGATGCAAAGAAGCCCACGTACATCACGCCCGCAATCACCGTAACGAGCAACGCGCCCCATGATCCGAACTGCGCGCGGCTCTGAATCATCTGCGGGATACCCATCTGTGGCCCTTGCGCCGAATGCAGCGCCATCAACACGCCGCCCACTGCCTGACCGACGATGATCGCGACGATTCCCCACAGCAAGTTCAAATGGAATATCTGCACGCCAAGCGCGCCCGTCACGATAGGCAATGGCGCAATGTTTCCGCCGAACCAGAGCGTGAATAGATCGCGCACCTTGCCATGCCGATCCTCCGGCGGCACATAGCCGATCGTATGCTTCTCGATGAACGATGAAGTGTTGCTATCCGACGTATTCAAAGTCGTCTCCTTTATTGATTTTGCGCATGCGCGAGTCGATTTGAAAGACCATGCGCACCGCGGAGCCCGTCGAAAGTCTTGGGGCTCTCGAACGCGCCATGGCGCGTGTCAGGAAGCGGTTGCTAGATAATCCGCAAGACGCGCGAGCATGGCGTCGCAGGCGTCGAGTTGCTCGACGCTCACGAACTCGTCGGGCTTGTGCCCTTGATCCATGCTTCCCGGTCCGCACACCACGGTTGGGATGCCCGCTTGATTGAAGAGTCCGCCTTCGGTGCCGAACGCTACCGTGCCAAACTCGTTCGAGCCACTAAGAAGCGTCAGCAGGCGCGCTGCTTCGCTGTCTGGTGGTGTGGCCAAGCCCGGATAGGCGCTCAAGGATTCGAAGCGAATGTCCGTGTCCGCTTTCACCGCGCGCATCTTCGGAAGTAATTCGGCTTCGGCAAAGCTTTGCAATTCATCCGCCACCTCATGCGCGTCGAAGCCGGGAAGCGCACGCACTTCGAAATCGAATTCGCATTCCGCCGGCACGATATTGAGCGCACGCCCACCTTTGATGACGCCTGCTTGCACGGTCGAATAGGGTGGATCGAAGAGTGCATCATGGTGCTCGGGCTGTGCCAGCTGCTCGCCAATATCATCCAGCTTGCCGATAAGACGTGCTGCATACGCTATGGCGTTCACGCCGTAGGGTGCGTAAGCCGAGTGACAAGCCGCGCCCTTCACCTGGCAGCGCATGGCGAGCTTGCCTTTATGACCGAGCACGGGCTTCAGTTCGGTAGGCTCTCCGATCAGGCACAAAACGGGCTTCTGTGGGCGCCTTGCCAGTTGCTCCAACATGGGCCGCACCCCAAGGCAACCGACTTCCTCGTCGTAAGAGAAGGCAAGGTGTACGGGCATGACTAGCGATTTCTTAAGAAACGTGGGCACCGACGCCAGCACCGAGGCGATAAAACCCTTCATATCCGCCGTGCCACGGCCATATAAGCGCCCTTCCTTCTCGGTAAGCCGAAAGGGATCGAGCGTCCAGGCTTGGCCATCGACGGGCACGACATCGGTATGACCGGATAGCACGATGCCGCCCCTGTCACGCGGACCGATCGTCGCAAACAGATTCGCCTTCGTTCGCTCGGCGTTATAAAACAGTTCGCTCTCGACGCCGAGATTCGCAAGGGTGTCGCGAACGAACTCGATGAGTTCCAGGTTCGAATCACGGCTGACGGTTGCAAAGCCGATCAGCCGTTCGAGCACGTCGCGGCTCGACATCTCACTCATTGCCCGGCACCCCATAGCTAGGCGCCGCTGTCGGGTTCAGCGCACGGGTCACGTAGTCCTGCATTTGCGGCCGGTAAGCCTGCCACAGACCATCGAGCTGGCCGATGGGGTCGGCGTCGGCCCAATCGACGCGCAGATCGACGATAGGCCAACTCAGATCGCTTACGATCTTGAGCGCCGCGGAATGCACCGGCCCGGCTTCGCCGCCTGCGGTCATCGCCGCCCGCATCGCTGCGAGCAAACGATCCGCCAGCATGCCTTTGGTGTTTTCGAACGCGGGAATCATGGCTTCGATCACGCCGAGGCTCGCAAGCATGTTGCCTGCGGCGACGCATTGATCTCCAGCCACCGCGTGATGCAGGCCAAGCGCTTCCTTGCCGCTAAAAAACGCGGTGCGGCCATGAGCGTCGATGACCGTTACTTGCCGATATTCGCTGTACGCGTTCGCATCAAGCGCACGGTCGAGCGCCGCCTGAGGATCGAGTTGCGCAGTGTCGATGAGGTCGAGAATCTGCGGCCCAAGTGCGGGCAAAGTCACGTTTTGCGTGGCCACCGCGCCCACGCCGCCGCGTGCCCACGGACATCGCGCGCCCACGGCGATACTCGACGAACTGATTGCAATGCCAAGCTGGCCGGTTTCCTGGCAACGTCCGATCACGGAGAATGTCATGCAAGGCTCCTCGACTTAGGCGGGCTTCCAGCCTTCAGGAATGACTGCGATCACATCGATTTCCATCAGCCATTCCGGCTGTCCCAACGCGCTCACCACCAGCCCCGTCGAAATGGGAAACACGCCCTTGAGCCACTTGCCGACTTCCTGATACACCGGCTCGCGATAACGCGGATCGATCAGATACGTGGTCGTCTTGACGATATGGCTCATGTCGCTGCCCGCCTCTTCGAGCAACTGCTTGAGATTCTTCATCGCCTGCTCGGCTTGCGCGCGTGCATCGCCGAGACCCACCAGATTGCCTTCGAAATCCGTTCCCACCTGACCACGCACATAGACCGTGTTGCCGGCGCGCACGGCCTGGCAAAGATCGTTATCGAGCGTCTGGTTCGGGTACGTATCCTTCGTGTTGAACATGCGGATACGCGTATGCGTGGGTTGGCTCATCGATGCACCTCGAAGCTGAGAATGATTGAATAGTGAATGCGGCGTCTTGGGCGATCGTCAGTTCACGCCCATCTCGCTGACCTTGTGCACGCGCGGATCGCTGAAAGTCGCGGCTTGGCCGGCATGACGGCGCGACGCATCGTGATACGCGAGATACTTGCGCTGCGTGACGATATGATCGGCAATATGTTTTGCATCGTGCCAGACGCCCCAGATGAAAGCGGAGCCGCGCCGCGAAAGCCAGGGCAAGCCAAGGAAATAAACGCCGGGCTCCTTGGAAACGCCTCGCTGATGCTTGGGCTTGCCTTTATCGTCGAAGGCGTTGACATCGAGCCAGCTGAAATCGACGGCGTAGCCGGTTGCCCAGATGATCGAACTCACGCCAGCATCGGCAAGGTTCAGTTCGAGAACAGGTTGCTTCATGCATTCCGGATCGGACGGAATGATGCGTGCCTCGGGCTCGTCCGGCAGATCGATACCATTGCGCGCCACATACGCGTCTGCGGCGCTCAGCAAAGACAAGTAGTTGTCGTCGCCGTTGTTGATGTTGGTCGCGAGGTCTGGCTGAAACGTTGCAATGCCATTCTCAAATGACTTCGTGAGACCGACGAGGTTCATGCCCTGATGCGCGAGACGGCGGAAATCGACTGTTTGCCCGCCACGCGCGCCACTCACTGCAATCGTGACGTGCTCCTTGCCCGGCCGCATGACTTCCGCATCCCATTCGCCTAGCACGCCCAGCCACCAGCAAAAATCACGGCCACGATACGCGCGCGGCGGACGGTCATGCGGGCCGACCGACAAATACACCTTCCTACCGGCGCGCATCAGTTCATCCGCAATCTGCACGCCCGACGATCCCGCGCCGACCACGAGCACCGCGCCTTCCGGCAATTGCTCAGGATTCCGATAATCAGCCGAATGAAGCTGCGTAAGACGCTTGTCCCTCGGGGCGATAGCCGGGATGACCGGCTTCTGGAACGGACCAGTAGCGACGACCACGCGGCTCGCTTCGATCACGCCTTCCGATGTTTCGACGGTGAAGCCTTGCCGCCCGACATTGCGAACCACCTTCTTGACTTCGACGCCCGTGCGAATGGGTGCATCGAACTTTTCGGCGTAGGTGACGAAGTAATCAGCGACCTGATCTTTATTGGCAAAGCCATCGGGATCGACTTCATCGAACTCGAGATTGGGGAAACGATCGTGCCACGCCGGACCGTTCGCCACGAGCGAGTCCCAACGTCCCGTGCGCCAGCGTTCCGCAATGCGGTCGCGTTCAAGAACGAGGTGCGGCACGCCGAGCTTGCTCAGATGCTCGCTCATCGCCACGCCGGCCTGACCGGCGCCAACGACGAGCGTGTCGATTGAGGTTATTTCCACTGTCATGGCTATGTCCTTCGATATGGCTTTACTTCGCGGATGTGTCCGGCGAAGTCAGCGTCCTTGAGATACGTGCAGTCGTGCGTGGCTGGCGTGCTGCCAATGAAGCCCAAATTTACGCTTGAGCGCAGAATTCTAAAAATATATTTAAAAAATGCTTAGCATCGGTTTTGGCTATGCAATCCTTTTTGGCGAAGCCACAATTCGGCCGATCAACCGTTTAGAGGCGGAGCGTTTCCGATGGAAAACCACCCTTTGCGCTACTCGCTTCGGCAATTGCGCTACTTCGTCGTGACGGCGGAAGTGCTGTCTTTTACAGCCGCCGCGCGGCGCCTGCACATATCGCAGCCGTCGATCTCGACCGCGCTCGCGGACCTCGAAATATCGTTTGGCGTGCAGCTTTTCATACGGCATCACGCGGCGGGATTGTCGCTTACGCAAGCAGGCCGAGACCTTCTGGGGCAAGCGCGCAACCTGCTAAAAATAGCCGAAGAATTGCAAATGGCCGCTAAGGAAATGGATGGCGGCATGACGGGCTCGATCGCGCTCGGCTGCCTCGTTTCACTTGCGCCGCCGCTCATGCCGGGGCTCATAAGCCGCTTTACCGGCGAGCATGCAGGGATCTCCTTTAAGACCGTCGAGGCGCATCAGGATGGCCTGCTAAGAGGCTTGCACGACGGCTCGCTCGATATTGCGCTGACCTATAGCCTGGATTTGACCGAGGACATCGCGTTTACGCCACTGCTTTCTCTGCCGCCTTATGTCATCTTGCCGAAGACGCACCGGCTAGCCCGCGCGCGCAAGGTCTCATTAGCGGATCTCGAAGCGGAGCCTTACGTGATGCTGGATTTACCGCATAGTCGCGAGTATTTCGCGGCCCTTTTCGATGCCGTCGGCAACCGGCCGGTTCCCGCATTTCGGTCGTCGCAGCCTGAAGTCGTGCGCGGCATGGTGGCTAACGGCTTAGGCTATAGCATCCTCAATTTTCCGCTCAAATCGAATCGCACCGTAGATGGTGAAGACTTCGTGATTAAGCGTTTCAAGGACAACGTCAATGCAACGACGCTAGGCATTGCGCAATCGCGCACCATGAAGCCGCGCCAAGTGGTGCAACGCTTCGCATCGTTTTGTGAGAACTATATCCGGCGGCTGCATCTAGACGCCTAAGAAACGCCAAAGCCAGGAACGCTACATAGGCAAAAGCTCTGCTTTGTATCCGAAAACAATATTTTGGCTGGTAATTTGGCTTGATAAATTCGTTGCCATGCGAGCGCAATGCCTTGCCGACTCTACGCTGGCGCGCTTATAAGGAAATAGATTCAAGGAGTCTTTCATGACCAGCCAGGCAAGAACGATCCCGATCACGGCACTCGTCGACGAGTTGCGCGCCGGTTGCGAACGATCGTTCAACGACGCGCATGCCATGCCGCCTGGCGTCTACACCTCCGCCGATTTTTTGTCGCTCGAAGAGCGCGACATCTTCGAACGCGAATGGCAATGCGTTGGCCGCGCAAGCGCCTTGAAGATGCCGGGCGACTACCTGACGGCGCGCATTGGCGCACAGCCCATCGTGGTGTTGCGCGATGAGCAGATGCAACTGAAGGCGATGTCCAACGTCTGCCTGCATCGCATGTCGGTTCTGCTCGAAGGGCGCGGCAACGTGCGCAGGATCGTGTGTCCATATCATGCATGGAATTATTCGCTGGATGGGGCGTTGCAGGGCGCACCCCTGATGGACCGTCAAGAAGGCTTCTGCAAGGAAAGCTATAAGTTGCCCGCCGTGCGGTGTGAAGAATGGCAAGGCTGGATCTATGTAACGCTCGACGATCAAGCGCGGCCGGTCAGTGAACAGCTTGCCGATTTGAGCGGGCTCATCGATGCCTACGGCATGGAACACTACATCGAAACTTTCTATGAAGAGCACGTGTGGGACACCAACTGGAAGATCCTCGCTGAAAACTTCATGGAGAGCTATCACCTGCCCATGCTGCATCGCGCGACAGTAGGACCGCATTCACGTCTTGAAGAGATGGAATGCCCACCCGGCTTTCCCGCATTCAATTACCACTGGATCACGAAGGAAGCGTCTCTGCCCATTGGTAACGCGCATCCGGACAACACGCGGCTTACGGGACACTGGCGCAAGACCACGGCGCTGCTGGCGATCTATCCGACGCATCTCGTCACGCTCACACCTGGCTACTTCTGGTATCTCGTGCTGCAACCGCAAGGCGTTGGCCGCGTGCATATTCGTTTCGGCGGCGGTCTTGCGCCCGAGTTCATCGCCGACCCAGAAGCGAATGCGCATATGGCCTCGCTCAAGACCTTGCTCGATGAAGTCAACGCGGAAGACAAGCGCGGCGTCGAAGCGGTTTTTCGTGGCGTACGTGCGCCGCTTGCAAAGCCCGGTCATCTCAGCCATCTCGAACGGCCCAACTATGACTTCGCGCGCTATCTCGCCAGCAAGGTTGGCGCGCATTGAACATCACTGCAAACGGACAGGACCGAACGATGCCTGACGCTTCCTTCATCTCGTTCACGGGCGTGAGCAAGTCTTATGACGGCGTGCATTATGTCGTCGAAGACTTGAATCTCGACGTGCGCAAGGGAGAATTCCTGTCGCTGCTCGGGCCATCGGGCTCAGGCAAAACGACCACGCTCATGATGCTCGCGGGATTTGAATCTCCCACGCAAGGCGAGATTCGTCTCGATGGCAAACGTCTCGACGACAAGCCGCCGCATCTGCGCGATATCGGCATGGTGTTTCAGAACTACGCGCTGTTTCCGCATCTGACGATTGCAGAGAACGTCGCGTTCCCGCTTTCCGTGCGCCACGTAAGCCGCGCCGATCAGAAGGCGCGTGTCAAGCGCGCGCTCGAAATGATCGAACTGCCGCATCTCGCGAACCGGCGTCCTTCGCAGCTTTCCGGTGGGCAGCAACAGCGCGTGGCGCTCGCGCGCGCACTCGTCTTCGAACCGAGCGTCGTGCTCATGGACGAACCGCTCGGCGCACTCGACAAGCGTCTGCGCGAAACCATGCAATACGAGATCATGCGGCTGCATCGCGAGTTGTCGCTCACCATTGTCTATGTCACGCACGATCAGGCCGAAGCGCTGACCATGTCGGACCGCGTCGCCGTATTTTCCGATGGCCGTATTCAGCAAGCCGCCACGCCCGGCGAACTCTATGAGAACGCGCAGAACGCTTTCGTCGCGAACTTCGTGGGCGAGAACAACGGCCTCATTGGCCGCGTGGCCAGTACGAGCGACGAATGGGCGACCCTGGCCCTCGCGGACGGCAACATCATTCGTGGACGATGCGAACCCGGCCTCACCGAAGGCGACGAAGCCATGCTCGCGCTGCGCCCCGAACGCGCCCACATTCCGAGCGCGGAAGGTTCGCATGTCGACGAACACAGCAACGTGGTGCGCGCCCGAGTCGAAGAACTCGTGTATTGCGGCGATCATCATCGCGTGCACCTGAAGCTCGGCACGCGCGACAACCTCGTGGTCAAGCTGCCGAACACTCAGCGTCACGCCTTGCCCGCGGATGGCAGCACGGTCGATGTCGCCTGGCGCCACGACGACTGCAAGATACTTGCGATGAGCGCGTCCAGAAGCGTGTCCACACCTCTTTCTTCCACACCGTCGTCAACTTCAATCACCACGCCCGCTACAGCAGGAGCCAACTGACATGCGCACTTTTATCAAAACTCAATGCGCGGCACTCGCGTTATGCGCGTTTTCCAGCATCACCGTTCAGGCTGCAGAGACACTTTCGGTCGTGACGTTCGGCGGCGCTTATGAAGCCGCTGCGAAGAAGGCTTATTTCGAGCCCTTTACGCAAGCCACGGGCGTTGGCTTCTCGACGGAATCGTATGATGGCGGCTTGGCCAAGCTCTCCGCGATGGAACAGGCGAAGAACACGACGTGGGACCTGATCGACCTCGAAACCAACGACGCGATCACCGCTTGCGACGAAGGTCTTCTCATGAAGTTCGACAAGAAGACGCTCGGCAAGACGAGCGACTTCATTCCCGGCTCCATCCTCGATTGCGCAGTGGCGAGCATGGTGTGGTCCACCGTCTACGCCTACGATGCGAGCAAGTTGAAGACCGCGCCGACCAGCGTCAACGACTTCTTCGACTTGCAGAAGTTTCCCGGCAAGCGCGGCCTGCGCAAGTCGCCAAAGGTGACGATGGAATGGGCGTTGATCGCCGACGGCGTCGATCCCAAGGATGTCTATAAGGTGCTTGGCACGCCAGCTGGCGTGGATCGCGCATTCAAGAAGCTCGACACCATCAAGAAGAACATCGTGTGGTGGGAGTCGGGTGCGCAGGCGCCGC
This sequence comes from Caballeronia sp. GAWG2-1, assembly GCF_023631405.1. NCBI lineage: Bacteria > Pseudomonadati > Pseudomonadota > Betaproteobacteria > Burkholderiales > Burkholderiaceae > Caballeronia > Caballeronia sp. GAWG2-1. Next base: position 20,749 of record NZ_JALQDD010000040.1, read on the forward strand.
AGTTGCTCGCCGACGGCGCAGTGGCGATGACACAGGTCTATAACGGCCGTATCGACGATGCAGCGAAGAAGGACAACAAGCCCTTCAAGGCCGTGTGGGACGCGCAGGTGTACGACTTCGAATGGTGGGGCATTCCGACGGGCGCGAAGAACGCAAACACGGCGGCCAAGTTCATCATCTCGGCATCGCAGCCGAAGGCGTATGCGGATCTTACGAAGTACATCGCTTATGCGCCGCCGCGCAAGGACGCTATAGAACTGGTGGACAAGCAGCGTCTTGCCGACCTGCCGACCTCGCCTGCCAACTTCAAGCGCGCTGTGCAGATCAACGCGAATTTCTGGGCCGACAATGCCGATCAGATCAACAAGCGCTTTCAGGTGTGGCTGACGCAGTAAGACAGCAAGGTATCGACGCTGTCCGCTTCACGCGAAACATGATCCGAAGAGAGCCCGACTTGACCGCGACCACCAACATGTCCGTATCCGCAAAGGCCGCGCCATCGGGCTCTCCTAGAAGCGCCGACGGCCACGCGTCTTATCAGAAGGCGCGTCGCCGTGCATCGTTGCAAGCGCTGTTGCTTGCGTTGCCGTTGATCGTGTTTCTGTTGTCCACCTTTATCGCGCCGATTGCGCTACTGCTCGCGCGCAGCGTGCAGAATCGCGAAGTCCCCGACAGCATGCCCGCCCTCACGCGCGCGCTCGATGCGTGGGACGGCCACGGCGTGCCCGACGAACGCACCTTCGCATTGCTGGCCGCCGGCCTCAAGGAAGCCCAGCAAAGCGGCCAGCTCGGCACCGTGGCGCGCCGTCTGAACTTCGCGCAAGCGGAGTTTCGCAGCCTGTTGATGCGTACCGCGCGCAGCCTGCCCGCCGATGAACCACCCGCATGGAAACCCGCGCTCATCGAAACCGACGAGCGCTGGAACTCACCGGAAATCTGGCGCTTGCTCAAACGCGCCGCGGCATCGCCCACGCCCGACTATCTGCTCGCAGCGGTCGATGCGCAAGTGACACCGCAAGGCAAGATAGCGTCCATGCCGGCCGATTCATCGGTGTTTCGCGAGGCGTTCGTGCGTACCATCTCCATCAGCGCAACCGTCACGCTCATGTGTCTCGTGCTCGGTTACCCCGTTGCGTGGTTGCTCGCCAATCTGCCCGCTAAGAGCAGCAACCGTCTCATGCTGTTTGTGATCGTGCCGTTCTGGACCTCGCTTCTCGTGCGCACGACCGCCTGGTATGTGCTGCTGCAACCGGGCGGCGTCATCAACAGCCTGCTCATGGGGCTGGGCCTTGCGTCGCATCCCGTGCCACTCATCTTCAATCGCGCGGGCGTGCTGATCGGCATGACGCACGTGCTGCTGCCTTATATGATCCTCGCCATCTTCTCGGTGATGAAAAGCGTATCGCCCGTTTATATGCGTGCAGCGAAGTCGCTGGGCGCGCATCCGTTCACTGCGTTCATGCGGGTCTATGTGCCGCAGACTCTGCCGGGCGTGGGCGCAGGATGCTTCCTCGTGTTCGTGCTCGCGCTCGGCTACTACATCACGCCTGCGCTACTCGGCGGCGCGGGCGATGAAATGATCAGCCAGCTCATCGCCATTCAGACCAACACGCAGCTCAACTGGGGACTCGCGGGCGCGCTGTCGGCGTACCTCGTGATCTTCACGGCGGTCTTCTATTTCCTCTTCAACCGCATAGTCGGCATCGACCGGCTGCGTTTCGGTTGAACGACACGGACTCGACGACATGCAAGATCAACGCAATACCGTGCTGACCGAACGCGTGGCGAATCGCTGGGTGCGCGTGCATACGGCGATCGTCCTGTTCTTTCTGATCGCGCCCATACTCGCGATCATTCCGCTCTCGTTCAATTCGGGTTCGTACTTTTCATATCCGATGCAGGGCTTTTCAATGCGCTGGTACGAGCAGGCGTTGACGAGCGCGGACTGGCAGCGCTCGCTATTGAACAGCATCGGCATTGGCGCGGCGTCGACGTTGATCGCGACCTGTCTCGGCACGCTGGCCGCGCTGGGCCTGAGCCGCGCGCAATTTCCGTGGCGCTCGCTCATCATGCCCATCATCATTTCACCGATGATCGTACCCATCGTCGTCGTGGCTGCGGGCTTCTATCTAATCTTCGCGCCGCTCGGTCTCGTCAACTCGTATCCGGGTGTCGTGCTCGCGCATGCGGCGCTTGGTACGCCATTCGTGGTCATCACCGTGACGGCTTCGCTGCTGTCGTTCGATCAGAGCCTGCTGCGTGCGGCGTCCGGTCTTGGCGCGGCGCCATGGATCACGTTCAGGCGTGTGACGTTACCGCTGATCATGCCTGCAGTCGCCACAGGCAGCGTGTTTGCCTTTGCCACTTCATTCGATGAAGTCATCGTGATTCTATTCATCGGCGGGCCGGATCAGAAGACCGTACCGCGTCAGATGTGGAGCGGCATCCGCGATTCGATCGACCCTTCCATACTCGCGGTCGCGACCATGCTGATCGTCTTCGCCGTGCTGCTTTTTGCGAGCATCAATTGGCTGCGCGGACGTGCGGCGACGGCCAGTCAGGCGCTCGGCTGATCAGACACACAATAAGCGGCGCGGGCCATTCGGACCGCGCCGCTCACAACGCTTTACATCAAGACTTATCGTCTCCTTCCGGCTCGATCTCCGTCAGATCGTCCGGGTCTACTTCCGCTTCGCGGACAGTCGTTCCTTCGTCGTCGGTTTCCGATACATCCGTGGTGAGCGCATCGTCCGTGCCGGATTCGACTTCGTCGTCGCTTTTCGGATCATCGGTCATGGGGGTTTCGGCGGGCGTGTTCATCTTGTTGCTCCTGATAGTTGCGTTTAAGTGATCGGATGGATAAACAGACGAATCACATCCGGACGCACAGATCAGGCGTGGATTCGATGCGCGATGTCGAACCATGAAGCGCACTTCTTTCTCGCAGCAATCGTAGTGCCGCATGTCGGCCGGAGCGCTCGCGCAATGTATACACGCGCGAAGGCACACGCGTTGCTGACCTGTATCGACGCCAACGATTGGCGCAAGAGACTCTTAGGCTTCCGATACATGGCACGGAGAACGCAATGAACAAGGATCAGAAAGAAGGCATCAAGGAACAAATAAAGGGCTGGACCGACACGGCCATCGGCACACTCACCGGCAACGAAGATCGCAAGCTGAAGGGTGACGTCGAGATAACGAACGGTGCGAATCAAAAGGACTACGGTGACCAGAAGGACAATATGGAAAAGGGCATCGAAGATCCCGGCGAGCCAACCAACAAGTAAGGCTTCGTCGACAGTTCACTCTCAAGGACAAGGATACTTCCAATGAAAGCGCTTACCTGGCACGGCAAGAAGGACATTCGCTACGACACGGTACCGGACCCGCAGATCGAACATCCGCGCGACGCGATCATCAAGGTGTCGAGTTGCGCCATCTGCGGCTCGGACCTGCATCTGTTCGATGGATTCATGCCGGGCATGGAATCCGGCGACATCATGGGCCACGAGTTCATGGGCGAAGTGGTCGAAGTCGGCGCCGAAAACGCTGCGCTCAAGGTCGGCGACCGCATAGTCGTACCGTTCACCATCTTTTGCGGCGAATGCGATCAATGCAAGCGCGGCAATTTCTCCGTGTGCGAGCGCAGTAATCGCAACAAGAGCACGGCCGACAAGGTTTTCGGACACACCACGGCGGGTCTCTTTGGCTACACGCATTTGACGGGCGGCTATGCCGGCGGCCAGGCCGAGTACGTACGCATACCTTTCGCCGATAAAACGCACGTGAAGATTCCCGATGGCCTTTCAGACGAACAAGTGCTTTTCCTCGGCGACATCTTCCCGACAGGCTGGCAAGCGGCGATCAACTGCGATATCGAGCCAACGGACACCGTGGCGATCTGGGGCGCGGGACCGGTGGGACAAATGGCGATTCGCAGCGCGTTTCTGCTTGGTGCAAAGCATGTCGTCGTAATCGACTGCGTGCCTGAACGCCTTGCAATGGCGCGCGTCACTGGCGCCACCACCATCAACTTCAAGGAAGAGAGCGTGGTCGAGCGCCTTGCCGACCTCACGCAAGGCAAGGGCCCGGAAAAGTGTATCGATGCTGTTGGCATGGAGTCGCACGCCACGGGCTCGTTCGACTCGCTTTACGATCGCGCCAAGCAGGCGGTCATGCTCGAGTCGGACCGGCCGCACGTGTTGCGCGAGATGATCTACGTGTGCCGTCCCGCAGGCATTCTGTCGGTACCGGGCGTCTATGGCGGACTGATCGACAAGATTCCCTTTGGCGCCTCGATGAACAAGGGCCTCACCTGGCGCATGGGTCAGACGCACGTGGCTCGCTGGACCGACGACCTGCTCAGCCGCATTCAGGAAGGTCAGATCGACCCCTCGTTCGTCATCACGCACCGCGTCTCGCTTGCGGAAGGACCGGAAATGTACAAGACCTTCCGCGACAAGGAGGACGGTTGCATCAAGGTGGTACTCACACCCTGAAGCAAAAAAACGCCGGTCTTCAAAGACCGGCGTTTTTCGATTCCTCGTCACGCACGACGGATTGTGGCGCAACAGGCAGTGGTTCACCATCGACGAAAGCGGTGCCGCATGTCAGTGCAAACTGCAGCGCCGCGTCGCGGCTGGGAAATGCGCCCAACTCGCGCAGTACCGTCTCCTCGCCGTCTTCTTCCAGAATCGATACGCGCGATACGAACAGCTTGCCGCTTCGACCTGCGGACGGCTGTAGCGCTACACCTCGATGATAGAGCGTAAGCATGGTGTCTCCTTCTTTTCCGAGCGTCCGTTCGCAGCGCGCGGCGCCTTATGCGAACGAAGCACGTTCCATGTGCAGCCATTCATATTAGCGCGTCATTAAGCGCGTGCTTTGCATAGAATCATGCTCGCTTAATGAAGGCATGCACCGATTGCCATCTCGCTTTAGCAAGCGGCGCACCTGAAAACACCGGCACCTTCTTGCTTAGGCCAGATTTACGCCCAGCGCCTTGGCAAGCTCCTCGGCGGAGCGGACGATTTGCGCATCGTTTGAAAAAAGCGCGGCGCCAGCATCGTCGAAAGGCCAGGCCAGCACGCGCATGTTCGCCGCGATCGCGGCGCGCGCCCCAGTGGGACTGTCTTCCACGACGACCACTTCCTCCGGCTCAAGACGCATGAGCCACGCCGCGCGTTCGTACGGCTCGGCGCTCGGCTTGCCGTTGCGCACGTCGTTCACACTGACGCTCACGAGTTGCGGTTCCTCGATGCCCAGTGCTCGCAAGTTCGCTTCAAGCAACATGCGCGACGAATTGGACACGATTCCTTGCGTTATGCCCGCCCGCTTCACCGCGCGATACACCTCGAGCGCGCCAGGACGCGGCACGAGCCGAGGCGCGCCTTCGAGATAATGCCGTGCGCGAAACGCGGACCAGTCCGCGAAGTCCGTCTCGATGCCAAAGCGTTCGCTACACAGCGCGTGCACTTCGCGCCCTGTCTTACCGAAGATCAGCGGATGCAATTCGTCGCCCGCTTCGATGCCGTGATGCGCAAGCACCGCAACCAGCGTGCTCAAATGAAGCGGTTCGCTTTCGGCGAGCGTGCCGTCCATGTCCCAAAGGACAGCCTTGATGGAGGAAGTCTGATTCGTCATGTAGAGGTTGGGTTGTCTGGAAAGAGTCGGTCGAGATCGTCGTAAAACTGCTGCGAGTGCACATAAAGGCGCTCGAAAATCGGCATCATGCGGTCATAGGTATCGCTCGCACGCGGGTCGGGCTGCACTTCGCGCTCGAACTGCACGAAGGCGCGCACGGCGTCGGCGAGACGTGCAAACTGGCCATGCGCGGTTGCAGCAAGAATGGCGCAGCCTATCACGCCGCATTCCACTTGCGCCGGCACGAGAATGGGCGTGCGGTACATGCTGGCCTTGATATCGAGCCAAAGCGACGCCTTCGCGCCGCCGCTTGCCGCAACGAGCCGCTCGATACCCACGCCTTCGGGCTTGATGAGCGCGATATGCCGACGCACGCCAAATGCAACGCCTTCGAGCACCGCGCGATGTAGATGGGCGAGCCCGTGACTCGCCGCAATACCGAAGAACTGTGCACGCGAATTAGCGTGCTCGCCGAGACGCTCGCCTGTGAGATACGGCAGAAAGAACAAACCTTCCGAACCCACCGGCGCGCTTGCGGCCTTGGCAGCGACATCGTCGTAGGACAGCGCGTTTTCATGGAACGCGCGACGCGCCCAGCGCATGGCATCGCCGCCCGAATCGAGCAACATGAAGCGTCCCCACAGCCCTTCGCAAGTCGCCAGATTCGACACTTCGGGATGCAGCATCGGTGTGTCGGCGATGATCGTGATGATCGACGATGTGCCCGTGATATCCGATGCCAGCCCCGGCTCGAACACGCCCGAGCCGAGCACGGACACCGGATAATCCGCGCCGCCAACCAGCACCGGCGTACCCGCGCGCAAACCGGTTGCGGCGGCCGCTTCGTGCGTCACGCCGCCGAGTATGTCGAGCGGCGCACGAATCGGCGCGAGCTTCGCGGCATCGAGCCCGAGCAAGGTCAGCATGTCTTGCGACCACTCGCGCGTGCGAGGGTCCATCATGAAGCTCGTCGATGCATCGCTCCAGTCGCACGCACGTTCGCCCGTGAGTTTGAAGTTCACATAGTCCTTCGGCATGAACACCGTGCTCGCGCGTTCATAAGCCGACGGGTCGTGCTCCTTGATCCATTGCAGCTTGAAACCGGGCCACGCGGGCGTCGCGGGGTTCGCGGTCTTCGCGAGATACGAGGCGCTTGCGTGGCGCGCGCAAAACGCCGCGACCTGTGCGAAGGTGCGCTTGTCGTTCCAGAGCGGCGCGGTATCGCGTGTGAGTTGACCATCGGCGTCGATCAGCACCGTGCCGTGCATCTGGCCGCATGCGCATATCGCGACGACATGGGAAGCTGCATCCGGAACGTCGTCGAGCACTTCGCGTATCGAGCGCGCGGCGCCTTCCCACCAGTCCGCTGGGCGTTGCTCAGACCAGCCGTAACGCGGCACGATTTGCTCGTGCTCGTGTGCGGCGATGCTGCGCACCACGCCACGCGCATCGACGAGTGCGGCTCGCACGCTGCCCGTCCCGACATCGATGGCAAGATAATAGGTCTGCATGTCGCTCCATCCGTTGGACAGCCTCATTGCTGGTCATGCAGTCCACGCGGCCTGCCTTCCAAGTGTACCGACAGATGTCGAAGTACCCGGCCAGGCGGTAATTGCCTCGATCTGTTTCCTTCGCGTGTCTGCTCCCCCTCGCCGTAATCATACGTAAGCGACGCTTACATCTGCTCACCCCGTTTTCTTTCGGCTTTGAGTAAAGTCCGCTCATCGATTCGCAGCGCACGCATCAGGCGATGCACGCGAACCACTCACTCGATTGGAGAATCAACATGAAGCAGAATCGAATCGTTGCCGCGCTGTTGTGCGCGACCTTGAGTCTTGCCGCCGGCGCTTCCTTTGCGCAGCAAGGCCCCGGCGGTCCGGATCAGAACCACGGTGGCGGTCCGGGACAAAAGCACGGCGGCCCGCAAAATCATGGCGGTCCTGGCCAACCAGGACACGGCCCTGCTAATTACGGACATGACGCACCGCGCCCGCCCGAGCATGCGGACAACGGCCCGCGCCATTCAGACTGGCAGAAAGGTCAGCATCTGTCGCAAGACTATCGTGACCATCAATACGTCGTCGATAACTACCATGAACACGGCCTGCGTCAGCCGCCGCGCGGCTATCAGTGGGTAGGCGTGGGTGGCGACTATCTGCTCGTCGCCGTTGCTTCGGGGATCATCGCGCAAGTCGTGCTTTCGCAGTAACTCGACTACGCCGCGAGGCGTCTCGCGAAACGACACAAGCCGCATTGCCTTTCCGGGGCAATGCGGCTTTTGCAATCTACGCTCGATGCTTACTCGTCGAACGTGCCGCGAAACTCCGGTGCGGCGTCCGAACGCGTATTCAACTCGAACATCACACCGCCCGGCGCGCGGCAAAAGAAGCGCGAGCCACGGCCATTGTTGAAGACCGCCGTTTCCATCTGAACACCCTCTTGCTTGAAGCGATCATAGAGTTCCTGCAACGCATCGACAGTGGGCAGTTCGAAGCCCGCGTGGAAATTCCGGGGCCACGTGACGTCATCGCTTTCGACATGATCGATTACCACGTCGAAGCCCGGACGCTTCAAAATGTACGACTTGTCCCAGCTTCCTGAGACGGTGAAGCCCAGATAGTGCTCGAAGAACTTCGCGGTTGCAGCAGTATCGCGTGAAGGAAAGCTCAGGTGGTTGAGCTTCATGCTCTTGATGGTTTCTGTCATCGTCGCTCTCATCTGTTAATGGCGAAGGCCCATGCCGTTTCGCTCGACGACGTCAGAATAAAAGTAAAAGCTCACATTGGACAACTCGCATCGAGCGCCTCCACGCGCGCGGCGTGAAGTCCGCATGGCGCGGTTCGTCGCGGCTTGGCACGCCCGTGCTTGCTTTGCGCTTGCTCACATTCGCATGTTCAGCTCTCGCGCGCGAGATACCCGAAAACCGCCGCGCGAACGCGCCGTTGCAGACGTTCGAGGTCGCGTTCCCCGCGTTCGCCCGCCGCGTCGGTCATGCCTCGGATAATCGCCGACAGGTCGCCTGCCGCTATTTCCGGTTGCGGATGCTTCGGAGCCGCTCTCGCTACGATTGCAGCAAACAGCCCCGCGAGGTCCACCTTGGCAAGCTCATCGCGCAAGGCCGGACGGCTCTCCTCGATATCGAGCAGACGCGCGAGCATCGGACGCTCGAGTTGCTGACGCACCGACGCGCCGATCAAATATTCGAGCGCCGCCTTGCCGCTTCGCTTATCCAGCGCGATGGCTGCGTCATCGTAGAAGCGTTGCGTCTCACGATGGATGAGCGCAACGGTCAGCGCGTCCTTGCCCGGGAAGTACTGATACAGCGAGCCGATGCTCACGCCGGCACGCGCGGCGACTGCATTCGTATTGAAGCCTTCGAAGCCTTCGCTTTCGAGCACTTGAGCCGCGGCTTCCACGATGGCGGCGACAGTCTCCGACGAGCGCGGCTGCGTCGGCGATTTACGCAGGCGCAAATGGGCACGCGGCTGACGCTTGTTTGCTCGCGACGTTTGCGGTGCGCGCTCGATCGTGACTGCTTTTGCAGGGCGCGGCTTGCTCGTGTAAGCCTCGACGAGCGCGATCAGTTCCCATCGAAACACGGGTGATGCCAAGCGTTCGTTGCGCGCCGCCTCCTCAAGCGCGCCGCCCACCGCGCCCGCAAACACTTCAGCGCCAATGCGCCTGTGCTCCGCGGAGCATCGCGTCAAGGCCGCGAAGAGCGCTTCGTACGCTCGTCTGCATTCGGCTTCGCAGCGTCCCTCTTCGAGCAGCACACGCTGCGCGGCAGGATTGCGGCGATGCACCTCGATCATCCCGTCGACGAACGCGGCGACTTGCCCACGTCCAACTTGCAGCACGGGAAGCAGATCATTGCGATGACGCTGGCGGACGGCGTCGATCAACGCGCCCTTGTCTGGAAAGTATCGATACAGCGAACCGATGCTCACGCCCGCCGCTTTTGCGACCGCATTCGTCGTCAGAAGCTGGCCGCGTTCACCGAGCAGGCGCGCGGCGGCATCCACGATGGAATCGATAGTCCTTATCGAACGGTCCTGCCGGGGAGCGTTGCGAGCTTGCGCCATCATGCGGCCTTATCGTTCTAAAATGAGTGATTTGCTCATATTATAATCTGCGGCAAGATACCGGGTGTTCGTTACCAACGCCAAAAAGGAGCCGCAGTGAATCTCACCGATTTCGATACGCTCACCTTCGACTGCTACGGAACCTTGATCGACTGGGAAACCGGCATTCTCGAAGGCTTGCGGCCATTGCTCGAACGCGCGGTTCCGCCGCCCACGCGCGATCAGGTACTCGAAGCGCATGCGCGTCACGAGTCTTCGCAGCAGCACTACACGCCAGGCAAGCGCTATCAGGAGGTGCTGGCTATCGTTTACAAGCGGCTCGCCGAGGAATGGAGACTCTCTTACACGCAGGAAGAATGCGTCGCGTATGGTCGGTCCATCCGCAACTGGCCTGCGTTTGCGGATTCCGCCGAAGCGCTTTGTTATCTGAAGCAGCATTTCAAGCTTGTGATTCTCTCGAACGTCGATAACGAAAGCTTTGCGTTCAGCAACGCGAAGTTGCAGGTGGAATTCGACGGCATCGTCACCGCCGAGGATGTCGGCGCATACAAGCCATCACAACGTAACTTCGAGTATTTGCTGGAGAAGCTTGCAAGCCGAGGCATTCGCAAGGAGCAGATTCTTCACGTCGCGGAAAGCCTGTTTCACGATCACAAGCCCGCGAACGAAATCGGGCTGACGTCATGCTGGATTTATCGACGGCACGGGCAGCTGGGCTTCGGCGCAACGATGGACCCAGGCGCGCAACCTCGCATCGACTTTCGGTTCAAGAGCATGGCGGAGTTTGCGCAGGCGCATCGGGATGCATCGAGTGATACGGCTTGACCATGCCACTGTCTTTATTTGGAAATCATGTTGGCAAGCGGAGTCGCTAATAGACTACTGGTGGGCCAATTCGTCGACGGTCAGGAGGAAGACGGTTAGTTGCTCTATGATCCGCGCATGGCAACCGTGCAAGCTTTCGCTTTACGCGAGGTTTAGCCCCCGCGTGCAGACTCCCTCGATACTGGTTATCATTGTTTGTCCCGAGTACGCAGGCTTTTCGTCGACGCAAAGGGCGCAGGAACTGGAGCCTACGCCATGCACGAACGAATCGAATTCGAAGCCGTGGACATATCGGCACAAGACAGCCCGAGTCTTCCCGTGTGGGAAGCACTCATGCGGCAAGCGATCAAAGCCGCAGCGGAACAACAGACCACGGCAGCACGCTCGACCTTCGAGCACGCACTTGAGATCGCGCGTCGACTCATCGAAGCACCGCCGCCCGGACGCGGCGAGGACTGTATCGCGGCGCTCGTCGTCTCGCATCACAACCTCGCCGATCACTACGCAGAACAAGGCAATCAGGACGCCGCCGCGCAGTTGCGCTGCGAGGCGCACGAAGCACTTCTGGCGCTGTCCGTAAGCGCAGAGCGGCCGGTCACGATCCGGCAAGCCGCCTTGCGTCACAGCCGCGAAACACACGTGGCGCTGATCCGCCACGTCGCCCGTCATGGGCCGCATTCCCTCATTGCCCGGACCATCGAAAACGCCAGTCTGGCGCTTTCCGCCAGCGGCCCGGCCCGGCATTGATTCCTCTCATCGTCAAAAAGGAGATTCGCAATGGCTTATTCCCTGCCTCCCCTGCCCTACGCTTACGATGCACTCGAGCCGAACATCGACGCGCGCACGATGGAAGTGCATTACACGAAGCATCATCAGACCTATGTGAATAATCTGAATGCCGCGCTGGAGAGTTCGGAGCACAAGGACTTGCCGGTCGAGCAACTGATCACGCAGATCGACAAACTGCCCGAAGCGGTCCGCACCCCGGTGCGCAATAACGGCGGCGGCCACGCGAACCATAGCCTCTTCTGGACCATCATGTCTCCGCAAGGCGGCGGCAAGCCGGAAGGCGAAGTGGCCCAAGCTATCGATACCGACCTCGGCGGCTTCGATGCCTTCAAGGAAGCTTTCACCAAGGCCGCACTCACGCGCTTTGGCAGCGGCTGGGCGTGGCTCAGCGTGACACCGCAGGGCAAACTCGCGGTCGAAAGCACGGGCAATCAGGACAACCCGTTGATGTCGGGAATCGGCTCGGGCAATACGCCGGTTCTCGGTCTCGATGTATGGGAGCACGCCTATTATCTGAAGTATGAGAATCGCCGGCCCGAATACATCGCCGCATTCTTCAATGTGATCGACTGGAAGGAAGTCGCGCGGCGCTTTGCCGAAGCGAAGAAGTAAGTCTCGAGTATCGCGAGCGGGAGCTTTCCCGCTTTGAACGGCCAGCAGAAAGAAGCGCAGCCAGTGCACTTTGCATGGCTGCGCTTAGTTTTTGCGGCTTCAAACTACCGTAATGGTCACATCGATATTCCCGCGCGTCGCCTTCGAATACGGACAGGTTCGATGCGCGCCCTCGACGATCGCCTGCGCCGCATCACGTTCGATGCCCGGCAAGCTCACGTTCAGGCGCGCGCGCAGCAAGTACGCATCGCCATTCATACCCAGATCGATCTCTGCATCGACGGCGGTATTGGCCGGCAACTTCACTTGCAGTTTCGCGGCCGCCTTGCCCATCGCGCCGATGAAGCATGCGGACCATCCCGCTGCGAGCAATTGCTCGGGATTGGTCCCCGCGCCAGGCGCGCCGGGCGGCGTGAGCCTGACATTCAGCCGGTCGTCGGAACTGCACGCCGCGCCATCGCGGCCTCCGGTCACGTGTGTCTTGCCGGTGTAGAGAAGCTTGTTGAGTTGCGTCATGGTGTTCATCTCCTTCGGTAGGCGTTGATCAAGGCGTTAGTGGTGCGCGAAGAGCGAACCCGTGCCGCTCGTCGGGAAAGTCGTGATCGTCGATGCGCTGCCAGATTGCGTCTGGACATCGCGCATGCCGCCAAAGTCCTGCATGCCGCTATCGTTGATGGACTGCACACGCTGAGCGCGTTGCGATGCGCGCACGCCGGCCGACGTGTCACCGTGCGGCGCGGGACCGTATCCGCTGCTTGCGAAAACGGAGCCTGCGGCAGTGGCGCTAGCAACGACGACTGCAGCGGTGAAGAGCTTCTTGAACATGGTGAACCTCACGAAATGGATTGAGACAATGCGTGCCGATCAGCTACCGCGATACAGATTCGCGAGCGCCGCGATCTGCCCGTTCTTTTGCGCTTGCACGAGTTCGTGCTTCAATTGCGCGCGTGTCTTGCCGACCTGCGGTTGCGTCGACGTGGCGTGGACCTCCGCGTGAGCAATGCCCGTCATGGCGCTTGCAACGAGAGCGAAAGCAAAGATAGAAATCTTCATGGTGCTACTCCTTAACTGGTGGGTGAGAGGCGACGCTTGAAATCCGCCAACGCCGTCGTTGAAGCATTAAAACGTTCGGACGTATCCGCTGTGTGTTGCGTGAGCAATGTTTTGTATCGAAGGCAGCGCGGATACATTGCGATACGAAGCGCCGTTCAAGACCGGCGAGTGAATCCGCATGTGTCGCGAGAAAGTCCGGATACACTGCGATACAAAACCGCTCGCGTTTTGCGCTATAACGCAGACACAGCGATCACGCGGGAGATTGAAATGAAGCAGTTCTTCGCCGTCGCAGCGTTTTTATTCGGCGGTATCGCAACCGAACTGGCCCGTCCGGCGCAGTGCCTCTCAATAGCCACGGGCCGCGTGCAGATCAAGCGCAAGAAGCCGTGAGCTATCGATGGAAACGACCGACCATGTGCTGATCGTCGATGACGATCGCGGTATCCGCGAGTTGCTCGCGACCTACCTCGAAAAGAATGGCATGCGCGTTTCGCTCGCAGCCAACGGACGCCAGATGCGCGCGGCGCTCGAACAAGGCGCGCCGGATTTGATCGTGCTCGACCTGATGCTGCCCGGCGAGGACGGCCTCGTGTTGTGCCGCGAATTGCGCGCGAGCAAGTTCCGCGCGGTGCCCGTGCTTATGCTCACCGCGCGCAACGAGGAAGCCGACCGCATTCTCGGCCTCGAAATGGGCGCGGACGACTACCTGCCCAAGCCCTTCGCCGTGCGCGAACTGCTCGCGCGCATTCGGTCCGTGCTGCGTCGCACACGCATGTTGCCGCCGGGAATGGAAGTGACCGAATCGGCGCAAATGCTGGGCTTCGGCGACTGGCGGCTCGACACCACCGCGCGCCATCTGCTCGATGCAGAAGGCACCATGGTGGCGCTGTCGGGCGCGGAATATCGCCTGCTGCGCGTGTTCCTCGACAATCCGCAACGCGTGCTTACGCGCGATCAATTGCTCAACCTGACGCAAGGCCGTCAGGCCGATGCCTTCGACCGCTCCATCGATCTGCTGGTGAGCCGTTTGCGTCAGCGTCTGCGAGACGAGGCGCGCGAGCCGCGCTACATCAAGACGTTGCGCAGCGAAGGCTACGTGTTTTCCGCTGCGGTCACGCCGCTGGATGCATCGTCATGAGCGCGCTCGGTGCAACGACATCGCCCGCGCATCCGCCACGGTTTTTGCCCTGGCCGCGCACGCTGTTCGCGCGGCTCGCGGTGATTCTGTTCGTGGGTATCGCGCTTGCGCAGACGCTGTCGTTCTGGATCACGATGACCGAGCGCGATCAGTCGATGACCAACGTGATGGTCGGCTACGTCGAGCGCGAGGTGACGAGTTCCGTGGCGCTGCTCGATCATCTGCCGCCCGCCGAACGCGCCGAGTGGCTGCCGCGACTGGCGCGCCGCAGCTATCAATTCATCCTCGGGCCGGGCGAAAGCGGCACGCCGCTCGATGCCGCGCTTTCCGAGCGCTTTGCGAAGTCGATTGCGGATGGCATCGGCAAGCGTTATCCGCTGACGGTCAATGCCGTTCCCGGCGATGCCGAACGCATGCAGGTTCACTTGCGTCTCACCGATGGCAGCCCGCTCACCATCGACATGCATCCGATGGTCGGCACGCCGCTGTCCGCGTGGCTGCCGCTCGTGCTTGCAGGACAACTCGTGCTGCTCGCGGCATGTTGCTGGCTCGCGGTGCGTATCGCGACGCGCCCGCTCAAGCAATTGGCCGAAGCCGCGGACACGCTCGGTCCGGACCTCAAGGCCACGCGTCTGCCCGAGCACGGTCCGGACGAAGTAACGCGCGCGGCCAAGGCATTCAACGCAATGCAAGACCGCGTCTCGATGTACATGACCCAGCGCATGCAGATACTCGCGGCCATCACGCATGACTTGCAGACGCCGATTACGCGCATGCGATTGCGCGTCGACACGATGGATGAAAATCCTGCCGGTCTCAGGTTACAGCAGGATTTGCAGGAGATGGAAACGCTCGTGAAGGAAGGCGTGACTTATGCACGGACGTTGCACGGCACGACCGAGGCGCCGCTCCGTGTCGATTCGGACGCGCTGTTCGAGAGCCTTCTCAACGATTATCTCGATGCGGGCAAGGTCGTGTCGCTCAAGGGAAGTATCGGCGGCACGATGGTGACGCGGCCGCAGGCGTTGCGACGGATCGTCGGCAATCTCGTGGATAACGCGCTCAAGTTCGCCGGAGCAGCGGAGATCGAGATCGGCGGACTGCCGGACGGAGGCGCTTCGATCGTGGTGCTGGATCGCGGACCGGGTATTCCGGCCGAGTCGCTGGAAGCGGTGTTCGAGCCGTTCGTGCGGCTGGAAGGATCGCGTAACCGGCAGACCGGAGGGACCGGCCTGGGGCTCGCGATTGCGCGTCAATTGACGCTTGCGATGGATGCGACGCTCACGCTGCATGAGCGTGAGGGGGGTGGGTTGGAGGCTAGGTTGGTGGTGAAGGCTTAGTGGGCTGCGGCTTTGCCTTCCGCGTGCCGACAAGCTGCCTCCAACATCCCCGCCGATACGCTCATCCACCAAGCATATCGGCGAAACACCTCTCCTACTCAGCCGCGACAGCCACCGGCATCAGCACCTCAGCCGCGATCCCCGCGATCAAGGCGGCAGGCAACGCCAATCCGGCATCGGTCGAAGCCACACGCGAGGCGGAAGAAGCCGCTGTAGCCTCGGGCGCAGGCAAAGCCAACTGCATCGCCCGTCGCGAACGTGCCAGCGAATTACGCACACGCCGCTCCGGACGATTCAGCATCCCGCCGCCAACCAGCGACACGAAAGTACCAATGAGCGGCAGGGCCACAAGCATCGTCGCGAACTTGAAGAGGCCGATCTTCAACGGACTGCGCGCCGCCACAGCCGACCACGCGAGCGAAAACACCAAATACGCGAGACCCGCTGGCGCACCCGCAAGTTCAGGCATGCCAAGGCGCTCGGCGAGCGGCATCGGAAAGATGAGCAGGAACAATGTGACGCTTGCAAGCGCATGCATGAGCAGCGCGCGGCGTTGCTTGAAGAGGCTCGTCACCGACCAGAACGCAAGCAGCAAGACGAATGGCGGACACGCCACGACCACTGCCGCGATGGCAAGATAAACCACCACGCCACCGGCAAGGTTGCGAAAGTAACCCTCCGACGCCGCGTAATAAACCAGATAAGCCGCCGCGAGCGAGGCCACGCACGCGAAGAAGGCCAACACGCCGCTTTTGCCATCGGGTGAGATCAAAAGTCTCAGCCACAGTAGCCCCGTGAAGCCCACGAGATAAACGACGAATCGCAAACCCGAAAACCGTTGTTTCATACCACACCCCTTTCCCCGGATGGTGCGAGCGGCCTTCATGGCAGTCACACCGGCGCGCCGCTTTCGCAGCAAGCCCGTGACTGTATGAAACCTGTCCTCACCCACCTATCGCACACGTCCGAGTTCATGTGACGGATCGCGTGCTTGTTATTTGCGACGCAAGTGCACCATCGGTGCCTCGCGTTCGTCGACTGCTTAACGACCGGGAAAAGAGATTCTTTAGACCTTTTAAATCACGCTTAGAACATGCGCTCTAAAGGCGTACAAGGCCGCGTCAGATCGACCGACGACAGCCTCGACAAGCGGCAAGTTTTATCGCGTGAGCGGCTTGGCTTGCTGCATGGATGAGCCGCGCACGAACTTGCCCGCGCCAAGATGATGGATGGTATGCAGCGACGCATTGGAGTCATCCACGTTCCAATGACCGTTAGAGAAAATGCGTTCGTCGGCCGCAGCGGACACGACTTCGGCGAAGCACGTGTCATAGGCGTCTTCGGTATGCGGCTCGCTGATGAGCCGGCATTCCAGCCAAGCCGCACAGTTCGTCTCGATCAACGGAAGACCGAGCACTGGTCCTTTTATCGTCTCGATCCCGAAAGTCTTGAACTTGTCGATCTCGCGTCCGCTCGTCGAGCCGACCGCAAACGTCAAGTCGATAGCCGCCGCGCCCGGAATGACGACGCCGAACACGCCGCTCGCCATCGCGAGTTCACGCGTGTAAGTGCTCTTGTCGATGACCACGGCGATGCGCGGCGGCGTGAATTCGACTGGCATCGACCAGGCCGCGGCCATCACGTCGCGACGTTCGCCATGAACGCTCGTGACGAGCACGGTGGGTCCGTGATTGATCAACCGGCTTGCGTGTTCAAGGGCGACGGAGCGGAAGTGAGTCATCTGAGTTTCCTGCGTGATTAGGTAGGGGTGAATATCGAAGGATTGTAGGTGGCATCGCCGGACGGCTGCTCATCCTGAAATAGTCGCTTGACAGACGCTCTTACGATATATATCTTTAGATATGTTTTACGATATCTAAGGAGTGATCTCATGCGATCCAAATGTTTTCATCGCGGGCGCGACGCGGGTTCTCGCGCGGCTGGCTTCGATTTTCCCTTCGACATTCGCAACGCGCCCGAGTGGGTCGAGCGTTTCGCCTTCTCCCGCCTGGGGCTGATCGGCCGGCACGGACGCGGAGGTGGCGGCGGAGACGACCGCTTCGGCGGCGGCTTCGGCGGCGGCTTCGGTGGCCGTGGCGGACGCGGTGGCTTAGGCGGCGAAGACGGCATGCCGCGCGGCCGCAAGTTCTCCTCGGACGACCTGCAACTGCTGCTGCTCGCCATGCTGGCCGAGGCGCCGCGTCACGGTTACGAACTCATCAAGGCGCTCGAAGACCGTTCGAACGGTTTCTATGCCCCGAGCCCCGGCATGGTCTATCCGGCGCTGACATACCTGGAAGAAATCGGCTACGCGACTGTCGAAGTGGAAGGCAACCGCAAGCGCTACGCGCTGTCCGACGCGGGCCGCGACTATCTGGCAGCGAACCGCGAACGCATCGACCTGATGCTCGCGAAGCTCACGCACTTTGCCCGCAAGATGGACCTCGTGCGCCGCGCCTATGCCGGCGAGGAAAGCGACGATACCGCCGCCGACAACGGCTGGACGCCCGAGCTGATCGCCGCGCGCCGAGCGCTGAAACGCGCGCTGGTCTTGCGCACCGATGTATCGCCGGACGAGCAACGCCGTATCGCCGAAATTCTGGCGCGCGCGACCGCCGAGATCGAACAGAATCCCGCGCCCAAGCAGGCGTAAAGGAGCGACACACGATGACAGAATCCGCACTGCAACACCGTCCCGAACTGGAAGTCACGCGCGTGCGGCATGCGCTCAAGTTTCGATTGCTGCAAGTCACGCAGGTTGCCACGCTCAACCCGCATTTGGTGCGCGTGACGCTTCGAGGCGACGATCTCGCCGACTTCGAAAGCGCCTCGTTCGACGACCACGTCAAGGTGTTTTTCCCGCTGCCGGGCGAGGACAAGCCCGTAGTGCCGCAAGCAGGCCCGAATGGTCCAGTGTTCGATCCGGACAAGCCGCGCCCCGTCGCGCGGGATTTCACGCCGCGCCGCTTCGATCGCGCCGCGCGCGAGCTCGACCTCGAGTTCGCCATGCACGAAGCCGGGCCGGCCACCGCGTGGGCGGCACAAGCCAAGCCAGGGCAGTACCTCGGCATCGGCGGGCCGCGTGGCTCGTTCGTCATTCCCGCGCAATTCGACTGGCATCTCTTGATCGGCGATGAAACCGCCCTGCCCGCCATCGCGCGGCGGCTCGAAGAATTGCCTGCCGGTACACGCGTGGCCACGCTGATTCAGGCGGCGGACCCAGCGGCGCATATCGAACTCGACACGCGTGCCGATCTCTTCGCGCAGTGGATTTATCGCAGCGACAGCGACGATGCACATGCCGCGCTCTTGCACGCCTTGCGCTACACGTATCTGCCCGAAGGCGACGGATACGTCTGGGCCGCCGGCGAAGCCACGCTCATGCGCGCAGTGCGCCAGTTGCTGTGCAACGAACGCGGTCTCGACAAGCGGCGCATTCGGGCTTCGGCTTACTGGAAGCATGGCGAGCAAGGCGTGCACGGGACCATCGACGAGTAACGCTAGAAGCCTGGGCACGCCGCGTGCAATATGCTCCATCGAACCCAACGCGTGGAGCGCACATGAGCGAGCAAAACGAACGACAGACGCCGCCAAAGCAGACGAGCGAAGATCCGAACGTGGCTGACCGGCGTCTTTCCGATGAGCAGAAAAGTGAACTAAAGAACGAGCCAGAACCCGCCAAGGGCAGCGAAGGAGGCAAGCTGCCCGATCCGAAAGACGTAGGCGAAGCAGGCTAGTTCTCTTAACGAAGTGCAGAGTACATAGCGCCGCGAACGGGCGTTCGCAGCGCACTTTGTACCGAATCACACGCTCTACCGAGTGTTGAACTTGCTCGGAAGCGCCGATGTTGCCGCGCTTTGATGTATGGTATCCCTAAGCTATTGGTACGACCCCTAGCTCACAACCATATATCGCACCAGGCAACGCGTCTTGCCGGTGATTCGAAGCAAAGACGCCCATGCACGATCCTGCTCATTTCCTGCCGTCCTTCGTCTGGCGTGCGGCGCGAGACGGCACTATCCGCTACGCCAATCCGTGGGCTTGCCGGTATCTCGGCATTGCCATGCCGGAACTCGAAGGCCGTCACTGGGACGCCTTCGTTCATCCCGACGACATCCCGCCCGTGCTCGATGCGCTCCGTCAAATGCGCGACGGCACGCTGCTGCGCAATGTCGATGTGCGTCTCTTGCGCGCGGACGGCGCTTACCGTTGGCATACGCTTCACTTACAGGCGCGTCGCGACGACGAAGGCGAGTTCGGCGATACGGTCGGCGTGGCCATCGACATTCACGAATCGCGGCATGCATGGGCCTTGTACGAAGCAAGCGAACGGCGTTTGCAGGCTGCGTTCGCGGGCGCGCGCATGGGCGCGTGGGAATGGGACATGAAAACGCGCGTGGTGCGCATGACCGCGCAACTCGCCGCGCTGTATTCGTTTCCGCCGGGCACCGAGGCCGTCATGCTCTCGGAAGTGTGGGATCGCGTTGCGCCGGAATATCGCGAGCCGTTCCAGCGCATGCTCACCGAAGCACTGCGCGACGGCGGTCCGTTCGAGTTCGATTTCATGCTCGATGGCGATCAATCCGAGCATCGCTGGCTGCGCATGCGCGGGCATCCCGAGTTCGACCGGCATGGCGTGCTGACGCGCGTCTACGGCGTGAGCTTCGATATAAGCGAACAGCGCGCGGACGAAGAGCGTCTGAGCCGTTCCGAGCGACGATATCGGGCGCTCGTCGAATCGACGGATGCGCTCGTCTGGTCCGCCGATGCCAACGGCGCTATTCGCCCCTCCGGCGGCGACTGGGAGAAGTTCACGGGCGCGCCGCCCGATCGTCTGATGGGCTTCGGCTGGCTCGACTTCGTGCATCCCGACGACCGCGAGCGCACGCGCAGCACGTGGCTCGACGCCGTGCGACAAGGCAACGCGCTCACGCTCACGTTCCGCATGTTCAGACGCGATGGCACCTACCGCATCGTGCAGGCGCATGCCGCGCCGCTTTACGATCATCAGGGCGCCCTGCAGGAATGGTTCGGCACGACCACCGACGTCACGCCACAATACGAGGCGCAGGCCGCCATCGAAGCGCGCAGCCTGCGTCTTACGGTGGCGATGCAGGCGGCCAAGATTCATATCGTATCGCTCGAACTCGAAACCTGGACGCTCCTTTTCGAAACCGGCGGCGAATGGCAGGTGAACGACACGATCACGTATGACGCGGCGCTCGCCCGCGTGCATCCCGACGATGCCGCGACGCTCGACCATTACGTGCGGCGCGTGGCATCCGGCGAAGATCCGGGCAGCCAGTTCGAGTTTCGTGTGCAGACGATGCACGGGGAACAGTGGATGCAGGGCAGCGCCCTGCTTCAGCGCAGCAAGGACGGCGTGCCGTTGCGCATCATCGGCAGCGTGATCGACATCACCGAACGCAAGCACATGGAACTCATGTTGCGCGAGGCCGGCCGTCGCAAGGACGAGTTTCTCGCAATGCTCGCGCATGAATTGCGCAATCCGCTCGCGCCGCTGCGCACGGCGATTGCCCTCGTGCAAAAGGATCACGACGTCGAGGCGCAAACGCGCGAGATGATCGACCTCATGCGCAGACAAGTGGAACACATGACGCGTATCGTCGATGACCTGCTCGAAGTGTCGCGCATCACGCAGGGGCGCATTGCGCTGCAAGTGGAACCGATACTCGTGGGCACGGCGGTGTATCACGCGGTCGAGGCGATTGCCGGCATGGTCGAGGCGCGCTCGCAGCATATTGCCGTCGATGTCCCCGATGCCACCACCTGGGTCTGCGGCGATGTCACGCGGCTCTCGCAAATCCTCGTCAACGTGCTCAATAACGCGAGCAAGTACACGCCCGAGCAGGGACGCATTTCGGTGAGTGTTCAGGCGGATGCACAGTGGGTTTCGATCGTCATCGCGGATAGCGGCACGGGCATTTCGGCGGACCTTCTGCCCAAGGTTTTCGAGCTGTTCTCGCAGGGCGAGCGCACGCTGGACCGCTCGAATGGCGGGCTTGGCATCGGCCTTTCGCTCGTGAAGAAGCTCGTGGAGATGCACAAGGGAACCATCACCGTACAAAGTCCGGGACCGGGACTCGGCACGACGGTTACGGTGCGGCTGCCGCGGCTTCATCATCATGAGCGGCATTCCGCGCGCGCGTTGTCGGATACCGAAGCGCCGAAAGCGAATGCTTCGTTGCGCATACTCGTGGTCGATGACAATCGCGATGCCGCCGATTCGCTCGCCATGCTGTGCGAATCGGAAGGACACAAGGCACGCGTGGCGTATTCGTCGGCCGAAGCGCTCGATGCCGCGCCGCCGTTTCATCCGGATGTCGCGCTGCTCGACATCGGCCTGCCGGATATCGACGGATACGAACTGGCGCGGCGCTTGCGGCGCAAGGGCGAACGTGCGCCCATGCTGATCGCAATTACCGGCTACGGGCAAGCGGAGGATCGCTTGCGCGCGCAGTCAGCGGGTTTCGATTATCACTTCGTCAAGCCCGTCAACGTGGATAGTTTATTGAAGCTGCTTTCGTCGCTGACCGTCGCGCGATGAAGCCATGACCGGAGAAACGATGACCACGCGTCCCATCAGCCGCTACCCCGTTCCCGATCCGCAAGCGTGGCCGGACGATATCCGTGCGCGCATTCTCGAAGTGCAGGAGAAGGCCGGCTTCGTGCCGAATGTGTTCCTGACGCTTGCGCACAGGCCCGACGAGTTTCGTGCGTTCTTCGCGTATCACGATGCGCTGATGCTGAAGGACGGCGGGCTGACCAAGGGCGAGCGCGAGATGATCGTGGTGGCGACGAGCGCGGTGAACGATTGCCTTTACTGCGTGGTCGCGCATGGCGCGATTCTGCGCATCTACGAGAAGAATGCGCTGGTGGCGGATCAGGTCGCGGTGAATCATCGCAAGGCGGACATCACGCCGCGTCAAAAGGCCATGCTCGATTTCGCGTTGAAGGTCTGCCAGGCCTCAGGCACGGTGGAGGATAGAGACTTTGCCACGCTGCGCGAACACGGTTTCAGCGATGAAGACGCGTGGGATATCGCGGCGATCACGGCGTTTTTCGGGTTGTCGAACCGCATGGCGAACGTGATCTCCATGCGGCCGAACGAGGAGTTTTATCTGATGGGACGGGTGGGTAGGGAGCGCGGTTAGCGGCCTGTCGAGAGAAGGAAGCATTCGTTTCGCAAGTCTTCCCGCGGCGCTGAAATGGCTGTGCTTTGCGAGTCCATTGCACTGCGTATGCCCCACGAATCGAGCTAAACTTCACCGCCCCGCTCCTCGACAACTCCACGCTCGCATCCATGCGCCTTCCTCCCCTGAAGTCGATCATCGCGTTCGAAAGCGTCGCCCGCACCAAGAGCGTCAACCGCGCCGCCGATGAACTCGGCCTCACGCCCTCCGCGGTCAGTCATCAGCTCGCGAATCTAGAGAGCATCGTGGGCCGCGCGCTTTTCACGCGGCTCGGACGCGGCCTCGTTCTCACGCCCACCGGCACGCAATATCTTGCCGATGTCACCGGCGCGCTCGCCGAACTCAACCGCGCAACCGAGCGGGCATCGAGCGAAACATCGGTCGAGATACTACGCATTCATTCGAGTCCGAGCTTCGGCCTCATGTGGCTCTTGCCGCGCCTCGCCGCGTTCCAGGAGGCGAATGGCGATATCCAGATGAACCTCGCGTGCTCCTATGAAAACGTGTCCTTTACCTCGGGTTTTTACGATGTCGATGTCCGTCACGGCTACGGGCACTGGACCGATATCGAAGTCAGAACCCTGCGTCACGAAACCATTGCGCCGCTTGCATCTCCCGCGTATCTGGAACGCTATCCGGTGGCATCGCCCGACGCTCTGATCGAACACAGGCTGATCTTCTCCGAGTCGCCGCTCGTACAATGGCAGCAGTGGTTCGGCAAGTTCGGCGTGGCAACGCGGCGCAAGGCGTTCGATTTCTCCTTCGATCGCTCCTACATGTCGCTCGAAGCCGCCGCGCTCGGTCATGGCATCGCGCTCGAAAGCACCATGCTCGCCTCCGTGCATCTCGAACGCGGTTCGCTCGTGCCGGTATTCGGGCGCGAGTATGCCGTCGAAGTCGGCGCGCATCATCTGGTATACCCCAGTCAGAACGCGGACCTGCCGCGCGTCGCGAAGTTTCTCGCGTGGATGGACCAGGAGATTGAACGAGGCCGTGAGAGACGGTGACAGCCCTCAAGGCCCGTAGTGAAAGGCGCCGCGAACACCTGAAAATTTCTCAGCAATAGCTGAGACAAACTCCGTTGATCGTCATGTGGAACGCGAAGACACTGCATCCACACCAGACAACCAACGGAGACAAACATGCTGCTCGACAACCAGGTAGTGATCGTCACGGGCGCGGCTTCGGCGCGCGGGATCGGCAAGGCAACGGCCAGGGCGCTCGCGGCAGAAGGCGCGCGCATCGTCATTCTCGATCTGCGTCAGGCCGATGCCGAAAGCGCCGCGAGCGATCTCGGCGACGGCCATCTCGGTCTTGCCTGCGACGTCACCGACAAAGCCGCCTGCGTCGATGCCGCCAACGCGGCCATCGAGAAATACGGGCGTATCGATGCGCTCATCAACAACGCGGGCATCACGCAACCGATCAAGACGCTGGAAATCAGCGCGGACAATTTCGATGCGGTCATCGGCGTGAATTTGCGCGGCACGCTCTATATGTCGCAAGCCGTGATTCCGCAGATGAAGAAGCAGCAGCAAGGCTCGATCGTCTGCATGTCTTCGGTCTCCGCGCAACGCGGCGGCGGCATCTTCGGCGGCCCGCATTACAGCGCGGCCAAAGCGGGCGTGCTCGGTCTTGCCCGCGCGATGGCGCGCGAACTCGGCCCCGACCACATCCGCGTGAACTCCATCACGCCGGGCCTGATCCAGACCGACATCACGGGCGACAAACTCACACCTGAAATGCGCACGGACATCATCAAGGGCATTCCGCTCGGACGTCTGGGCGACGCCGCCGATATCGCCAACGCCTGCCTCTTTCTCACGAGCGGCCTCTCTTCCTACCTTACCGGAGTCACACTCGACGTGAACGGCGGCATGCTGATTCACTAAGCATTCGACCTCAGATACGCACCCGGACCAACCGGGGCACGTGACCGGATCAACGCGCAGGCGCTTTTCCGGTCCATTGGAGACAAGCATGAAACCGAAATATTCCGCGCCGGCCGCCACGGCCGAATTTGCTTCGCCTGCCGATTCCACGAGCTTCGAAGCGCAGACTTACGCCAAGGTCGGACGGCGACTCATCCCCTTTCTGATGCTGTGCTATCTCGGCGCGTATCTGGATCGCGTGAACGTCGGCTTCGCCAAATTGCAGATGCTCAATGACCTGCGCTTCAGCGAAACCATCTACGGCGTGGGCGCAGGCATCTTCTTCCTTGGTTACTTCCTCTTCGAGGTACCGAGCAATCTCGTTCTTCATCGAGTCGGCGCGCGCAACTGGCTTGCGCGCATCATGCTCACGTGGGCGGTGATCTCGGCGAGCTTCGTGTTCGTCAAGTCGCCGACGATGTTCTATGTCCTGCGCTTTCTGCTCGGTGTCGCCGAGGCGGGCTTCGCGCCGGGCGTGATTCTCTATCTCACGTACTGGTTTCCCGCTGCGCGGCGCGCCAAGGCATTGTCGCTGTTCTTCATGGCCATTCCGCTCGCGGGCATGGTCGGCGGTCCGCTCTCCGGCTGGATCATGCATGCGCTTGCCGGTGCGCACGGACTTGCCGGATGGAAGTGGCTCTTCATGCTCGAAGCGTTGCCTTCGCTCTTTCTCGGCGTCGCGATCCTTTTCTATCTCGACAACAGCATTGCGCAAGCCAAGTGGCTCACGGATGCGGAGAAAGCCCTGCTCGCCCGCAACGTCGAAAAGGACAATGCGCAGACCGTGCAGCACGTATCGATTCGCGCGTTCATCGGCGACCGTCGCTTGTGGCTGATGGCATCGATCTACTTCTGCGTCGTGCTCGGACAGTATGGGCTCACGTTCTGGCTGCCGACCATCGTGCGACGTGCCGGCGTGGCGGACCCGCTGTGGGTCGGCATCTTCACCGCGATTCCGTATCTGTGCGCCATCATCGCGCTGCCGCTCATCGGTTCGAGCGCCGACAAACGCCGCGAGCGGCGCCTGCATCTGGCCATTCCCATGCTCATCGCCGCAGCGGCGTTCGCCACCTTGCCGACGCTTGGCAGCGTGAGCGCGTCGATCATCTGTGTGAGCGTGGCGGCGGCAGGCATCCTGAGTTCATCGGCGCAATTCTGGTCGTTGCCAACGGCCGTGCTGGGTGGCATGTCGGCGGCGGCGGGCATTGCCGCGGTCAACTGCTTCGCCAATCTCGCGGGCTTCTTTTCTCCGACCATCGTCGGCTGGCTGAATGACTTCACGGGCAAATCGACGGCCGGTCTCATCTTCATCTCGATTGCAATCGTCGTGGGCGCGGCGCTGGTCTTTCTCGTGCCCGCCAAGACCGTGAACCGCTAAAGATTTTTCAAGGAGACAAACATCATGAGTAGTGCAGTCATCGAAGAGGTCACGCTCGCCGAGCGTGCCTACCGTATCCGCCGCAATGCGTTGTTGATGGGCGAAGTGCAAGGTCAAGGGTATATCGGCCAGGCGCTCGATATCGCCGACGTGCTGGCCGTCGCTTACTTCGGCGCGATGAACTATCGCCCCGAAGATCCCGAATGGGAAGAGCGCGACCGCTTCCTCTTGTCCAACGGTCACTATGCAATCGCGCTGTACGCTGCGCTCTTCGAAGCGGGCATCCTGCCGCAAGCGGAACTCGAGACCTACGGCAGCGACGACAGCCGTCTGCCCATGTCCGGCATGGCGAGCTATACGCCAGGCATGGAAATGTCGGGCGGCTCGCTCGGACAAGGGCTCACGATCGCGGTCGGCCGTTGCCTCGGTCTCAAGCGTAAAGGATCGAAGTCTTTTGTCTACACGCTCTTTTCCGATGGCGAATTGGACGAAGGCGCGATCTGGGAAGGGCTGATGTCGGCATCGCACTGGAAGCTCGACAACCTCATCGCCATGATCGACGTGAACAATCAACAGGCGGACGGACCCTCGACGCAGATCATGGCGTTCGAGCCGCTCGTGCCGAAGCTCGAAGCGTTCGGCTGGTATGTGCAGCGCGTGACTGGCAACGACATCGACGCCGTCAAACAAGCGTTCGATAACGCGCGCAATTTGAAGGAAGCGAAGCCGCGCATCATCGTGTGCGATACGCGCATGGGCTGCGGCGTGCCGTTTCTCGAAGAGCGCGAAAAGAACCACTTCATCCGTGTCGATGCCGACGAATGGCAACTGGCGCTGCAGGCACTTGAACAAGGGAGACAAGCATGAGCGACACGCTGACACAAAAGCCGCGCCTGAAGACATCGGCGATGATCGCGTCCATCGCGAGCGAAGGACAGCTCACGCGCTCGGCGCCTTTCGGACACGCGCTGGTGGAACTTGCACGCACCAAGAGCAATGTGATCGGCATGACGGCCGACCTCGGCAAGTACACTGACCTGCATATCTTCGCGAAGGAGTTTCCCGAGCGCTTCTACCAGATGGGCATGGCCGAGCAGTTGCTGATGGGCGCGGCATCCGGCTTCGCGCATGAAGGCGCGCAGCCGTTCGTCACGACCTATGCCGTATTCGCGACGCGGCGCGCGTATGACTTCATCCACCAGACTATCGCCGAAGACAATCTCGATGTGAAGATCGTCTGCGCATTGCCGGGGCTCACCACGGGCTACGGTCCGAGCCATCAGGCCGCCGAAGACCTCGCGTTGATGCGCGCCATGCCCAACATGACCGTGATCGATCCGTGCGACGCGCTCGATATCGAGCAGATGGTGCCCGCCATCGCCGCGCACAAAGGGCCGGTGTATGCGCGCCTGTTGCGCGGCAACGTGCCCGCCGTGCTCGACGAATACGACTATCAGTTCGAACTCGGCAAGGCGAAGCTTCTGCGCGATGGCGCCGACGTGCTGATGATCTCGTCCGGGATCATGACCATGCGCGCGCTGGAAACCGCGAAGGCGCTCGAGGCCGACAACGTGGATGTCGCGGTGCTGCATGTGCCGACCATCAAGCCGCTCGACACCGAGACCATCGTGCGCGAAGCGCGGCGTTCGGGACGGCTCGTGGTCGTGGCCGAGAATCACACGGTGATCGGAGGGCTTGGCGAAGGTGTCGCTGCCGCGTTGCTGAACGCTGGCGTCGCGCCGCCGTTCAAGCAGATCGCCCTGCCCGATGCGTTTCTGGATGCCGGCGCGTTACCGACCTTGCATGACCGTTATGGCATTTCCACCAGCGTGATGAGCGAAACCATCAAAGGATGGTTGGGCTAACGGCACGAATGCGGGCGGGCGCGGCTCAACCGCGAGCCGCCTTGCCCCGCATGGGTTTCTTGACGGCGGGTGCATCGCCCGCCATTTCTTCCATCCACGAAAGCCCGTCCAGATACGCAAGAAAGTGCTGCAAATAAGCGGGTGAAACTTCGCGCATCAATGCAAGCGAACGATGCACCAGACTGCTCGAATTGAGCGGACCCGCGTTTTTCGGCACCCGCGCGAGAGACTCGTTGAGGCGCTGCTCGGCGCTGAGTCGGGCCCACACTTCGCGGAAGTATTCGAGCAATTCGCTCTGTGAGGCTTGCGCCACGCGCGCATTCATGTCGGCGACCAGCACGGCGAGCGGCGTGTTTTCAGCCTTTCGTGACGGCTCGACAGGCGCGGCAAGTTCGACTTCTCGCGCGTAGTCATGGAGCAAGGTCTGCAAGCGTGCATCGAGCAAACGACGCGCCTCGCCACGCTGCGCGCCCGCTCTCCGTTCGAGCGAATCGATGAACGCGAAGCGCAGCGGACTCACGCGATCATCGCCCTGAACGCGCCATTCATCGAGCATTGCGCGTGCTTGCGAGCGCTCAGTCACCGCTTTACTCCACCGTTGGTCGGCCGCGGCACCGCTGAAATCTCGACTCGACGATTCTTCGCGCGACCCAGATCGTCGGCATTGGAACTGATCGGCTGCTCGGAGCCGAACGCCGCCGCGAATACGGACGACGATGGCACACCCGCGTCGATCAGCGCGCGCGTCACCGTCAAGGCGCGTTTGGCCGAGAGTTCCCAGTTGTCGGCGAAGCGGCGATTGCCTTCGTGCACCTGCTGATCGTCGGCGAAACCGCTCACCATCAGAATCTCTTCGTGCGAACCGAGATAGGCGGAAAGCGGTCCTGCAAGGCTCTTGAGCACATCACGCCCTTGCGGCTGCAACTGATCGGAATTCAACGCAAACAACACGCTGCCGCTAATGCCGATGCGCCCGTTCACCAGCGTCACGCGCCCCGACGCGAGCGGGCCAGCCAGCGCCTGCTCCAGCGTCTTGCGGCGCTGCGTTTCCATCTGCCGCTGCTTGACTTCGTTTTCCAGCCGCGTCGACAGTTGCAACTGCACGCCAATGACGCCGACCAGGATCAGCACGAACGCGCCCAGCAGTACCGACATGAGATCGGCGAACGCAGCCCAGATGGGCGCGGCGGCCTCCACGCCGCCATCGATCTCCTCGTTCATGCGGCCTTCGCTCCGGCGGCGCGCTGCCCCGCGATACGCTGCAGGTCTTCGACGATCTGCTTCTGCGAAAGCGTGCTCAGATCGATCACCTCACGCGCCTGCGCCACGTAATAGGCAAGCTGTTCGTCGCTGCGCGCAAGCGACTTGTCGAGCGCGGCCTCGATGCTCTTGAGATGCGCGACGAGCAGTTCGTTCGATGCGCCGAAAGACTGCACGGCGCCGCCGAGCGCATCGCCGAGACTCGCGACTTCGAGCGCGCCGCTCGTGACTTGCGCCGCGACCGCTTCGAGTTTGAGGGTCTCTGCCTCGACCTTGTCGGTGAACTGCGTGCCGACGCGCGCGAGCAGGTCCGATGACGAAGCGACGAGCGCATCGACGGCCACACGCTGTTCGTTCGACGTGTGATTCACCGCATCGAGCAAGGTTTCGAGCGTGGCGAGCAAGCGCGTGCGCTCGTCCAGCATGGCGTTGTCGTGGACCATGGATTCGCTGAGTTTCTCGCGCATCTGCGCAATCACATCGGCGGCGAGCTTCGGCGCTTCCGACGCCGCCGCGACCAGTCCTTCGATCTTCGCGATGGTGCCGCTCGCGCGCTTCTCGGCATCGGCGGCCATCTCGCTCGCGGTGCGCGCGAGCGTGTCGCAGATGTTCTGTTGACGCTCGGCGGCGAACGCGCTCGTCTCTTGCCATTGTTCTCGCTGGTTGGCGGCGAGCGTGGCGAGCGCATCGGTCCAGGCGTTCAGGCGCGCTTCGCTGTTCGATGCGATCTCGTCGCGCAAACCGGCGTGCGATCGATCGACGGCGAGCAGCAGCGAAGCGGCGTGTTCCTGGAAACTCGCCGTCGCGTTAAGCAACGCCTGCTCGTGTTGCGCGGCGAGATGCTCGCCGGTGCGCGTCTGTTGCGTGAGCGCTTCGCTCCACGTTTCTGCGAGCGTGGATGACGTGTGGTCGAGCCGCGCGGCGACGCCATCGATCAAACCGGACGCGCGTTGCTCGAACGTTTCGGCAAGACCATCGAGCGCGGCGCGCGTTCCCGTTATCAACGCCTCGTTCGACTTTCGATGCCCGGCGAGCGACTGGTTCCAGTGCTCCGCGATCTCCGTCACCGAAGTCGTGAAGCCGCTCGTGATGCGTTCCATGCGCGCCGATACGCCTTCGAGCAACGCGGCCGAGCGCGTTTCGAAGCCTTGCGCGAAGCCGTCGAGCGACGTGCCCATGCGCGTGACGAGCGCTTCGTTCGACTGCCGATGTTTATCGAGCGAGTCTTGCCAGATGCCCGCGATTTTCGCCGACGAAGCCTCGAAGCCGCTCGACAAGCCATCCAGCTGCCGCGCCACGGCCTGTTCGATCTTGCCGTGCAAGGCTGCCGTCTCGCCCGCGATGCCGTCCATGGCGGATTGCATGATCGGTTGCAGCGCGCTGCTCGCAGCGCGCGCGCTGTCGGCGACGCTCTGCTTCAACGACTGTTCCACCGATGCCGCCAGCCGCCGATACGAAGTCTCGGTTTTGGCATGAAACGCATCCTGATTGGTCAGTTGCCGCTCGTTTGCCGCGATGCTCTGCTGTTCGATGGCGTGCATCATCGCTTGCAGGCGATCGACCAGCTTCGGCATGAGTTCGGCCTGCCGTTGCATCAGCTTCAGGCCTTCCTCGCGCCGATGCGTCTCTGTAAATACGCGCAGTGTCGTCGCAATCTTGAGGTCGAGCGTCTGCACGGCGTCGAGCCGTTCGCGGCGGCACAGCGCTGAAAGCAGGCCAAGCATGGCCGATGTCGCGACACCCGCGATCGATGTGCCGAACGCGAAACTCAGGCCCGTGACCGGCGCCGCGAGCGACGAGCGGATCGCCGAAAGATCGGTCGCGCTTTCCAGCGCCGCGCCGGTGCCGCGCAGCGTCACGACCATGCCGAGCAGCGTGCCGAGCATGCCGAGCAACACGAGCAACCCGACGAGATATGGCGCAAGCACAGGCGCCGGCAACGCGGCGCGCTCGCCTTCGACCCGCAAGCGCACCGCATTGCGCAGACCCACGGGCAGGCTTTCGAGCCAGACGGCAAGGCTCTTCGGCGTGACGGCGAGTTGCCGCAGCGCATGCGCGAATGCATAGGTGGTTTGCTGATAGCGCTGCAGTTCGGCGGCGCCCGCGAGGTAGCACGCGCCGATCAGGAGCGTGACGCAAAACGCGAGCGCATTCGAGCCGACATAGCCAATGGCGATTCCGCAAACGGCGGCAAGACCAGCGAGAAAGACGGCGACATTCAGGATATAGCGAGGCATGGCGTGGCTTTAGCGGGTTCGAAGGGCGGCAAGCAGCCCTTCGACCGGTTGAAAACGGACTTCGAGTTCGGCGAGCGAGACGTGGCGCATGTCGTCGCGAAAGGCATCGAGCCAGGCGTTCGACACGGGTGCGGCTTGGTCCGCGGCTGCGCGCTTCATGCGCTCGAAATACTTGCCGAGCAACACGGGCACGTGCGCGAGCAGGCTGCGTTCGCGTGCGCTCAACGCCTGTTCCATGACGGCATCGACGGCGGCGAGCCGCGCCAGATCGGGCGATTGCGCCGCAAGCGCCGCGCGCAAGCGGCCGCGCAACAGGCCGATGTCGGTTTCCATGGTCTGCTGCAAGGACACATAGCGCTGGCGGAACGCCGCAAAGTCGAGCGAAAGATCGTCCGGAGGTGGCGTCGGCACGCGTGCGCGATGCCGTCCGGGTGTAGGCTTCACGCCGCCCGCGACGGCATTCACCAGCGACGCGCGCATGCGCATGCAGGCTTCTTCCAGCGCGTGCGCACCTGAGTGCATTGGCACGAGAGGCACCGGCGGCGCATCGGCGAGCGCGGTCGAAAGCGCGATCGCATCGGTCCAGCCGAGCCATTGGCTCAGGCGGTCCGAAAGCGATGCGGCGGGTTCGTGAACATCGAGGTTGGCGATGCGTGCCAGCAGACGCACGAGCGCCGGGCCGCTGAGCGCCGTGCGCGTCTGGGCTTGCACGATATGACCAGGGCAAAAGCTGACTATTTTAACCGCTGACGCAGCGCCGGCCTCGATTTTGAGATGGAGGGACGCCGCACGGGCGTCACTGCGCTTTCGCGGGCAGGAAGGTGAACGACGGCGTCGTCACGAATTTATCCGCCGTCTCGCCCGAGAACACTTGGCCCGCGTCGATGGTCAGCTTCCTCACCGGCGCGCCCGGGCGCAGATCGACCTTGCTCAGAGACACCCAGAACGTGTCCGGGCGCGTGGCCGAATCGAAGTAATAGACGAGGTTGGTCTGGTCGGACACCGTGCGCCAAATCGTCGACGAGAGATTCGGCATGTTGTCGGAGCGAATGCCGAGCGGCACGCTCACCGAACGCATCACGCTCATCACACTTGCCGCCGCCTGGAACGGATACGACTTCTGCGGCACGCCCGCCATGTAGTTCGGGTCGGCCTGCTTGGGGATCGAATTCATGAGGAACGACGCGCGCACGAAGCGGTCCGCCGCGCGGTTCGTGCCCGGCAGGAACGCCGTGCCGCTGACGCCTTTCCAGTATGCGTCGATGGCGAGCTGGTCTTCATACGCCGGTGAATTCGTCACCACCTTGTACTGCTTGCTTTGATGGATGATCAGTTTGCCCTTGATGTACTCGAAGATCGCGGAGTCGCCGCGCGCGTCCGAGAGCGCCAGATGGATGGTGAGCGGCTTGCCGTCCGGCAAAGGCGGCGCGATGATCTGAAACGGCTCGCGGCTCAGCACATAGACCGCTTGCGCGACCGTCGCGAAATTGTCGAGCGCGTACTGGGCCCACAGGCTGATGGAGAGCGGATCGCGTTTCGGGTCGGGTTTGCCGTAGTCGCTCTCGGCGAGATAAAGCGCATTCGCGACGAGTCCGCGTTCGTTCATGCCATCCACGGTGCCGATGTCGTAGCCCGATACCACCACGCTCCCGTACTTCGCTTTCCATTTGGTGGAACGCTCGCCGGCGTTGCCATCGCGCTCGATGCCGGCAGGCATCACCCAAAGGTTGGACCGCATGTCTTCGGACCAGTCCATCGTGCGGCCCGTGATGGTGAGTTTGTCGCCGACATACAGCGCGCGCGTACAGGCGAGAGCAAGCGAGGTGGACAACCAAGCAAGTGCAAAGAGACAGACGAGCTTCCGGGTGAATCCTCGGGTCATGGCAACAGTTCCGTTTATCGTTTCGAATTCTGAATGAGGACGGCGAAACCCTTTCGCGCGATGAACGGCGGCGCGTTTCTAGAGGTGACGCCGCGCCGTCTTCAGAAATAGGGGAATTCCCAGCGTTTGTAAAGACGAAATGCCAAGCGCGCCGAACATCGGCGCCAAAGGTGAGCCAGCTTAACCAACCGGTGAAAATTACCTAAACAAATACAATGAATCAATAGCTTCAGGATTTTTTCCCGCACGTCGTCAAGTGAGCAGGAGCGGCAGAGTAACAGGCCCGCTTTCAATCACACGCATGTTCGAAGAAATAATTGCGGCGTCGAATATCGACTTCGCAACCGACCCGGCCGCCAGGCAGTCATAGCGATACGGTAATCGTGACGGTGATGTTCTGAGCGCGTGGGTATCGGCTCAACCCACGCGCCTTTATGGACGTCGATGCGCTTCTCGCGATGCAGCGCATCTGTAACCTACTTCACGGTATCCAGCGCCTTGACGATCGCATGCGCCGCCGCGACGCGTTCCGGAATAGGGAAGTTCTTGTTCGCCAGAAACACGATGCCCACGTCCTCTTCCGGCACGAATGCCAGATAAGCACCAAAGCCGTTGGTCGAACCCGTCTTGTTGATCCACACGTCCTGACGCGGTTTCATCGGCGGGTCGAGGCGCGTGGCGGGATGCGCTTCCAGCGCCATCGAAGATGAATTGCCGTCGAGCAACGCCTGCAGTTCGACCGGATACGGATACTGCTCCCAGATCAAATCCTGCGTCATCGGCCCGGTTTGAAAGTAGCCCGTATGCGTGGCGACGATCGCGCGTTGCAGCTTTGCATCGATACGTCCTGCTTCGTTCATGTTGGCCAGCAAGAAGCGCGTCATGTCGCCAGCAGTCGACTTCACGCCATAAGCCTCGGACGACAACACGCCCGGCGCCATGCGAATGGGCGCGCCGTCCTTCGCATAACCTTGCGCGTAATCGTGCTTGCGCGAAGGCGGCACGTCGATGAACGTGTTCTTCAATCCCAGCGCCGGAAAAATGCGCTGCTGCATGAGCTGATCGAAATCGGCATTCATGCTCTTCGCCGCGATGAACCCCAGCATGCCGATACCCGGATTCGCATACGTGCGGCACGTGCCCGGCTCGCACGAAGGTTTCCACGCCTCGAAATACTTGATCAGTTGCGCGTTGTCGTGAATGTCGTCGGGGACTTGCAGCGGCAAGCCGCCCGGCGTGTGCGTGCCGAGTTCGACGAGCGTCACGTCGTCGCCGAAACGGCTGCCGCGCAGCGACGGCACGAAGCGGCTCACGTGATCGTCGAGAGAAAGATGGCCGGTCACTTCGGCATAGGAAGCGAGCGTCGCCGTGAACGTCTTGCTCACCGATCCCAGTTCGAACAAGGTATCGCGCGTGACGGGCCTCGCGCCTTCCTTCGACGCCACGCCATAGTTATAGATATGCGTCTTGCCATCGAGTACGATCCCCACCGCCATGCCCGCAATGCCATTGCGCGCCATCAAGGGCTCGATGGTGCGATCGACCGTCTGCCTGATGGCCTTGTCGCTCGCCGCCGCCGCATTCGCCGCTTGGCTCGCGCCGATGGAAAAAATGGCCGTTGCCAAAAGGCTCAACGTCCCGATCCTGATCATGCAACGTCTCCGTTTTAGTGTGACTACTTCCGCGCCCGTCTCAGGCCAGCGGATAAATCGTCCATCACCGGCACCGCCGCAAAGAGCAGCAGCAAGGCCGCAAGCGGTACGGTCGCGATGAACCCGAGATGCGCGAAGCCTACCGCGCCTGCGAAGCCGCCCGCGATGAACATCGCGAAAAGCGAACTCAAGAGCGCGAGCCGCGCATGATTGGCGCACACATAGCGCTCGTCGTCGCGCCCGACGCGCCGGTTCCAATACAGACTCTTGCCCAGCTCTATGCCGATATCCGTGACGAGCCCCGTCACATGCGTCGTGCGAATCTCGGCTTTCGATATCTTGGTGATCATCGCGTTCTGCAGGCCCATCACGAAGCACAGCAGCATGACGGTCATCGGCACGTCCCAGAAACGATGCGCCTCCAGATTCGCGCCGAGCACGCCGAACACCAGCAACAGGCAGGCTTCGAGGACGAGCGGAACCGCGAACACGCTATGCGCCGCGCGCTGGCGTCCCCAGTTGATGAGCAACGCGGAAGTCGCGGCTCCCGCGACGAACGCGAGCACCGCGCTCATCGCCGAGAACACGAGCGCCGCTTGCCCGAGCACGAAATTATCCGCGATCGACGACACCAGCCCCGACATGTGCGAGGTGTATTGACCCACGGCGAGAAAGCCGCCCGCATTGGCCGCGCCCGCCACGAAGGCCAGCGCGCAACCGAGGCGGCGGTTGGCCGACTGCGTGCGGCTGGGCGAAGTCAGGCCCCGGAGATAGGCGATCGGCATGACGTTTCCCGCGCGATGAAGAGACAAAAAAGATAACACGAGCGTGCCGCGATATTTTTGATCGATAGGACGCTAACGAATAAAACTGCCGATATAATCGCGCCCCATGAGCCATCTCGACCTTCTGCGCCGCTCCGTCAGCAGCACACTCGTACTTGCCGCGCGGCGCTGGCGGCGTACGAGTCATGGCGTGCTCGCGTCCTATGGCGTCTCTGAAGCGTGCGCGGTTCCGCTGCTCACGGCCAACCGGCTCGGCGAGAGCGTGCGGCAAGTGACGCTCGCGGAGCATGTCGGTATCGAGGGACCGTCGCTCGTGCGTCTGCTCGACCAGCTATGCGCGGCCGGACTCGTGCGGCGCGACGAAGACCCCGAAGACAAGCGCGCCAAGACCATCACACTCACCGACGAAGGCCGCGCCGTCACCGCGCGCATGGAAGAGCGCCTGATGTCGCTGCGCGCGCGGCTGCTCAAGGGCGTGAGCCGCGAGGACCTCGAAACCACGCTGCGCGTGCTCAACGCGTTCAGCGCCACGCTCGACACCGTGCCCGCACGCGATGACGGCAAGAGCGGAGCGCGCACGCCATGAACTTCCCGTCCGCGCGCGAGTGGCTCTTCTCCGGCAAGACCTTCGCCGCCGCGATGATCGCGCTTTATATCGGCCTCGCGCTCGAACTGCCGCGCCCGTACTGGGCAATGGCCACGGTCTATATCGTCTCGAACCCGTTCGTCGGCGCGACGCGCTCGAAGGCTTTGTATCGCGCGCTCGGCACGGCTATCGGCGCGGCGGGCGCGGTGCTGATCGTGCCGCCGTTCGTCGAGTCGCCGTTTCTGTTCAGCGTGATCGTCGCGCTATGGACGGGCTCCCTGCTCTTTCTCTCCATGTTCGACCGCACCGCGCGCAGCTACGTGTTCCTGCTCGCGGGCTATACGCTGCCGCTGATCGCGCTGCCTTCCGTGTTGAACCCGGCCACCGTGTTCGATCTCGCGATCTCGCGCACCGAAGAGATTCTGCTCGGCATCGTGGTGGCGAGCATCGTCGGCTCCGTGGTGTTTCCGAGCCGGCTCGCGCCGACGCTCGTCGAGCGCACCGACGCGTGGTTTCGCGACGCCGCGTTCTACGCGAGCGAATCGCTCTCCGGGCGGCTCGCGGGGGCGGCCATCTCGGCGGCGCGGCAACGGCTCGCCGCTACGGTGAACGGCCTCGAAGTGCTGTTGAGCCAGTTGACCTACGACCATACGCGGCCGGATATCGTGAGCCGCGCGCGCGCCTTGCAAGGACGCATGCAGATTTTCTTGCCGCTGATCTCGTCGATGGCCGACCCGCTCATCGAACTGATCGATAAACGTGGCGCGGGCACGCCGGAGTTGCAGGCGCTGCTGCAAGACGTGGCTGCGTGGGTCGCCGCGCCCATGCCCGATTCCGCCGAGCCGACCGCCGTCGAAGCCTTCGCGCGCACGCCGGATGCGCTGCGTGCCCGCGCCGAAGCCATGCGGCCATCCGCCGAAGGACTTGCGAGCGAGAACGGCGCACTGCTCTCCAGCGCGCTCTGGCGGCTCACGCAAGTCATCGACGTATGGCAGGACATCCGCAGTTTGCGCCTCGCCATCCTGAACGACACTCACGAATGGCAACCGCGCTTTCGTCACTGGCGTCTTGGCGGCACCGCGCGCTTCTTCGATCGCGGCATGATGCTCTTCTCGACGGGCGTGGCGGTCAGCGCGATCATCGTCGCGTGCGGCTTGTGGATCGAATCAGGCTGGAACGACGGAGCCGGCGCCGTGACGCTCGCCGCTGTCGCCTGCTGCTTCTTCGCGGCGCTCGACGAACCCGCGCCCCAAGTGTTCGCGTTCTTTCTCGCCACCTGCATGAGCGTGGTGCTGGCCGGTCTTTATGTGTTCGCGGTGCTGCCGCACGTGCACGACTTCGCCATGCTCGTGTTGATCTTCGCGATACCGTTCCTGATCATCGGCACGCTGATTCCAAGGCCGCGCTTCAATCTCGTCACCATGCTCGTGGCCGTCAACACGGCGACCTTCATCAGCATCCAAAGCGCCTACGAAGCGGACTTCTTCGTGTTTCTCAACAGCAATCTGGCAGGCGTCGCGGGACTTCTGTTCGCCTTCGTCTGGACGCGCGTGACGCGGCCCTTCGGCGCGGAACTGGCCGTCGCGCGGCTCACGCGCTCGGCGTGGCGCGATATCGTCAGGAGCACCTTGCCCGAAGCCTTTCACGACCAGCGCAACTTCTACTCGCGCATGCTCGACCGGCTGATGCAGGTGCTGCCGCGTCTCGCCGCAACGGATGCGCACCGGCATCCGTCCATCGAAAGTTTTCGCGATTTTCGCGTGGCGCTCAACGCGCTGGATCTGCGCCGCGCGCGCCGCAAGATGTCGGTGGAAGTGCAATCGTCCATCGACGATGTGCTCGCCGGCGTTCGCCAGTATTTCCAGCATTGCATCGAACGGCGCGCGCGTCAGCCGGTGCCGGGCACGCTCATTCAGACCATCGACGCCGCCGCGCGGCAAGTCGTGGCGGCCAACAGCGTCGCGGAAGAAGCCGTGCCCGTCGCGTCGCGCGGCGAGCGTTCGTTGCGCGATACGCTGCATGCGCTCGTCGGCATCCGGCTTTCGTTGCATCCGCCGGCTGTCGATAAACCCGCCAACGAACGTCAGGAACCCGCGTGATGCCGTCTCGAACGCTCTCTTCGGATCGACTCGCATGATCGGCGAAATCGATATTCTCGGCGTCTTCGTGCCCGCCGTGCTCGTGCTCATGTTCATCGCTTATCTGGTGAACCTCGTGATTCGCACGGTGCTCGCACGCGTGGGCTTCTATCGTTTCGTGTGGCATCGCTCCGTTTTCGATCTCGGCATCTACGTCTTGGTGCTGGGGCTTGTCGTCGTCGTTTCGCATCGGCTCATCCCGTGAAAAAAACCTGGTTCTCCGTCGGGCAGATTCTGCTCACGCTCATCGTCGTCGCAATTGCAGGCGCGGTCCTGTGGAAGCTGGTCGATTACTACATGTTCGCGCCCTGGACGCGCGATGGCCACGTGCGCGCCGACGTCATTCAGGTCGCGCCGGACGTGGCCGGTCTCATCACCGATGTCAAGGTCGTCGACAACCAGCAAGTCAAACGCGGCGACGTGCTCTTCGTGATCGATCAGGCGCGCTACACGCTCGCACTGCGCAACGCGCAAGCCGCCGCGCAACAACGCCGCGCCACGCTCGATCAGGCGAAGCGCGAGGACGTGCGCAATCGCTCGCTCGGCAATCTCGTCGCGCGCGAGGTCGTGGAAGAAACGCATTCGCGCGTCGAACAGGCCGCTGCCGCGCTCGCGGATGCCGACGTCGCCATCGATACCGCGCGGCTCAATCTGCAGCGCACCGAAGTGCTGAGCCCGGTCGACGGTTATCTCAACGACCGCGCGCCGAAAGTCGGCGAATACGTCGCCTCGGGCCGCGCCGTG
The DNA here is from genome assembly GCF_023631405.1 of Caballeronia sp. GAWG2-1. NCBI lineage: Bacteria > Pseudomonadati > Pseudomonadota > Betaproteobacteria > Burkholderiales > Burkholderiaceae > Caballeronia > Caballeronia sp. GAWG2-1. The sequence goes on from NZ_JALQDD010000040.1 coordinate 59,909, forward strand.
CTGTCCGTGGTCGATATGAACTCCTTCCGCGTCGATGGCTACTTCGAAGAAACCAAGCTGCATGGCATCGACATCGGCCAACCGGTGGATATCAAGGTGATGGGCGAGCCGAATCTGCTGCGCGGTCATGTGCAGAGCATCGTGGCGGCAATCGAGGATCGCGATCGTCAGCAAAGCTCGAGTCTTCTGCCGAACGTGAACCCTGCGTTCAGCTGGGTGCGGCTCGCGCAGCGCATCCCCGTGCGCGTGACGCTCGATGAGATTCCCGCCGATTTCCGCATGATCGCGGGACGCACGGCGACGGTTTCGGTACGCGGCATCGGCCCGACGGTCGGCGCGCGGCCCGCTTCGAACACCGTGCCCGCTCAGGCCACCGCGCCTGCATCGCCGGTGGCGGCGCATGCGGCTTCGGGTGCTTCGGGTGCTTCGGGTGCTTCGCAATGAAACACCGCGTCATCTCGATGCCTAAGCGACCCAAGCGTCCCAAGCTGCTCAAGCGCTGTGGCCTCACGCTTCTTGCTTCGACGCTCGCGCTTGCCGGCTGCATGACCGTCGGGCCGAATTACAAGCTGCCCGACGGCGCGGTCGTCAACCGGGACTACGCGAATGCCGCCTTCGATGGAGCCGATCGAGCGCCCGTCACGCAAGGCACGGTGCCCGCGAAGTGGTGGCGTCTCTACGACGATCCCGCGCTCGACGAGCTCGTCAACGAAGCGCTGCTTTCGAATTCCGATCTGCGCGTGGCGGCGGCGAATCTCGCGCGTTCGCGCGCCGAAGTGGAATTCGCCAATCAGCAAGGCGGCTTCTCGTCCAAGTCGTCGGTGGGGTTTCAGCGCGCGCAGGAATCGGCGGAGCAGTATCTGCTGACCGAAAAGCTTCCGGTCGTCAATGAAGGCGTGCTCGACCTGAGCGTCTCCTATGAATTCGATCTCTTCGGCAAGCTCAAGCGCGGTGTTGAAGCCGCCAATGCCGATGACGAAGCCATCGAAGCCGCCCTCGATCTCGCGCGCATCACCGTGGTCGCCGATGTCGTGCGCGCGTATGTCGATTCGTGCGCGGCCGCCGAAGAGCTCGGCATCGCGCAACGATCGCTGTCCTTGCAGAAGCAGCGTGTGACGCTATCGCAGCGTCTGCGCGATGCAGGCCGTGGCAATCAGTCCGAAGTCACGCGCGGACAGACGCAGTCCGACACGCTCGCCGCCGACATCCCGCGTTATGTGGCGCGTCGCCGCGTGGCGCAGTATCGGCTCGCCATGCTGCTCGCGCGTCCTGCCGCGCAATTGCCGCGTGCCACGCTCGCCTGCAAGAAGGCGCCGCATGTGCGGCAGCCGATTCCGGTCGGCGACGGCGCGGCGCTGCTCAGACGCCGACCCGACGTGCGGCAGGCGGAGCGGCAACTGGCGGCATCGACGGCGCGTATCGGCGTGGCGACGGCGGCGCTTTATCCATCGGTGAGTTTCGGGGCATCGGTCGGGTCGGTGGGTGTTGCCGAAGATTTGCTCGGCGCCTCGACCAACCGGTGGGCTTTCGGTCCGCTCATCAACTGGAACTTTCCGATCAACGGTCAGCGTGCGCGCGTGCGCCAGGTCGAGGCGGCATCCGGCGGCGCGCTCGCGCATTTCGACGGCGTCGTGCTCAACGCGCTGCGCGAAACGCAAAGCGCGCTTGCGAACTACGCGTCCGACACCACACGCGCCGACGCATTGCGCACCGCGTACAAGTCGGCGGTCGAATCGGCCGATGAAACGCATCGGCTGTATTCGGCGGGACGCGAATCCTTTCTCTCGGATCTCGACGCCACGCGCACCTTGACGAGCGTCGCCGCGCAAGTGGCGGCGGCCGAAGCGCAGGTTGCGCAGGATCAGGTCACGCTGTTTCTTGCGCTTGGCGGCGGATGGGAACGCGATGAAGAAGTGGCGGTGGGGGCCGGGGGTAAGTAATCGTGCTCCTTGGGCATCGACTGGAACCAGGTCGATGCCCAAGCGCATCGACTTGCAGTCAGCTATTCCCGACACTGGTTTTCCCTAATTAAAAACAAATTAGCGCGGGTTTGTATAGCGTATTAAATCTGTACAAGTCATTACGCTTATCAAAGCCTCATAAATTCGCCTGAAGATAATCACGCAATCAGGCTTGTACGTGTAAATCCCAATACTGATTTTCTCCGGCTTGTCACAAGCCATTCACCGGGAAACACCAAGCCAGATAATCGCCTTCAGAAATCCGCATGAATTTTTGAAGGCTGGCATGCACCACGATTGGATATGTGGGCTTCCGCGCATACCGGCAACCTACCCGCTGATACGGTTGCGACACGCACAATCCTCGCCTCTCTCACGGTCCATATCGATCGGCGGCACCTTCGCGAGACGGCTCGGCAGGCCTTTATCAGCATGTCGTCTTCAAGCCTCGTTTGAATTAACCATAAGATTCGGGATCTGCTCACATGATTGCGAGTGATAAATCGTCTGAAGAAGCCGGCGTTGAATCCGATGACGAAATTCCTTTTGCTGCGCTGATTGATACGATTATTAACCACCGCATTCTTATTAGCACGGTGGTTTGTCTCGCGCTATTGATTGGCGCCGCGTATGCCTATCTAAGTCCACCGATTTTCCAATCCGCCATTCTCATCAAGGTGGATGACAACAAGGACGTTTCCAATTCACGCGCTGGCGACCCTTTAAGCAATATGTTGCCGACTCTCGATGACCGCTCTTCCGCTGAAGGCGAAATTCAGGTGCTGGGTTCGAAGCTCGTCGTCTCGCGCGCCGTCGACGCCCTCAAGCTCTATATCAGCGCGCGGCCGTTGCGCCTGCCCTTCATCGGCAGCCGTCTGGTTCATCACGACGGCTCGCTATCCGAGCCGGGCCTCTTCGGCTTCGGCCATTACACCTGGGGCGACGAATCCATCAGCGTCACGGACTTCGACGTGCCGCGCTCGCTCGAAGGCCAGAACTTCCTGCTCACGGCCGGCAGCGATGGCGAATACACGCTCGGCCACCCGGCGCTCGGCGCGCCCGTGACGGGCAAGGTGGGCGAGATTCTGGAAGCGCAAACCGCCAAGGGGCCGGTCAGGCTTTTCGTCTCTTCGCTCAAGGGCAATCCTGGCGCCGGCTTCAACGTCAATCATTACTCGCGTCAATTGACCATCGACGCGATTCAGAACCAGCTCAAGATCAGCGAACAAGGCAACAAGTCGAGCGTGCTGAAGGCGACGCTGGAAAGCGCCGATCCCGTGCAAGTGGCCGCGACCATCAACGAGATCGGGCGGCAGTATGTGCGTCTCAACGGCGACCGCAAGGCGGTGATCGCGGAGAACTCGCTCACTTATCTGCAGCGCCAGTTGCCCGTGCTCAAGCAACAGATGGAAGAAGCGGAGAACGCGTACAACACGTACCGCGACGCCAACTCGCTGCTCGATTCGGACGAAGCCAACCGTCTGCTGCTCAAGCAGACAGCCGACGCCAACGGGCAACTGCTGGCCTTGCGCCATACCCGCGACGATCTCGCCACGACCTTCTCGCCTTCGCATCCGCGTGTGGTCGCGGTGGACCGGCAGATCGCCGCGACTCAGCAATTCCTCGAAAAACTCAACGACCGCACCCGCTCGATGCCGATGGCCGAGCAAGGCGCACTGCGCCTCCTGCGTAACGTGCGCGTGAATACCGATCTCTATACGGCGCTGCGCAACAACATCGAAGAGATGATGCTCATCAAGGCGGGCAAGGCGGCATCGGTGCAACTGATCGATATCGCCGACGTGCCCGAACAACCGGTCAAGCCAGTCAAGCTACTGGCGCTCGCCATCGCGCTCGTGCTCGGTCTCTTCTTCGGCATCGGGCTCGCGATGCTTCTGGATCGCGTCTTCCGTGGCGTCACGGACACGCAGGAGATCGAGATCGAGACGGGCCTTTCCGTATTCGCAACCATTCCGAAGAGCGCGCGGCAAGCTGCGCTGACGACCGCCATCGGTGGTTCCGCGCCGCGTCAGGCCGTGCTCGCCGCGCAGTTCCCGAAGGACCCGACCGTGGAGGCGCTGCGCATCCTGCGCTCCGCGTTGCAGTTCACGCTGGTCGGCGCGCGCAACAACGTCGTGATGATCGCCGGGCCGCTGCCGGGCGTGGGCAAGTCGTTCCTTTCGGCGAATCTCGCCACCGTGCTGGCTTCGGGCGGCACGCGCGTGCTCCTGATCGACGCCGACTTGCGCAAGGGTTATCTGCACAAGCAGTTCGGGCTCGATCCGGGACCGGGTCTCGCCGACATGCTGGCGGGCAACCGCACGCTCGAGGCCACCGTGAATCGCCAGGTGTTTCCGAACCTCGATGTGCTGCAAGGCGGTCCTTATCCGTCGACGCCGGCCGAGCTGCTTCTGCGAGCGAAGTATCGCGAAGTGATCGACGAGGCATCGAAGGCCTACGACATCGTGCTGGTCGACGCGCCGGCCGTGCTCGCCGTATCCGATGCAGGCGCCATTGCGCCGGCCGCAGGCAGCATCTTTCTGGTTTCGTCTTACGGGCAGACGCGCGTCGGTGAAATCAAGGAATCGATCAAGCGCCTCAATCAAACCGGCGCACGCGTGACGGGCGTGCTGCTCAACAGCGTCGCATTGCATACCGCCAATACCGCGCTCGCGGGGCGCTATGGCAGCAGCGCTTATGTCGCGCATAACTACGAGTCGGCGCCCGACTGAAGCGAGAGGACATCCGGCTTTAACGGATATGCGGTAACCCAATCACAACCTTGCGTTGCTTCGAGACTGGAGACACCTCAATGCGTTCGCTCACGGACCAGAAGATCGCCGTCATCGGGCTGGGCTATGTCGGCCTGCCCCTCGCGGTGGAGTTCAGCAAGCATCACGCGGTAGTCGGCTTCGACGTGAACCGTCATCGCATCGACTCGTTGCGCGAAGGACACGACGCCACGCTGGAAGTCGGCGACGACGAGCTGCATGCGGCGCAATCGCTTGCATTCACCGACGATCCCGAAGCGCTCAAGGATTGCACCGTGTTCATCGCCACGGTGCCGACGCCGATCGACCGGCACAAGCGCCCCGACCTCGGCATGCTGCTGCGCGCAAGCGAAACGATAGGCGGCGCGCTCAAACCGGGCGACGTGGTGATCTATGAATCGACCGTATATCCGGGCGTGACCGAGGAGGAGTGCGTGCCCGTGCTCGAACGCGTGTCGGGCTTGCGCTTCAATGTCGATTTCTTCGCGGGCTACAGCCCCGAGCGGATCAACCCGGGCGACAAGCTGCATCGCTTGCCGGACATCAAGAAAGTGACTTCCGGGTCCACCCCCGAAGTGGCCGAGGCGGTAGATGAACTGTACAGACAGATCATCACCGCCGGCACGCACAAGGCCGCGAGCATTCGCGTGGCAGAAGCGGCAAAGGCAATCGAGAACACACAGCGCGACGTGAACATCGCGCTCGTCAACGAGTTGTCGATCATCTTCAACAAGATGGGTATCGACACCGAAGCCGTGCTGCTCGCCGCCGGCACGAAATGGAACTTCCTGAACTTCAGGCCCGGACTCGTGGGCGGTCACTGCATCGGCGTGGACCCGTATTACCTGACGCACATGGCGCAGTCGATCGGCTACAACCCGGAAATCATTCTCGCCGGACGGCGCCTGAACGACAGCATGGGCACGTATGCGGTCTCGCAACTCGTCAAGGCGATGACGCGTGCGCGCATCTATATTCCCGGCGCGCGCGTGCTCGTCATGGGACTTGCGTTCAAGGAGAACTGTCCGGACATGCGCAACTCGCGTGTGGTGGACATCGTCACTGAACTCACGCAATACGGCACGAATGTCGATGTCTACGACCCGTGGATCTCGCGCGAAGACGCGTTCCACGAATACGGCATCCAGCCCGTGGAAGAGCCTGCCAAGGGCGTGTACGACGCGATCGTCGTGGCGGTATCGCACCGGCAATTCACGGAAATGGGTGCGGCCGCGCTGCATGCGTACGGCAAGGAGCAACACGTCGTCTACGATCTGAAATACGTTCTTCCCGCCGACGCAAGCGACTTGCGCCTGTAGTGCAGGCATAAAATGACAATGAACGATCGATACGAAAGCGTGCGCGAACAATTGCGCGCACGTCCGGAGACATGGCTCATCACGGGCGTGGCCGGCTTCATCGGCTCCAACTTGCTCGAAGCGTTGCTCGCGCTCGATCAGCGCGTGGTCGGACTCGATAACTTCGCGACCGGGCACGAACGCAATCTCGACGAAGTGCGCGAGAGCGTCGATGAAAGGCAGTGGCGGCGCTTTCGCTTCATCGAAGGCGACATCCGCAATCTGCTCGATTGCCAGGCGGCCATGCAAGGCGTGGATCACGTGCTGCACGAAGCGGCGCTCGGTTCGGTGCCGCGCTCGGTGGCCGACCCCATCGCCACGCACGAAACGAATTTGAGCGGCTTCCTGAACGTGCTGTGCGCCGCGCGCGATGCGCAAGTGCAGAGCTTCACGTATGCGGCATCGAGTTCGACATATGGCGATCATCCCGGCTTGCCGAAGGTGGAAGATCGCATCGGCCAGCCGCTCTCGCCTTACGCGGTCACGAAGTATGCGAACGAGCTCTATGCGTCGGTGTTCGCGCGCGCTTACGGCTTCAATGCGACGGGCCTGCGCTACTTCAACGTCTTCGGCAAGCGTCAAGACCCGGATGGCGCTTATGCCGCCGTGATTCCGAAGTGGACGGCCGCGCTCATCAACGACGAGATCGTGACCATCAACGGCGACGGTGAAACGAGCCGCGATTTCTGTTTCGTCGATAACGTCGTGCAGATGAACCTGCTCGCGGCCAAGGCGGATGCCGCGGCCCGCGGTCAGGTCTACAACGTCGCCGTGGGCGATCGCACGACGCTCGGACAACTCTTCGCGGAACTCAAGCGTCTGCTCGCCGCGCACGGCATCGCTTACGAGCGCGATGCTCAGTTTGGACCTTTTCGAGCGGGCGATGTCCGTCATTCGCAAGCCGATGTCGGCAAGGCCGAACGTCTGCTCGGTTATGACGGCAAGGTGCCGTTTGCGGAAGGACTCGCGCGCGCGATGCCGTGGTACATCCGCTTTCTGGCAGAACGTGCTGGCCACGAGCCGAACCGCGTCGACGCGCTCTCGGCCATGGCCAGCGGAAAGTGAGGCCGCCGCGTTGATATCACAATTCGCCGCGTTGAGAGACCGCTTGCTGCAGCTTCATCCCGACCATCTTCGCGCTGCGCGGGGTATGTCGAGAGTGGCGGCGTTCGTGCTGATCGGGCGCTCCGCGGGCGCGTTCAAGGAGATGGTGATCGCATATCGCTACGGCATCAGCAACGTGGTCGATGCCTATCAGATCACCCTCATGCTGGTTTCGTGGCTGCCGTCGGCGTGCTCCGCCATCTTCGCCATCGTTCTCGTGCCTGCATTCGTCGATCTGCGCAAGCAATCCGCGAGCGAAGAAGCGCAATTTCTGAGCGAACTCGTTACATGGTCGGCCGTGTTGGGACTCGGTTTCACCGCGATCCTGTATCTGATCTGGCCATACGTTCTGCGGCTCATGGCGGGCAATCTCGCCGTCGAGACGCAGGACATGGCGCATCACATGATGATGGTGATGGCGCCCATCGGCGTGCTCATCATGATGGTTACGGCCTACTCGACGCGTCTGCAATCGAGCGAGCGCCATATCGCGACCTTGCTCGACGGTCTGCCTGCCGTAATGACGCTTCTGCTCGTGCTGTTCTTTACCGGCAATAGCGCAATGCAGCCGCTCATGTACGGGACGTTACTCGGATATGTCGCGCTGGTTCTGGTGCTGAGGCCGCTCGGCGGCAAGGTCGATAACAACTATGCGCGCTTGAGCTTCACGTTCCGCTCGCGCAAATGGCCGCCCGTCTATCACGCGGTACGCGTCTTCATGCTCGGTCAACTGGTGGTGTGCTGCACACCCGCGATCGATCAATACTTCGTCGCCCATCTGGGCGATGGCGCGGTCGCGACCCTTGGCTATGCGAACCGCGTGTTCGGTCTGATCATCAGCATGGGCGCGCTTGCCATTGCGCAGGGCACCTTGCCGGTGCTGTCCGACATTCTCGGCCGCGACGATCACAAGCGCGCGCGTCATACCGCGTTCCAATGGTCGCTTCTGATGCTCGGCGCGGGAACCGTCTGCGCGGCGATTGCATACCCGCTTGCGCCGTGGATGGTCGGTGTGCTCTTTCAGCGTGGCGCGTTCACCGCGCAGAACACGGAACTGGTCGCGGAACTCATGCGCTTTTCGCTCGTGCAGTTGCCGTTCTACTTCGCCTCGCTCGTGATGATGAACCTGTTGTCGGTCGAGGGACGTTACAAGGAGATGGCCATCATTACCGCACTGGGGTTTATCGTCAAAGTCGCAGCCAACACATTGCTCACGCGCTGGATCGGCATGCCGGGCGTGGTCGTCGCGACCGGCGTGATGCAGGCATCCGTCTTTTGCCTCTCGATGCTCTTCACGCGACGCATCCCGCCGCTGCGACCGACCGGAGGATTGGCTGCATGAACATCATGCTGTTGGTGAGCTCGATGGGCAGCGGCGGCGCCGAGCGCGTGGCCGCCACACTCGTGGATGCATGGAGCGAGCGCGGCGACAAGGTCACGCTCGTCGCCACGTATAGCCGCGAGCGCGCGTGCTTCTATGCGCTGTCCGACAAGGTGCGCTTCATTCAGCTTGCGGATCGGATCACGCCCACGCGCAATAAGGTTTTTGGCTACATGCAACGGCACCGGGCGTTGCGCAAGCTGATACGCGAGACCGATCCGGACGTGGTGATCAGCTTCCTCACCAACGTGAACGTGGCGAGCATTCTCGCTTGCGCGGGTCTGCGCGTTCCGGTCATTGCATGCGAACACAACGATCCTTCCGTCGATGGCCGCACGCCGTTCTGGAAGTTCGCCACGCGCCTTGCTTATCCGCATGCGCGCGCGGTCACGGTACTGACCGACAACGTCGTTGGGCCGTTCAACGCGATGGTGCCCGGCATCAAGCACACGGCGGTCATGCCGAACCCGCTGCCCGACGAGCTGTTCCACCAGCCCGCGCCAACGGCAAGCCCCGATGAACGCATGCGGCTCGTTTCGCTCGGACGGCTGCATCCGCAAAAAAACTATGGCTTATTGATCGATTCGTTCGCGGCCATCGCCCATGAATTTCCACAGTGGGATGTGTGGATCTGGGGCGAAGGAGCGGAACGCATGACGTTGCAATCGCGAATCCAGCAGCGCGGCATGAGCGGACGCATCTTCATGCCTGGCGTCACCGACAAGCCGTGGACCGAAGTGTTGCGCTCGCAGGCCTTCGTCATGTCCTCGCGCTTCGAAGGCTTTGGACTTGCGCTGGCCGAGAGCATGGCGCTCGGCGTGCCGGCAGTGGCAGTCGACTGCCCGAGCGGTCCACGCGATATCACGCGCGATGGCGAAGACGCCTTGCTCGTGCCACCTGGCGATCCCATTGCGCTCGCGCACGCATTGCGCCGCATGCTTGCCGATGAAGGTTTGCGCAAAGCGCTCTCCGTCAAGGGCGCGCAATCGGTACGCGCGCGCTATACCGTCAGCACCATCCTGCGTGCGTGGGACGAACTCTTCGCGCGCGTGGGTATCAGCGAAACGAAAACATCGACCGGTACGGATACTGGCCTGCGTCATGCAGAAGCATCGAGCCCCGGCACGTTGAACTAGATCCTGAGAGGCAGGCGATGAACAAGGTCATTCTCTTTGCGAATACCGACTGGTATCTCTACAACTTTCGTCTTTCGCTTGCCAACCGACTTCGCGATCTCGGGCATGAAGTCATATTGCTTTCGCCGCCCGGCGAATATGGACCGCGCCTGATCGAACTCGGCTTTCGCTGGCATGCGGTGCCAATGGTCCGGCGCAGTCTCAATCCATTGCGCGAACTGAATCTCGTGCTCTGGCTCGCGCGTTTCTTTCGCGCGGAACAGGCTTCGCTCGTGCATGGCTTCACGATCAAGAGCGCGGTCTATGGGTCGCTTGCCGCGAGGCTCGCAGGCGTGCCCGCTCGCGTGAATTCGGTGGCGGGGTTGGGTTACGTTTTCACGAGCCGCGACATGAAAGCGCGCTTTTTACGGCCCGTGGTGCGCCAAGTCCTGCGTCTGGCTCTTGACGGCGAGAACTGTGCGCTGATCCTGCAAAATCCGGACGATGTAGCGATGTTCAAGAGCGCCCGTCTTGCCAATGAACAAGCCATCCACCTCATCAAAGGCTCCGGCGTGAATTGCGCGCGCTTCACGGCACCCCCCGCCGATGCGCCTCTTTCGCACGCGCCGCTGCGCGTGCTGCTTGCGGCACGCATGCTGTGGGACAAGGGCATTGCCGAATTCATCGAGGCTGCGCGCGTGCTCAAGCGCGAGGGACGCACCATCCGCTTCATTCTTGCGGGGACGCCGGACGCGGGCAATCCCGCTTCGATCGAACAGTCGACGATAGAAGGCTGGGTGAAGGAAGGCCTCGTCGAATGGCGCGGTCATGTCAGCGACATGCCGGGTATGTTTGCAGAAACGGATGTCATGGCGCTGCCGAGTTATCGCGAAGGCTTGCCAAAGTCCCTTATCGAAGCGGCCGCGTGCGCATTGCCGCTCATCACGACCGATGCACCCGGCTGCCGCGAAGTGGTGAGCCGCAACGGCGAAGACGGGCTCGTGGTGCCGGTGCGTAATGCAACGGCGCTGGCCGACGCCATCCGCCTGCTCGACGACGATCGTCCGCTCGCGCGCAAGCTCGGACTCGCCGCACGCGAGAAGGCGCTGCGCGAATTCGATGAAGCGATCGTCATCGACAGGACCCTTGCGGTGTATCGCGCGCTCGCGCCCGCGACATCGACGGCGAGTGCGACCGCATCCGTCGAGATCACGCCTTGAAGATCGTTCATGTCATCACCGCATTGCCCGCGGACGGCGCGGAGATGATGCTATATCGACTGATTCGCGCATCGCGCGGCGAAGGCGTCGAGCATGCGGTCATCTCGCTGACGTCTGAAGACACGCTGGCGGCGCGCATTCGTGAGGCGGGCGCCGAAGTGCGCATACTCGGCATGAGCAAGAGTCTGCCGGAGCCGCGCAAGTTAGTGCAGCTCGTGCGCTGGATTGACGAACTCGAACCCGATGTCGTTCAGACCTGGCTTTATCACGGCGATCTGATGGGCGGACTCGCGGTCACGGCCGTGAGAGCATGGCGCAAGAAACGGCTGCCGCTCGCCTGGGGCATTCATCACACGGACCTTCGTTCGAGCGGCAGCAGCCGCATGACGCGCTGGGTGACGCGAGCATGCGCGCTGCTGTCGAACCACGTGCCCGATGCGATCATCTGCTGCGGCGAAGCTGCACGGCGCGCGCATGTTGAAGGCGGTTACTGCGCGAAGAAGATGATCGCGGTTCCAAACGGCTTCGAACTCGATGTCTTCAAGCCCGCGCCAGCGTCTCACAAGGCATTACGCGAAAACCACGGCTTCGCTGCGGATGCGCCGGTCGTCGGCATCATGGGCCGGTATCACGCGGTCAAGGACTATCCCAACTTCATCGCGGCAGTGCGGCGTGTGCTGCAATCTTTGCCGCAGTGCCGCTTCGTGATGGCAGGCAATGGACTCGACGATGACAACCGCGAGCTCGTCGAACTCATTCGCAGTGAAGGCGTGGCACATGCGTGCCGCTTGCTTGGACCGCTTAAGCATCCTGAAGCGCTATTGGCGGGGCTCGATGTCTTCTGTCTTTCGTCACGCAGCGAGGGATTGCCGACCGTCATCGGCGAAGCCATGGCATGCGAGACGCCATGCGTGGCGACCGACGTCGGCGATACCGCGTGGCTCATCGGGGAAACGGGAACCGTCGTGCCGCCTCGAAATGCCGATGCACTGGCGCAGGCACTCGTCGACATGTTGATGCTGCCGCGGACGCAGCGCGCGGCGCTCGGCGTGGCGGCAAGAGAGCGAATCGACAGGGTTTTTTCGATCGAAGCCAGCTGGCGTCGCTATGAAGACATCTACTTGCGAATCAGCGAACGAAGAGGCTCAGTGGATGAAGCGTCGGCGCCAGTCGCACAGGTGTCGGCGAATGAACGACACATTGGTTCCGGTCAATAACCGCGCACCGGAAGATTTTGCACACGCTTCGTCATTTCGGATGTCCCGAACCCGGCCCGGAATGGCCCGCGCCTTTAGTCTTCAGCTCGCCCGCCTTATGCGAACGTGACCAGATGCTCGTGCGCCCTCGCTCCTCGCGCCGGCGGCGGCGCGAGGGCAGCAGTACGTCGGCAAGCGCGAGCAACGCAAGCGCGACGACAGCGAAGAAGGCGATCGTGCCAATGATGATGGCGAGATCCATTGAATCTCCAGACTTTTCCTGCGTTTTCGGAGATGGCGTTTCGTGACGCCCGATACTTTCTTAGAGCACCATCCATGCCAATCGTTTTCGGCATCTCCGTCTAAAAAGCCTGGCATGGTAAAGCGCCGCGCAAAGAAAAATCGGTGCGCCAAGCACCGACACCGGGCGCGCGCTGAACGCGCGCCCTCTTTTCGACATGTTGCCTCGCTAAACGCTCAACGCGTGTAGACCATGTTGGTGACTTCGACCGTCGGACCGGCGTTGTCCCAATCGGTCTTGCTAAAGCCGAGCGCTGAATGCATATAGACCGGCGACGCACTCGTGATATGACCCGTGACCGAATGGCCGTTTAGCGCAAGGCCACCGACTTCGTACGCGACGTGATTGGCGTTGTTGTCGCGATGGTTCGAGATATCGATCGAGACTACCTTGTTCACCGAACCTGGCAAGGCGCCCAGATAAATCAGAATGCCATAGCGGCAGCTGTTCGTCGTTGGGCTGATGATCTTGATGTTCTGCAGCACGGCGTTGTTGTTGTTGGGTTCGATGTCGAGGCCCGCCGAAGGCAACGTGCCGCCGATGTTTTCCCAGGTCGGCGTATCGAACGTGATATTCGCGCCACTCGTGATCGTTGCGCCCTGACGGCGGCAACCGGTCGCGTGGTGCTTCGTAATGTTGACCGTGTTGCTCGGCGTCGTCAGGCTGCGATACGAGTTGCCGATGTAGATGCCGTCGCCCCAGCAGTTGATCGTGGTCGGCGAGGTGATCGTCACGTTGGTCGAACCCGCGATGGAGATGCCCATGCCCTGGCCGCCGTCGTTCGGATCGTTGGTCGCGGAGTTGAGTTCCTTGCTGCCGTCGAGCGAGGCGTTTTCAATCTGCACGTTCTGGGCATCCCAGACGCGCAGGATTTGATAGCTGGCGACGTTGTGCGCGAGCAGCTTGATCGACGCGCCGCTTGCGAAACGCAGGTGTGAGTTCGTGCGCAGGTCGAGGCCGGCCGCATCGATACGGCTCTTGCCGGTGATCAGCAGAATCTTGCCGACTGAACCGTCGATCGCTTTCTGAAGCGCGACGCGGTCGTTGGTAGTGCCATCGCCCTTCACGCCGAAGGACGTGTCGGTGACCGTGCCGGATGTCGTCGCGGCCTGCGTCGACGAAGCGACCGCCGGTGTCGAAGCAGCTTGGGTGCTTGAGGCGGAACTGGTGCCGGACGCACGGCGGCGGCGCTTGGAGACGGAATCAGCGACATCTCCTTCACCGCCGCCACCGCATGCGGAAAGTGCGAGCGATCCGGTGCTGGCCATCACCGCAGTGAGAAACTTGCGACGCGTGAAGATTTGATCGATCTGATCAGCAAATGGCATTGGAGTAACAGGAGTTTTTTTGTTCAAGGACATGAGCTCGAAGTTATCAATGGGCGTCTGACGAACAGATTCGCCGTGTCAGCTTTCGGATTGGATTTTCACGACTCGGATGGCCCTGGGAAGGACCAGCAAACTCGCGCACTCGTTGGAACGGCATTAATTACCTTTATCGAAATTAAGTTCGCCCCCGATAAGGCATTAAATACCGAATACGGATCGTATGATACAGATCGTTGTATGACGAATAGAGACGAATCGTAACTATCTGTAACTGTATAACGGGGACAGGGCCGAATTTTCTGGCTCACGCAACGCGCGATCGCACGTCAGGCGGGAAATGCGCTTTTCTATTGCGCATATAATCAGATGAATAAGCAATTCTCGAATTTATTGCGAAAAACGAATTCTGTCGCAGTGAAACAACGGCTATTTATCAGATTAATGAAGGAAATTTTCCCTGAATTCTTTAATCAGCTGATTGGAGATCTTTCAACAAAATCTCTGATTTTCGTGTTTAGCTTGTTTCCCGCAACGCTGAGCGCACGGAATCAAACAAGCTTAATCGGTCATTCTCAAACCGCGCTGAGTTGTGAATAGATTCGCTTCTGAGCCGTTCTACGCCTGTTCTTTACCCAAGGATTTTTCTGGCCGAACGTTCGAACGCCAAATATTAACGCTCGCTTTCTTAAGCATTCGTTGTGCGCCAGAAATGGCAAATGCCACGCGTCCCCAGTTCGTTTGCGCAAGTTGCAGACTGCAAACCATTGCGGTATTGCCCCGGCTCCAGTACGGCTTGAACGTTTCTGCGCCGATGCCGAGGTCGAAATCCAGACGCTGCTCGATTGCCCACCGAACCCATGCCTCGGTTGAAACCGCGCCGGGTGCGAATTTCCCAAAGCGCTTATCGAAACTCGCAATCAGACCGATCATGCTCTTTGCGCCGAGACCGATCATGTTCACGGCGAGAATCTCGCCATCGAGTTTCAGGACCATGAGCTTTGCACATGCGAGGGGATGACAATGATTCAGCAGCTCGATTAGATAATTGCGGAAGGTTTCCTCCCACAGCCAACTGCCCTTCTTGTCGACGCGTTCGCCCCACTCGCGCTTTCTCGCCAGCATCCAGTCGACCATGCGCGCGTTCTCTTCACGGTCGTGCGGGCCGAGAATACACACCTCGAACTTGCCTTCGCGCTCGAGTCGTTCACGCAACTGGCCGGGTCGCTTGCCCGAAAGCTTGCCCAAGCCAATGACGAATTCTTCCCAACAATTCACTTCCGAAAGTTTAGCCACGGCATAGGGATGTTCCTTGGCGAGCATGATCCCAGGATGCTCCGCAGCGAGCCGATACAACTCGCTTTTGCAATCGACATACGGAAGCAAAACAATATCGCCCTTCCCTAGGTCACGCGCCGCCTGCCAGATCGATTGCGACAGATCCGGCGATGCATACGCGGGATCGGTCAGCACGGTCGTATAGTCTGCCGATTCAGAGCTAAGTGGCCGAAGCACGTTCCAGAGACGATTGCGCGAACGCACGAGCGGCCAAATGGCGACGATACGTTCCTCGCGCCGCGCAGTAATGATGCAAAGTGACCGTCCCGCAGGTTTGGCGACATGACGCCAAACCAATGAGCAGACCGCAAACGATTCATGATGCCGCCCGTCGGCGAGCGTCCACAGTTCATCCCATTCTTTATGCAGCGCTTCGAATTCGTCAGGACTTTTAATCAGATCGATCACATATTTGGCCGTATTCATCGGGCAGCTCCGGCATCGTTATTCGAGGTCCGCTTGATCATGGATCTGCAACCGCACAAGCGTGCCCTCATAGCGCGCACTTAAGCACAAGCTTGGCTCTCGTTCGAGTCAAGATCTTGCATCGAATAGCAAACTGCCCAACGTGCGATGGCGTACAGTGGTGCATGCGATTGGTCTTTACGCTCCAGTAAGTTCCTATACAGGGTCGCGCGGGAGACGGCGCGACTTCGTCTCGATAGAACGCACATCCTCATGCTGTCACCGGTCCGCGACAAGCGGCCTGCAACACGGCGCTTCATCTGCGAGGCGGCCCGGTGCAATCGTCCATCTTTGGCGGCGAACGGGATGATCAAAGCGGCATACACACAAAGCGAACGGCTTTCATGAACCGAGTTGTGAGGGACAATGGATAACGAATGCTATTCAGTAAGCTCTTCACCTATCGAGCCAAGTTCAAAACCGGTTAAAAAGAAAATCAGGGAAAACGTCAAGAACGATTCGAGCACCACTAAAGCAGAAGGCATCGTGGAGCGCTCCATCTTTCATGAGCCCTGGTGGCTTGAAGCGGCGACCGACGGTAAGTGGGGCATTGCTGAAGTAAAGCAGGGCGATGTCGTCATTGGGGAAATGCCTTATATGTTCGAGCGTAAAGGCATCTGGCGCATATCCGTGCTGCCGCCTTTGACGCGCACGCTTGGCCCTGTCATCAAACCGCAACGTTTAGGTAGTGGCGAGCGCGAATGGTGTTATCGAATGGACATCACGAATCAGCTCGTCTCGAAGATTCCGGCGTGTGCGCATTTTCATCAATTGATGGACACGCGTATGTCGCAAGCCGAAGCTATTGCATTTTCGCTGCATGGCTTCGATGTCTCCATAGGCTATACGCTCGAGTTGCCGGCTGATCGAAGCGAAGCCGAGGCATGGTCGGCGCTGCGGCGCAATACACGCAATTGGCTGCGTCGCGCCACCGAACGGCTTACCGTGCGCGAAATAAACAGCCCCGACGCCTTCACGGATTTCTACGACGCCAACCTCGCCGTGCGCAAACGCAATAACGTGTACGGCTCGCAGATCATGCGCCGCGTGCTCGGCGAAGTCATCAAGCGCAATGCAGGTGTCATGCTTGGCGCATTCGACGAGAACGGCCAACTCGTCGCCGAGACCGCACTCGTGTGGGATACGCGTGCCGTGTACTACCTGCTGTCATCGCGCGCGGCGGATGCACACGGCGGCGCAATAAGTCTTCTGATTTGGGAAGGCGCGCGCGTGGCGCGAGAACGCAAACTCATTTTCGATTTCGACGGCATTTCCACCGCTACCATTCTCGACTTTCTATCGGGCTTCGGAGGACGCCTTGTAACGCGCTATGAAATTGAACGCATGCGCGCGGATTACGGCGCCCTGCGCACCGTACTAAGAGGCGAGAAGATGGCAATCCGCACTGGCGCGCGACGCTTGCGCAAGGCAACGCTCGATAAAACGTGAATCATGCAGGCGAATGACCGCGCCATTGCTTGCCATGCGCGGTCATAAGCCGAGGAAATACGCGTACACGCCCTCGTAATAGCTCTTGATGATTTCCGCAGTCAGCACCAGCAATATTCCCACGGTCCACCAGCATACGAAGCGATTCTTGAAGCGCGTCTGCCCGACGAGAAACGGCAGCAGCAAGGGCACGCAATACCATACGCGCCCTTTGCCGAAGGGAAACAGCAGGAAGGCAAGCACCAGATAAAGCACGAGCGCGACGTCCATGAAACAGATGTCGCGCCATGCCTGAGCCTTGCCCGCCTGCTTCGTTTTCCATTCCGTATAAAGCATGACAAGTGCCGCCGTCATATAAACTACGAGGAGAATCACCAGTTTGATGGTGAAATCGTTCTGGTAGCCCGCATATTCGTCGATACGACGGCCGCCAAAGTTCTTGAAGAGAAAGCCCGCCGACGAAACCAGCACGACCGCCACCGCCGAAGCGCTTCCCAACGCGAGCCATCTGCGATTGCCCCATGGACGCATCGCGATAAGCAGGAGCGCGGGCACCGCGAACGTGGTGTGAATAAAACTTGCGAGCAGCCATCCCGTTACGGGTCTTTGATAGCGCAAGGACACGAGCATGGCGATAGAGAACGCCATCCCCTGGCGAATCTGAAAGAGTCCGACAGTGGCGAGCGCCATCGGCACGACACACCAGAGCACGAGACCCAGCAATGGCCGGCGTACTTCCAGAAGCGCAATGAAGATCAGCGCGTTGAGCAGCACCACCGTGAGTCGCACACCGGCATCGGGTGTAAAGCCCAATGCGTTCAAAGCGACGACCCAAGCGCGCCAACCGAATTCCTCGGTGATCGTGCTGATGACGAAACTAACCGTGGATTTGCGTTCCTCGTAAGTATTGAGGAACCAGTCCCACGTAGTCTTACGGAAGTATTCGAGGTAATTGTCCTGATCGAGCAACGTCGGCACATTGCGTACGCCCGTCGCCATCACATACAGGACGACGAGCGCGAGAATGATGAACAGCAAGCCATTCGGCGTCGCCAGATAGGAATGAGCACGCGCGCGAGGACGGGAAGGAGAAACGCTTTGCGCTTCCATTGCTCTTGCTCTCATCTAGGAATTCCCTCGCTAGCGCGATTCTGATGATATTAGCGACAACCCGCTGAGGGTGTCGTGAGTACATGCGACCCGTCTGTACGTTGTCGCACAGCATGTGGCTTAACGGATGAGGCGTAACCCGGACACGACGATAGCCGGCCCGCGCTTATCGTAGTCGACGCTTTCGACTGAGGCTAGCCGCGAATTCACCCATACCGGCGAGACATTCGTCACGCTACCTTTCACCGTCCATCCTTTAGTGTCGAGACCGGATACGCTAAAGGCATTGTCGGAAGAAGATTCGTCGCGCTGTCCGCTTATTTCTATGCTTACGGTCTTAGGCTTGGGGCCGGGCAATTCCGCGAGATAAACGAGAATGCCGATACTGCATCGGCGCGTAAGCGGATCGACAATGCGAATGTCTTCGAGCACGTCTCGATTGGAGTTCGGTTCGATATCGATGCCTGCCGAAGGCGCTGTTCCACCGATGTCTTCCCACACACCACGTTCGATCAGCACGTTCATTCCACTGATGAGCGACACACCCTGACGCCGGCACGCACGCGCATGATGATCGCGGACGACAATATTGCGGGATCGTCGCGTCGCCCGTTCATAACTATTGGCGATATAAAGGCCATCGCCCCAACAGCCGATCGTCGTGGCCGAGTTTATCGTGACATTCGTGCTCCCCGCGATGGAAATGCCCATACCGTAGCCACCGTCGTGTGTTTCGGGCGGCGCTGCGTTGAGCTCCTTGCTGCCATCCAGCGTCGCATTTTCCAGCAGCACGTTATCCGCATCCCAGATACGGATCATCTGATAAGAAGGCGTGTCGTGAGGCAACAGCTTGATCGATGCGCCATCCGCAAAACGCAGATGCGTACTGCTGTGCAGATCCAGACCTCGCGTATCCATTCGACACCGACCTTCTATCAACAAGGTCTTGCCGACGGTACTGTCTATCGCGGCCTGAAGACGCGCGCGGTCATTGCTTTTACCGTCGCCTATCACACCGAACATGCTTGCCCGTATAAGCTCAGTCGAATCATTTGTTTGCGCATGCGCGCGATGCGGCGCAAGGGTTTGCACCAATGCGCACGATGCAAAAACCTTTAATGCAGTTCTTCTATCGAGCATATCGTAATGATTTAACGCGTTGAACAAAGCATTCACGGGATGGACCCGCATCGCGACTTACTTCTTCGACTCTGAAGACCTTTAGGTCTATTGTCACGCCTGACGCGCGTCCAGCAGTGGCCAATGAAGCGCTCGAATCCAAAGGTTTTCATCGGACGAGAGATCTTCGACGACCTTGCACGCGGGTCACGCCCACCGCTATTTCATTCGTTGCTAGTCCAATTGAAAGCCAAGCTGCTTCGCTCGTATCAACGATCAGTGTCAGCATTTCGCTAACGCTTTGCCACAGGCTTGACTCGATAATGTTCAACAATGCTTAGAGCACAAAAGTCGTCTTCGAAGCGCTAGCAAATTTGAATCGATACGCGGTCTAGCCCACATTTCATCTTCAAAAAAAGATGCTCACTTCGCTGCACTCCGCGAGATGATATTTGGACTCCGAAAGGCATTTAATGATGGGGGTTTCCCTAATTAATCAGTAAATACGGCAAAAAGCAAATGGCTTGATGAAATAGCCGTTAGCCGTAAGCGCGATGTACCGCCTTGTCATCTCATTCCGTTGCTGTTCGTTTTTCAGTTTCGTCGATGTTGCGCCGCTTACTTCCTGGACTATCTGCATGCTTCGGTCTCGCCGAACGATAGTTCGTCCTCACTGAAATTAACGACCGTCCGCGTTTAAGACGAGCATAAGACAATGCTAAACCTCGCTCTCGGTTGCCTGACTTCGTTTTGTCTGACTCTTTGGATCGTGCGTTATGCGAGTCATGCGGGATCGCATTTACTCGACACCGACCTCAATGGAGTGCAGAAGAATCATGCGGTCCCCGTGCCACGCGTGGGCGGTGCGGCCATCGTCGGCGGAACGGCAATCACGTTCATGATGGGCGGCCTATTCGGTGCGAATCCACGAGGCGAGTCGATGCTGTTGTTGGCGTGCGCCGCTTTACCGTTCCTGGCCGGCTGTCTCGAAGACCTGACCAAGCATGTAAGCCCGCGTGCGCGTCTGCTCGCGGCCATGGCAGGGTCGATCGGTGGCGTCTATGCGTTGCATGCGGTATTGGTTCGCGTGGATCTGCCGGTGGTCGATCACGGGCTTCAACTCATGCCGCTTGCGGTCGGCCTCACCGTGCTGACCGTGTCGGGGCTCACGAACGCAATCAATCTCATTGACGGCATGAATGGCCTCGCATCGGTCTCGTCCATCCTGATCTTCGCTTCGATAGGTTTCGTCGCGCATCAAGTCGGCGACTGGCTGGTCATGAGCGTCGCGTTGACCATGATCGGCACCATCCTTGGCTTCGTCGTATGGAATTATCCAGGCGCCCACATTTTCCTGGGCGATGGCGGTGCATACTTTATCGGCTTCGTCATGGCCGAATTGCTCGTGCTGCTGATCGCGCGGCATCCTTCCGTGTCGGCGTGGTATGCGGCGGTCGTCGCCATCTATCCGCTCTTCGAAACCGTGTTCTCGATCTATCGCCGCAAGTTCGTGCGCGGCCGACCTGTGAGCGAACCAGATGGCGTGCACCTTCACACGCTCATCTACAAGCGCATTGCACTCAAAGGATCGGACTATAGCGATGTGCGTCAGCGCGCGCGCCGCAATGGCCGCACATCGCCTTATCTGTGGGTGTTGTGCGCGGTGGGCGTCGCGCCCGCAACGGTGTTCTGGGACCGGCCGCTTGCGCTTTTCGTCACCGGCGCGATGTTCATCGCGGTCTACGTATGGTTCTATGCAAGCATCGTGCGTTTCAGGACGCCGCGTTTTCTCACCGCGCATTCGTCGATTGCTCCGACCGCCTCCGAAACCCGCCGTTGATCACGCAGGCTCGGCGGCAGGCAAGCTTGTTTGATCGACCAATCGCGTGGCCGCCAGCTCGCTAAGCTCCTCCATGTTGAGCGAAGCGAAGCCGTGGCGTTCGCGCAGCAGAACATAGTGCTCGGCAATGCGCTCAAGAAACGCGATGTTCTGCGCGGTATTGCGGCCGAAGTTATGCGGATGCCACCAGAGGTGATAAAGGCGCTTGTTGAGCGCCGCATCGGTCATGGCATTTTTTATTCGTCCAAGGCGCAAGCCATCGAGCATTGCCCATTTGCTTGAATAAGGCCTAAGAAAACTGCTTGCCGGAAAATTGAAAGGAGCGCTTTCGAAGCATGATTCGAGCGCATGGGTATTGTGTCCGGACACGTTCATATAAGCATCGAGCAAACGCGTTGCGCGGCGCAGATAGCCTTGCCCTGCCTTGTCGGAGGCCGCATAAGCGTGACCGCCTTGTGTTCCGCGATAACACACGATGCCATGCCGCGCGAGCGCCGCAAGGTAGTCTTCATTGCACTGGTTGCGCGGAAATACGATGCTCTTCAACCGCAAGCCTGCGCGCCTGGCAACCTCCGTGGCGCATTCGATATCCGCTTCGAATTCGTGCAAGCCCTGACCTTGTTCTAGACAGTAGTAATGCGAATAGGTGTGCGTGCCGATAGCCTGACCAGGCTGCTGCGCAATGCGTTCGACGAGTTCGGGCGCGAAGTGATAAAGCGGATCGAGCGCCTGGCCTGCATCGATATATTCATAAGGGGAAATGCCTGCGCGCACGTAATTCGGCCGCAGGGAAGGCGGCGGTAAAGCCGCGCGAAGTTCATCCGCATTGCGATGAAAAAGAAAGCCTACCGTGGCCCATGTCGCATGAATGCCGTTTGCGGCAAAGACATCGAGCATGCGCGGAATGGCCTCGCGCACGCCGCGCAAGTTCGCACCATAGCTCTCGATGGTACGCGTCTCGCGCACGCCCCAGAGCAATTCGAAGTCAAGCGAGACCGTGAACACCCCATGGTCGAATGTCATGAAGCGGCTTTTCGTCGTGGAAGAGAAATGAATCAGGCGAACGATGCTTGATGCATGCGCATGTTCGCTGATTTCCCCGCCGACGATGGTGGGCTACCGCACTTAGACGAAGCGGGCCATCGACGATGGCCCGCTTGACGTTCTCACTCTAGTCCCGCTTGATTAACGCCTACTCTTCGATCTTCGAAATCGCCGAAGTAGCCGGGTCATAACGATAGCCCTTCTGCGCAAGCTGCTGGACCATCTTGTCGCCGATCACCCTTTGCTGCGCTTCACGCAACACGAGTTCATGGTCCGGCTTGAGCCGTTCGAGTTCCAGCGCAAGCCGGCGCATGAGCGCGACTTCGCCGGTGCTGCGTGCATCGATAAAGAGCAGTTTCTCGTTCGCGCCGTCGAGCCGCTGCTTCAGGTCCTTGGCATAACTGACCCATTCTTCGGCCTGCGTGCGCAGCTTGTCGTAGGCCTTCGTATGATCCTTGGCTTGTGTCGTGATCTGCCGTTGCAAAGCGGCGATCTCGCCTTCCACCGCGACGCCGCGTGCCTCGAGTTCCATGCGCTGCGAGGCGTGAGTGCTTCTTGCATCGGCTTCGCGTTGTTCCTGTTCGGCCAAACGCTCCTGCAGCAATGCCGCCTGCTGCTCGGCATTCTCCGCGCGCTCGCGAGCAGCGGCGGCATCTTGCGCGCGCTGGGCGGCGTCGGCGCTTGCCGCGTCCTTTTGCTCGTTCAACGCGCTGATCTGCGAACGCGCCGCTTCGAGTTCTCGTGCGACACGCTGAAGCTCGCCGGACTGCGCCGTGGCTTCATCGTGCTTGGCCGCGTGAGCCTGTTGCAACTCGTTTAGCGCACCGCGTGCCGCGTCGAGTTCGACTTCGAGTTCCGCGATACGCGCAAAACGCTCGTTCGCTTGCTGCTCGACCGCCGCCACGCGTTCGGCGGTAACGCCCGCTTCATGCGCGTAGCGTTGCGCTTCATCGGATTTCGCCTGACTTTCATGCTGCAGCGCCTCGGCTCTTTGACGCGCCTCGTCGCGTTGTCGAACGAGGCTGCCAATCTCGTCGTCCTTGCTCGCGACATGCGCGCTTAGCGCTTCATGCGCCTGCCGCACGTCGTCGCGCTCGCTCACGAAGCGCGCGATCTCCTCGTCCTTTTGCGAGACGGCCGCGTGCAAGGCATCGTTGTGCTCCTGGACGATGCGCGCGATCTCCTCGTGCTTGCCGACTGTCGCCGCGTTCAACGCGTCGTCCCGTTCGCGGACGATTCGCGCAATCTCGTCGTCCTTCGCCGCGACGGATGCCGTGAGCGCCTCATGCGCATGGCGCGCTTCGTCCCGCTCCCGCGCAATTCGGGCGAGCTCGTCATCCTTATCCGATATCGACGCGGCCAACGCTTCCTGCGAACGCTGCGCTTCCTCGAAGGAGGCGATCGCCGCTGCAAGCCTGCCCTGCTCCATCGATTCCCGCTGCGTCAGTTCCTCGACGCGCCGTTCGGCGGTCTCGGCGCGGGCGCTCACATCGGCAAGCGCACTGCGCAGATGTTCGACCGTCTGTTCCGAAGCCTGTAACGCCTGCGCCAGATTGTTGCGCTGCTGGCGCTCGCGGCCGGCTTCCTCGTCGGCCTGCTGGAAACCGGCGAGCGCTTCGTCGCGTTCCGCGAGCGTGGCCGTAAGCCGCTGATCCAACGTGCGTAATTGCGGTTGGAAGCGTTGCCCGGCCTGTTGATGCGCGCCCGCCCAAAGCTGATGCGCCGCGTTCAGAAGCGTCTCGGCGACGCCTTGCGGCAAGCTCGCTTCGTCGTCGACGGGTGTGGGCGCGGCTTGCGGCTCCTGTGCCGCTTTCCAGCGCTGCAACGCGTTTGCCACCTCGATGATGGAGCCGCTGCGGATTTCGTTCCAGACGGTCAATGGCGACAACTCGCGGCCTTCTCCGCTCAACCGTTGCGCGATCGATGCGACCTGTTGATCCGTAATGGTGCTTGACTCTGACATGTGCCCCTCAACACTGTATTTGCCTGATAAAACATCGACTGGCGTAACGTTACTACGTTCGCCGCGAGATCCGTCATTTTCCGTGCACGGCGCGGTGCCTGCCATCGCGCGAAGCCGCGCTCGCGGCGCAGCAGGATCGTCCTAGCCCGGGTCGTTCGTGGCTGTCAAAGTAGCATGCGTCCCCGTCCCTGGAGTGCGCCGTGTCCGTTGCCGAAATACGCTCAACCATTCTGTACCGACCCTTCGAAGCCCGCGACATCGACGCCGCGCATGCGCTGTCGGTCCAAGTGAAATGGCCGCACCGCGCCGACGACTGGCGCTTCGTTCTCGACGCTGGCGCCGGCTTCGTCGCGCAGGAAGGCGAGCGCGTGGTCGGCACAGCCCTCTACTGGAAGTTCGGCGAGGATGCCGGCTCGCTCGGCATGGTCATCGTCGCGCCCGACCGGCAAGGGCACGGCATCGGGCGAAAGCTGATGGAACTGCTGCTCGATGCGCTCGGCTCCCGCGTCACCCTCCTGCACGCGACGCCCGCCGGACAGCCGCTCTACGACAAGCTCGGTTTCGAGCCAATCGGCACCTTGCATCAACATCAATCGGCCGATTTTCGCGCACCCGCCATTTTGCTGCAGGCCGGTGAAAGCCTGCGTCCGCTCGAATCCGCCGATACGCCGCGTCTCGCCGAACTGGCATCGCGCGCGGCCGGTGTGGATCGCGGCGCGATTCTGCAGCAACTGCTCGGCGTGGCGCAAGGCGTCGCGCTGGAATCCGGCGGCGAGATCGTCGGCTTCGCGCTGATGCGGCCATTCGGGCGCGGCCACGCCATCGGTCCGGTCATCGCCACGGGCGAAGGTCAGGAACGGTTGCAGCGCGCGCAGGCGCTGGTTGCGCATTGGCTTGCCGCCAACGAAGGCGCCTTTACCCGCATGGATACGCCGGGCGACAGCGGCCTCACGCCGTGGCTCGAAGAACTGGGACTCAGGCAGGTCGATGCGGTCGTCAAGATGGCGCGCAATGGTGCGCCGCGGCCGGACGCGTCGGTGGGCCAGTTCGGCATCGTCAATCAGGCAGTGGGTTGAATACGATGGCTCTTCTCTATAAGGCCGACCCCGAGCGCGGCAGACAGTGGGCGCAGCTTTTCGCCAGCAAGGCGCCCGAGACACCGTTTCGCCTGTGGCCGGATATCGGCGATGCCGCGTCCATCCGCTATCTGGCCGCATGGCAACCGCCCGCTGACCTCACGCGCGCGCTGCCGAATCTCGAAGTGATCTTTTCGGTGGGCGCGGGCATCGACCAGTTCGATCTGTCCGCCGTGCCGTCCAGCATCGCCGTAGTGCGGATGGTCGAGCCGGGCATCGTCGAGGGCATGGTCGAATACGTGACGCAGGCGGTGCTCACCGTGCATCGCGATCTCTTCGACTACGCGGCGCAGCAACGCGAACGCGTATGGCGTGCAATGCCGGTGCGCGCGGCATCCACGCGGCGTGTCGGCGTGCTGGGCCTCGGCATGCTCGGCACGGCCGTGCTGAAACAGTTGCACCGTTTCGGCTTTGCGTGCGCGGGCTGGAGCCGCTCGGCGCATGAACTGGAAGGCATCGAATGTCATGCGGGTGTCGAGTCGCTCGATGCCTTCCTCGCCCGCACCGATGTGCTCGTGTGCCTCTTGCCGCTCACCGATTCCACGCGCGGCCTGCTGAATAAGCGCGTGTTCGCCGCGCTGCCGCCAGGCGCGTCGTTCATCAACGTCGGGCGCGGTCCGCAAGTGAATCAGGACGATTTGCTCGATGCGCTCGATAGCGGCCATCTGCACGCCGCCATTCTCGATGTCACCGATCCCGAGCCTTTGCCCGACACGCATCCGTTCTGGACGCATCCGCGCGTGCGTCTGACGCCGCATATCGCGAGCGCGACGCGGCCGGAAACAGCGGTGGACGTGGTGCTCGACAATTTGCGCCGGCATCGCGAAGGGCAGCCGATGATCGGTCAGATAGACCGCAGCCGGGGCTACTGAGGCGCCTCAGCACAAAATGCTGCGCACGCCCCGCAAAACGCCGCATATTTGCTTTTCCGCGATTTATTTGGCGATGCGCCCGACGGCGCTCCCCCGATAGTATGGAACGGTCCAGCTTACTTCCGAGAAGAGCCCGCTCATGTCGAATCAATCCAAGCAAGCCCTGGTCGAATCCGACCGCAAACATCTGATTCACCCAGTCGCAAGCTACCGCGCCCATGAAGCGCGCGGCGTCACCGTGCTCGATTCGGCGGACGGCGTCTTCTTGCGCGATATCGAAGGCAAGGAACTGCTAGACGCGTTCTCCGGCCTCTGGTGCGTGAACACGGGCTATGGTCATGCGAGCATCGTCGAGGCGGCCTCGAAACAGATGGCGCGTCTGCCTTACGCCACCGGCTACTTCCACTTCGGCTCCGAACCGGCTATCGAACTGGCCGAAAAGCTGGTCGATCTCGCGCCGGCATCGCTTACGCATGTGTACTTCACGCTCGGCGGCTCGGATGCGGTCGATTCCGCGCTGCGCTTCATCACGCACTACTACAACGCGACCGGCCGTCCGGCGAAGAAGCACTTCATCGCGCTGGAACGCGGCTATCACGGATCGTCGTCGGTTGGTGCGGGGCTGACCGCGCTGCCCGCGTTCCATCGCAACTTCGATCTGCCGCTCGCGACGCAGCATCACATTCCCTCGCCGTATGCGTATCGCAACGACTACGCGGACGACAACGCGCTCATCACCGCGTCGGTGGCGGCGCTGCGGGCCAAGGTGGAAGCGCTCGGCGCGGAGAACGTCGCCGCATTCTTCTGCGAGCCCATTCAAGGTTCGGGCGGCGTGATCGTGCCGCCTGTCGGCTGGCTCAAGGCCATGCGCGAAGCATGCCGCCAACTGGACATCCTCTTCGTCGCCGATGAAGTCATCACCGGCTTCGGGCGCACCGGCCCGCTCTTCGCGTGCGAAGGCGAAGGCGTGGAACCGGACTTGATGACGGTCGCCAAGGGCCTGACGGCAGGTTACGCGCCGATGGGCGCCGTCCTCATGTCCGATGCCGTCTATCAAGGCATCGCGTCGGGTACGAACAATGGCGTGGCCGTGGGTCACGGTCACACTTATTCGGCGCATCCGGTGAGCGCGGCGATCGGTCTCGAAGTCATGCGGCTTTATCACGAAGGCGGACTGCTCGCAAACGGCCAGGCGCGGGCGCCGCGCTTTGCCGAAGGGCTCGATTCGCTGCTTGCGCATCCGCTCGTCGGACATTCGCGGCATCGCGGTCTGCTCGGCGCGCTCGAACTCGTAGCCGACAAAGAGACCAAGCGCGGCTTCGACGCCTCGCTCAAACTGCCGGACCGCATCGCCGCTGCCGCCTACGGCAATGGCCTCGTGTTCCGCGCGTTCGGCGACAACATCCTCGGCTTTGCACCGGCGTTGTGCTACACGGAAGCCAATTTCGACATGATGTTCGAGCGTCTCACGAAGACACTCGACGACGTCCTCGCACAAGCGGAAGTGCGCGCGGCGCTGGGCGGCGCGGCAGGCGGTGCAACGGGATTTAATCGTCGCGTGGCTGCGTGATACCATCGACCGACTTCTCCGACATGTCCCGCCCCGCCTCCCACGATGAGCACCGACTGCAAGCTGGACCGAATCGACCTGCGCATCCTCTCGCAATTGCAAAAGCGCGGACGCATCACCAATGTCGAACTCGCCGATGCAGTCGGCTTATCGCCAAGCCCTTGCCTGATTCGCGTGAAGCGTCTGGAAAAGGCGGGCTATATCGTGGGCTACGGCGCGCAGATTCAATTGGAGAAGCTCGGCGACATTCAGGTGGTCTTCACCGAAGTCACGCTGGCGGATCACCGGCGCGAAGACTTCATCAAGTTCGTGAATGCGGTGAAAGACGTGGACGAGATCGTCGAATGTCATCTGGCGAGCGGCGGCTACGACTATCTGCTGAAGTTCGTCACGCGCAGCGTGAGCCATTATCAAAACATCGTCGAAGGGCTGCTGGAGCGGGATATCGGCATCGAGAAGTACTTCAGCTACGTCATCATCAAGACGGCGTTCGCGAAAACGCATTACCCGCTCGAAACGCTCTTCTCGCCAAGCCAGCACTGACCACCGCAGCGCGCATTCACGCGCGTTGTTATCCTTGTTTCCTGTATTGAAGCTTCGAACGCTCGCGCCGCAGGCGGGTCGGCGCACGACCCTCGCGCGCGTGGTTCCTGACTAAACGAAAGCGGAGATCCTCATGTCCAGCAAATATCGTATTGCGGTTATTCCCGGCGATGGCATCGGCAAGGAAGTGATGCCCGAAGCCATTCGCGTGCTCGATGCCGTGAGCAAGCGCTTTGACATTGCGCTCGAATACAAACATATCGAATGGGCGAGCTGCGATTACTACGCGGCGCACGGCCAGATGATGCCCGACGACTGGAAGGCGCAACTGCAGGACACGGACGCCATTCTGTTCGGCGCGGTGGGCTGGCCGCAGACCGTGCCCGATCATATTTCGCTGTGGGGTTCGCTGCTCAAGTTTCGCCGCGAGTTCGACCAGTACATCAACCTGCGTCCCGCGCGTCTTTTTGAAGGCGTGCCCTCGCCGCTCGCGAATCGCAAGGCGGGCGACATCGACTTCATGATCGTGCGTGAAAACACCGAAGGCGAGTATTCGTCTGTCGGCGGCGCGATGTTCGAGGGCACGGAACGCGAGTTCGTCTCGCAGACCTCCATCTTCACGCGCAAGGGCGCGGAGCGCGTGCTGAAGTTCGCGTTCGATCTCGCGCAACGCCGCGAAAAGACCATCACGGTGGCGACCAAGAGCAACGGTATCTCGATCAGCATGCCGTGGTGGGATGCGCGTGCCGCGGAGATCGCGGAGCAGTATCCGGACGTCAAGTGGGACAAGCAGCATATCGACATTCTGTGCGCGCGCTTCGTCTTGAGCCCGGATCGCTTCGATGTGGTCGTCGCCACCAATCTCTTCGGCGACATTCTTTCGGACCTCGGGCCGGCGTGCACCGGAACCATCGGCATCGCGCCTTCGGCCAACATGAATCCGGAGCGCAACTTCCCGTCGCTGTTCGAGCCGGTGCATGGATCGGCGCCCGATATCGCGGGCAAGGGCGTTGCGAACCCGATCGCCATGATCTGGTCGGCCGCGATGATGCTCGACTTCCTCGGCAACGGCACGGGCAAGGAGCGCGAGGCCCACGACGCGATCCTCGCCGCCATCGAGGCAACGCTCAAGGAAGGCCCGCACACCGGCGACCTGGGCGGGAAGGCGAACACGACGCAAGTCGGGCAAGCCGTCGCGCAACGTCTGCTTTAAAGGAGCCACCATGAGCCTTACATTAAGCGATCTGATCCGCGCCGATAATTTCATCGATGGCAAATGGGTGGCGGCCGCCGACGGCAAGCGCTTTGCCGTGACGAACCCGGCGACGGGCGAAGTCATCGTCGAAGTAGCCGACAGCGGCGCCGCCGATGCCCGCGCCGCCACCGATGCCGCCGCGCGCGCGTTTCCCGCTTGGCGTGACACGCTGCCGAAGGATCGCGCGGCGGTGCTGCACCGCTGGCACGCGCTGATCGTCGAGAATGCCGACGCGCTCGGCGAACTCATCTCGCTCGAACAAGGCAAGCCGCTTGCCGAAGGTCGCGGCGAAGTGCTGTACGGCGCGTCTTATGTGGCGTGGTTCGCCGACGAAGCCACGCGCATTTACGGCGACATCATTCCGCAACAGCAGCGCGGCAAGCGCATGAGCGCGGTGAAGGAGCCGGTGGGAATCGTCGCGGCCATCACGCCGTGGAACTTTCCGCTCGCGATGATTGCGCGCAAGATCGCGCCCGCGCTCGCGGCGGGCTGCACGGTCGTCGGCAAGCCAGCCGAAGACACGCCGCTGACCGCGCTTGCGCTCGTCATGCTCGCGCACGAGGCGGGCGTGCCGGCGGGCGCGTTGAATCTCATCAGTTCGTCGCGGGAGAGCGCGGTGCCCGCGGTCGCCGACTGGCTTCAGGACAGCCGCGTACGCAAAATCACCTTCACGGGTTCGACTCCTGTCGGCAAGTATCTCGCGCGCGAGTCGGCGGATACGCTGAAGAAGCTCTCGCTCGAACTCGGCGGCAATGCGCCTTTCATCGTGTTCGATGACGCCGATCTCGACGCGGCGGTGACCGGCCTGATGGCCTCGAAATTCCGTAACGGCGGACAGACCTGCGTGTGTCCGAATCGCGTGTTCGTTCAGTCCGGCGTGTACGAGCGCTTCGCGGACTTGCTCGGTAACCGCGTCGCTGCATTGAAGGTTGCGCCCGCGACCGACCCGAAAGCGCAGATCGGCCCGATGATCAACTCGCGCGCGGTCGACAAGATCGCCCGCCATGTCGATGACGCCGTCGCGCGCGGCGCACGCGTGCTCGCGGGCGGCAAGCGGCTCACGGAACTCGGGGCGAACTACTACGCGCCAACCGTGCTCGCCGATGCCACGCCCGACATGCAACTGAGCTGCGAGGAAACCTTCGGTCCTGTCGTGCCGCTCTTTCGTTTCGACGACGAAGCCGAAGGCATTCGCGCCGCCAACGACACGCCCTTCGGCCTCGCATCGTACTTCTACAGCCAGGACGTGAAGCGCATCGACCGCGTGGCGCGTGCGCTCGAAGCGGGCATCGTCGGCATCAACGAAGGCGCGCTCGCGAGCGAAGCCGCGCCTTTCGGCGGCGTGAAGGAATCGGGCTACGGCCGCGAAGGCTCGAAGTACGGCCTCGACGACTATCTGTCGATCAAATATCTCTGTCAGGGCGGTCTCGAATGAACGCGACGGCTTATCCCATTCAGGTCACGTTTCCCGACATCGGCGCGCATGAGGCCGGCAACACCGGCATCCCTTATGTGCATACCTTCGATTCGGGCGTGGCCGGTCCTCACGTGATGATCAACGCGCTCACGCACGGCAACGAAGTGTGCGGCGCGATTGCAGTCGATGAACTCCTGCGCGCGAAAGTGCGCCCGCGGCGCGGCAAGCTCACGCTCGCGTTTGCGAATGTCGATGCCTATCGACGCTTCGATGCCGCGAAGCCGGATGCCTCGCGCTTCGTCGATCAGGACTTCAACCGCGTGTGGACCGCGCAGACGCTCGACGACACCTCGCGCGATTCGAGCGAACTGCGCCGCGCCCGCGCGATGCGTCCGGTCATCGACACGGTGGATCTGCTGCTCGACCTGCATTCGATGCACGAGAAGAGCGCGCCGCTGATCGTCGCGGGACCGCTCGATAAAGGCATTGCGCTGTCGGCGCAACTCGGCACGCCCGCGACCGTGATCTGCGACGAAGGCCATCCGGAAGGCCGCCGCATGCGCGATTACGAAGGCTTTGGCGATCCGGCCAGCGAGAAGAACGCGCTACTGATCGAATGCGGACAGCACTGGGAAGCAAGCGCGGTGGACGTGGCGCGCGACGTCACAGCGCGCTTCCTCCACCTTGCCGACGTGCTCGATGAGGCCGATCTCCCCATTGGATGGATCAAGCCGTCACCGCCGGAAATGCTGATCGTGCGCGTGACGGAACCGGTCGTGGCAAAGAGCCTCGACTTCCGTTTCGCCGATGCCTACACCGGACTCGAAGTCTTTCCGGAAGCCGGTAGCGTGATCGGCTGGTCCGAAGGCGAAGCGGTCCGCACGCCCTATGCCGATTGCATGCTCGTCATGCCTTCGCTGCGCCAATTGCGCGCGGGCGTGACGGTGGTGAGGCTTGGGAAGATAGAACAGCGTATCGCTGCATCGCAATAACATTCGATCGACAAGACACGACCATATGAAAGTTCAGCAGATCAAGCAGAGCATCGGGCTACAAGGCCTGGAAGACTGGGGCACGGCAGGCCTTCCGGGCACACCGCAAGTCAGGGTTTCGGGCGTACAGCGCGTGATTCCGGGCAGCGAGAACATCGACACCGGCGTGTTCGAATGCACGCCGGGCACGTATCGTCGCTCGGTCAAGGAAGCGGAAGTCATGCACTTTCTTGCCGGAAGCGGACGCTTCACGCCCGATGGCGAAGACACCGTGCACTTCACGGGCGGCGACACGCTGTTTTTCGCGGCGAACACCGAAGGAACATGGGAAGTCGAGGAGACCATGCGCAAGGTCTACGTGATTTTCCAGTGAAGCGTTTCTTGAATTGCAGGGCATAACCTAAGGTCATGGAGCCTCCAACAATTGCGGCGTTGCTCCAGCGAATTTGACCCAATATATTTTTGCTCAGACCCGCGTCGTTCTTGCGCGATGACATGCTCATCCGCAGTGACGGCGCGACCTGCAAGACGTCCTTCGCTTCAACCTTGTCGAGGAAACGCCGTGATCAATATTGCAAGGTTCAGTTGTTCCCGTCTCACGCTTCGCCCGCTTGCCATGACTTTCGCGCTTGGCATGGCCCTGGGCGGCGCGGCACCGGCTTTTGCCGCGGGCAGCATCACTTTCGTGTCGCAAGGCGGCGCTTATCAGGAAGCGCAGACCAAGGCGATTCTCGATCCCGCTGCAAAAGAACTCGGCATCACGATCAAGCAGGACAGCATTCCGGATGCATGGCCGCAAGTCAAAGCGCAAGCCGCTACCGGCAAGCCGATCTGGGACGTGATCGATACCCCGACGTCGAACTGTCTGCGCGGCGGGCGCGAAGGCTTGCTGGAAAAGCTCGACTTCTCGAAGATCCCCAACGCGGCCGCGATGCCCGAGCAATACCGCACGCCCTATTCGGCGGCGTACGAGTTTTATTCGACCGTCATCGGCTACAACAAGAAAACGCTCAAGAAGGTGCCGCAAAGCTGGAAGGACTTCTGGGACGTGAAGGGTTTCCCCGGCACGCGCGCCTTGCGCAACGACCCGCAGACCGTGCTCGAAGCCGCTTTGCTCGCGGACGGCGTGGCGCGCGACAAGCTCTATCCGCTCGATGTCGATCGCGCGTTCAGGAAGCTCGAAGAGATCAAGCCGAACATCACGGTATGGTGGACCTCGGGCGGCCAGTCGGCGCAGTTGCTGCACGACGGCGAAGTCGACATGACGATGATCTGGAACGGCCGCGCGAGCGCCGTGCGCAAGGACGATCCGGACGTGGACTTCACCTTCAACGACGGCATCCTGCAGAACACGCAGTTGTGCATCCTGAAGAACGCGCCGAACCTCAACGATGCGGTGCGCTTCCTCAATACCGCGCTTTCGCCGGAATTGCAGGCGAACCTGCCGACGTATATCGATTACGGTCCGGGCAATCCGGCCGCGTTCAAGACCGGCAAGATCAGCGAGAAGCGCGCGTCCGAGCTGCCGAGTTCACCCGCCAATGCCGCGAAACAAGCGCTGATGCAGGAAGAATGGTGGGCATCGGACCCGGGCATTCAGGCCAAGGCGCGGTGGCTCAAGTTCATGCAGTGAGCGTGCAGCGCGCGCGTTCCGGCATGATCGATTATCTGATTCTCGGCGGCGGCTCGGCGGGCTGCGTGCTGGCCGCGCGCCTGTCGGAGGACGCAGGCAGGCACATATGCCTCGTCGAGGCGGGCCGCGACATCTCCGCGAGCACCATGCCGGACGCGGTTCGCAGCCGCTATCCCGGGCGCGCTTATCTCGATACGAACAACATCTGGCGGCAGTTGAAGGCCCGCATGAGCGCGCTCGCGCCCGTTCGACGTTATGAGCAAGCGCGCATTCTCGGCGGCGGTTCCGCGATCAACGCGCTGATGGCCAATCGCGGCGCGCCCGCCGATTACGACGAGTGGGACACGCTCGGGGCCGATGGCTGGAACTGGCAGAGCTGCCTGCCTTACTTCCGCAAGCTCGAAACCGATTGCGACTTCGCCGGCCCCTATCACGGCTCGGACGGACCGCTGCGCATTCAGCGTCCGAAGTGGGCGCGCATCTCGCCGTTCGTGCGCGCCGTGCTGGATACGCTTAGCAAGAGCGGCCATCCATTACATGACGATCAGAACGGGCCCTGGCAAGACGGCGCGTTTATCGGCTCGCTCTCGGTGAGCGCGGCGGGCGAACGTATTCCGACGTCCGTCTGTTATCTCGACGATGCCACGCGCAAACGCGTGAATCTATCGATCCGCACGGGTCTCGTCGTCGATCGCATTTTGTTCGATGGCAAACGCGCGATCGGTGCGCGCATCCTGCGGCCGGATGGCACGCACGAAGATGTGCACGCGCGGCGCGTGATCGTCTCGGCGGGCGCGATACACAGTCCCGCGTTGCTCATGCGCAGCGGCATCGGGCCGGCGCAAGCGTTGGCTGCGCTCGGCATCGAAGTATGCGCGGACCGGCCGGGCGTGGGCGGCAATCTGATGGAGCATCCGTCGATTGCGGTGTCCGCGTTTTTGCCGCGTTCGGCGCGCACGCCTTATCCCGATGAGCATCACGAGCAGGCGATCGTGCGCTTCTCATCGCATCTCGATGACACCGTGCCCGGCGACATGCACGGCGCGATTCTTTCGCGTTCCGGCTGGCATTCGGTGGGTTATCGGCTCGGCACGATCTTCTTCTGGGTCAACAAGTCGTATTCGCGCGGGCGGGTGACGTTGGCATCGGCGAATCCACTCGATGAACCGAAGGTCGATTTCGCCATGCTTTCCGATACGCGCGACCTCGAACGGCTCAAGCTTGCCTTGCGCTTCGGCGCGCAAACACTTAACGCGGCGTCGATGGATGCGCATCGCGATATCGTGTTTCCGTCGAGCTATTCGCCGCGCGTCGCAGCGGTCGCGGTGCCGGGAATGTGGAACGCGTTGCAGCGCGGCGCGTTGAGTGCGCTGCTGGATGTTGCGGGACCGTTGCGTGGATGGCTGATCCGACGCGTGGTGACGCAGGGCGTGAGCATCGCCGACTTGATGAACGATGACGAAGCGCTCACGCGGTTCGTGACGCGTTCGGTTGGCGGAACGTGGCATCCGTCGGGCACATGCCGCATGGGCGCTGAAAACGATCCGCTCGCCGTGACTGACGCGCGCGGCGCGGTGTATGGCGTCGATGGTCTTTATGTATGCGACGCCTCGCTGATGCCTTCGATACCCTGTGCCAATACGAATGTGCCGACGATCATGATGACCGAGCGCGTGGCGGATATGCTGCGGGCGGAGTCGAGCGCCAATCGCTTTGCGAGCGAGGTCGGAGTGGTGAATGGGTATGGGTCGAAGCGGATATCGTAGGGCGTGAGATTGGCGGTCGCGTCACGCGCGCTACGAATCGAGGCGCGTGCGCTTGACTACTCCCCAAACCCCACAATCCCCTTGACCTCCAAAAACGCCTCCAATCCCCACTCCCCATACTCGCGCCCATTCCCCGACTGCTTATATCCGCCAAATGGCGACCCCGCATCCCACGCCGGATAGTTCACATAAACGCTACCCGCGCGCATGCGTAGCGCCACCTTCCGCGCCCGCTCCTTATCCCCAGACTGCACGTAAGCCGCAAGCCCGAACGACGTATCGTTGGCAATCGCAATTGCTTCTTCGTCATCGCGATACGGCATGATCGCAAGCACCGGCCCGAAGATTTCCTCGCGCGCAATTGTCATCGACGGATCGACACCAGCGAACACCGTCGGCTTCACGTAGTAACCACGTTCCAACCCGTCCGGACGCCCCAAACCGCCAGCCACCAACTCCGCGCCTTCTTCGATGCCGATGCCAATCAACCGCTGCACGCGCGTGAACTGCACGTCGCTGACGACCGGGCCCATCGTCGTGCCGTCCGCATCGGCGGGGCCGACGCGCTGCTTCGAAGCCGCACGTCGCGCGATCTCCACGGCCTCTGCATGACGCGATGCAGGCACGAGCATGCGCGTGGGCGCATTGCACGACTGACCGCTATTGCCGAAGCACGAGTTCACGCCCGCCGTCACGGCCGCTTCCAGATCGACATCGTCAAGCAGGATGTTCGCCGACTTGCCGCCCAGCTCCTGATGCACGCGCTTCACGGTCGGCGCGGCCAGCTTCGCAATCTCGACTCCCGCGCGCGTCGAGCCAGTGAACGACACCATGTCCACATCCGGATGCGAAGACAGCGCCGCGCCCACGGTCGGACCGTCGCCATTGATGAGATTGAACACGCCCGGCGGCACGCCTGCCGCATCGAGAATCTCGGCAAACAAGAGCGCATTCAGCGGCGATACTTCGCTTGGCTTGAGCACCACCGTGCAACCTGCAGCGAGCGCGGGCGCGACCTTGCAGACGATCTGGTTGATCGGCCAGTTCCACGGCGTGATGAGCGCAGCGACGCCGACCGGTTCGTGGTTGATGAGCGTCGTGCCCTTCCTGCGTTGCCACTGAAAGCGCGCGACCGTGCGCAAGGTCTCTTCGATATGCCGCTTGCCGAGCGACGCCTGCCATGCATGCGATAACTTGGAAGGCGCGCCGATTTCACGCGTGATGACTTCGGCCATCTCGTCGTAACGCGCAAGGTACGCTTCGAGTATGCGTTCGAGCAACGCAACGCGCTCTGACACCGGTGTCCGCGAGTACGTTTCGAATGCACGCCGCGCGGCTGCAACCGCGCGATCGACATCGCGCGCATCGCCGAGTGCGATCTCTGCAAACGCTTCTTCCGTGCAGGGATCGATCACGGGCAGACGTCGCGTGCCGGCCGGTTCGACCCACGCGCCATCGATGTAGAACTGCAATGAGTGTGACATGCGTTGATCCGTTTCTATAAGCGTTAAGTGCGCGCCACCGCCGAGCGCCGGCTCACGACGACGATCATCACGAGGCACAACGTAATCGCCGTGAGCATGGTGCTGATGGCCGCGATGGTCGGATCGATCTCGTCGCGCAAGGTGACGAACATGCGGCGCGTGAGCGTCTGGTTGCTGCCGCCCGAAATGAACAGCGCGACGACGGTTTCATCGAGCGCCTGAATGAAGACGAACACCGCGCCCGAGATCACGCTCGCGCGAATCTGCGGCAGCGTCACCGCCATGAAACTGCGAAAGCGGTTCATGCCGAGACTGCGCGCGACCATTTCCTGCGTGCGGTCGAAGCTGCGCAGATCCGCGCCGACCGAGATGAGCACATAAGGCAGACCCAGCATGGTGTCCGCGATGATGAGCCCGCCCAGCGTATTCACGTATCCCGCTTGCGTGAACACGAAGAACACGCCCACCGCGACGATGATGATCGGTACCATCATCGGCAACATGAGGAGCGTGCGCAGATAGCGCATCGACCAGTGCGAGCCGTACTGAATGCCATAGGCCGCCGCAATACCGAGCGGCGTCGCTATCAATGCCGCGCATGTCGATGCGGCGAACGTCGTCTTGGCTGCGTCGATCCACGCGGGGTTGTCGAAGAACGCGTGATACCAGCGCAACGAATACGCGGGCGGCGGAAAGGTCAGAAAGCGCGCATCCGAAAACGACAGCGGCACGACGATCACCACCGGCACCATCAGGAACACGAGAATCAGCAGCACCGATGCGCCGAGTATGATCCGGCCGAGCGACAGTCTCTTCATTTCGCCCCCAGCGTTTTTTCGAGCGGAATGACGCGGCTCGCGAGCCAGAAGATTGCAAAGACACACAGCAACAGCACCACGCTCACCGAACTCGCCGCGCCCCAACTGTTGTAGATCTCCACATTACGGCTGACGATCATGGAGACCATCATCGACTTGCCGCCGCCCATGAGTTCCGGCGTGATGTAGAAGCCCAGGCACAGCACGAAGACGAGTGTCACGCCCGCGACCACGCCGCCCATCGAGAGCGGCAAGAACACGCGCATGAACACATGCAAGGGCGAACCGCCGAGACTCGCGCCCGCTTGCGACAGGTTCGGCGGAATCTTCTGCATCGCCGAATAGAGCGGCAGCACCATGAAAGGCAAGAGGATATGCACCATCGCGATGATCGTGCCGAACTGGTTATACGAAAGCTGCAAGGGCCGCTCGATCAGCCCCATGCCGAGCAGCGCCTTGTTGATGAGGCCCGTGCGCTGCAACAGCACGAGCCATGCGTAAGTGCGTACGAGCACGCTGGTCCAGAACGGCAGAATGACCATGCCGAGTATCAACGCGCTCCATCGCGGCGAAACCGATGCCGCGAAATATGCGACCGGATATCCCAGCAAAAGCGTCACGCCCGTCACGATGATGGACAGCTTGAACGTCAGCAGAAAGGTGTCGAGATAAGCGCCCGTGAAAACGCGCCGATAGTTCACGAGCGTGAACGCGCCTTCGTGATAAATGGACTGCCACGACAGCCACGCGAGCGGCACGACCAGCAGCACGATCACCACGAACAACGCGGGCGCCATGAGCAGCAGCATGGCGCGGTCTTCGCGTCGTTGATGGCGCACCGAGGGGTCGGTTGCGGCGGCATGCATCGGGGTTGCATCCTCTAGTATCCGTTTGGCTATCGTCATCATGCACCCACGGCGTCGAGAAACTGATACCACGCGGCGACGAGCCTCACGCCCGGCGCGCGCAGCGCATGAAAAGGCACCGGCCGCAAGCCGTCTTGCTCGAGCAGCGCGAGATCGGGCTTGTCGCCGAGGGCGAGCGCCGCTGCATGTTGCCCGACGAGGCTCGCCATGGAAATCCCCGCGCCGTTGTAGCCGAGGCAGAACGTGGTGGCGTCGTCGCTACGGCCGACATGCGGCAGCGCGTTGAAGGTCATGCCGACATAACCCGACCAGCGGTACTCGACCGGCACGCCGTTGAGTTGCGGGAACAGCGCGATCATCGCGCGTTGCAACGCATCGAAGCCGGTTGGCTCGCCTTCCTTGCCGAAGGCATCGCGTCCGCCGAAGAGCATGCGGCCATCCACCTTGCGAAACCACTTCATCATGCGGCGCGTTTCGGCGTAGCTGCGGCGATTGATCATCATCTGCGCGTCGAGGTCGGCGGGGAGTTTCGCGGTCGCGATCATCGCGCTGCGAAACGGCACGAGTTCGCGATGATAGGCGGCGGTGGCATCGGAAAGATTCGAATAAGCGTTGGTCGCGACGATCACCTGTTTCGCGCGCACCGTGCCGCCAGGCGCACGCAGGATCACGCGACGATCGTCCGCGCGCGTCATGTCGATCACCGGTGTCGATTCGAAGATCGGCACGCCGCGCGCAGTCAGACCGTCGGCAAGGCCGCGCACGTATTCCAGCGGCAAGATGGTGCCCGCGTCCGCGCTCAACACGCCGCCCACGAAACCACGCGAACCCGTCTCGTGTTCCACTTCGGCGCGCGACTGCACGCTCATGGTCGTGTCGCCGAGTGTCGTGCGAACCCACTCGGCTTCCGCCCGTATCGAGGCGAAAGCGCGCTCGGTATGGGCGCAACGCAGACTGCCCGTGTGCTCGAATTGCGCGGCCTGCAAACCGAATTCGTCGATGAGCGCTTCCACCGCGCGCACGCCCTCGTGCGCGAGCCGATGCATGCGCTTGGCCATAGCGACGCCATGCGCGCTCGCAATCGACGGAAACGACAGCCTGAATTTCGACGACACCACGCCGCCGTTGCGACCGCTTGCGCCCCATCCGACCGGATTCGCATCGAGCACGGCGCACTCCACGCCGCGCTTTTGCAAGGCATGGGCGGCCGTCAGCCCCGAATAGCCCGCACCGATGATCGCGACTTCCACATCGAGGTCGCGAGCCAAGGGCGCCGTGGCGGCAGCGGGGCCGGCCATCGCCCGCCAGAGCGAGTCGGGCGCGGGACGCGGCGTCGTCGGGGCGCGCATGATCAGGCGGCGGCGCGCAGTTCGGCCTCGACCGCATCGGCGAGCGCGCCGAGGGTCGCGAACTTGAACGTCGGCGTCGTCACGTTCTCCGGCACGGGCGTGGCGCCGAAGCCTTTCTGACCTTGACGGCGTTCAATCCAGCACGTCGCATAACCGAGCTTCGTCGCGACGCCGATGTCGTGATACTGGCTCTGCGCCGTATGCAGAATCTCGTCGAACTTGTAGCCGAACGCAGCCTGACGTCCACGGTTGTAAGCGAAGAATTGCGGGTCGGGCTTGGCGACACCGGTTTCGTCGCAGCAGACGGTATCGTCGAACGGATTGCCGAGCGTATGCGCATACGCCGACAGCGCGACGCGGTCCGCGTTGGTCATCGCGACGAGCCGGAAGTGCTTGCGCAGGCGCTTCAATGCGGCAACCGAATCTTCGAAGGCGGGCCATTCGAGCACGTCGCGCTGGAACGCGGCAGCCGATTGAGCGTCGTCGGGCAAACCGAGTTCCTTCGCCAGATGCAGGTAGACGTTGGCCATCTCATGGCTCGAACGCCCCGGATACTTCGCGCGGCCATCCATGTACGGCGTGAAGATCTGGTCATCGGTCAGGTCCTTTGCCTTCGGGCCGCCCAGACGCCGCACGGAATCGAGCACGCCTTTTTCGAAGTTGATCAGCGTGCCGACGACATCGAACGTCAGGACCTTGAAATCGGTGAGATTCATTGCATCATCCTTTTGCGGGTTGCGTATGAGTTGGCAACATGTGCCAGTCGAATCGCCCGTGCACAGGCGATGAAAAACCGTTCATGCGGGCACGACGATGGTGTCCGCGGGATCGAGCGCCACGATCATCTCGGCGCCCGGCTGGGGAATGCGGCGGCGCGCCTCGAAGCTGCCGGGCTGTCTCAGGCTGATGGCCGTGCCGTCTGCGAGCACCGCGAACACGCGCAGACTTTCGCCCTGATAAAGCACTTCGGTCACGCGACAGGAAAAGCGGTTGGCGTTTGCTTGCGCGTCGCCATGCGCGATGAAAAGCTTCTCCGTCTGCACCGCGAGCAAGAGCTTCTCACCGCGCGGCAACGGGTGCGCCGTGCGCAAGACCGTGTTGCCGAGACGCACGGCGTCGTCGCCCGCGCGGCTCACGTCGAGCAAGGTCGCCTCGCCGATGAAGCTCGCGACGAACGCATCGCAAGGACGGTCGTAGAGACGCTCGGGCGTGTCGATCTGCACGAGCTTGCCGTCTTTGAGCACGGCCACGCGGTCGCTCATGGTGAGCGCCTCGCGCTGATCGTGCGTCACGTTGACAATCGTCGCGCCAAGCCGCCGATGCAGCCGCCGCAGCTCGATCTGCATGGTCTCGCGCAATTGCTTGTCGAGCGCGGAGAGCGGCTCGTCCATCAGGATCAGTTGCGGCTCGAAGACCATCGCGCGGGCGAGCGCCACGCGTTGCTTCTGCCCGCCCGACAACTGGTCGATGCCGCGATTCTCGTAGCCCGCGAGTTCGACCATCGCCAGGGCATCGGCGACCTTCTTCGGCCAGGTGGATTTCGGCTCGCGTCGCGCACGCAGCGAGAACGCGACGTTCTCGCCCACCGTCATATGCGGAAAGAGCGCGTAGTTCTGGAACACGATGCCGATATCGCGCTTGTGCGGCGGCGCAAATGTAATGTCGCGCTCGCCGACCCAGACGCTTCCGGACGTTGGCTGCACGAAGCCGCCGAGAATGCCTAGCAGCGTGGTCTTGCCCGAACCCGACGGGCCGAGCAACGAGACGAATTCGCCCGGCGCGATGTCGAGAGAAACATCGTCGAGTGCGGCCAGCGCGCCGTAGCGCTTGGTTGCCGACCTGATCGATACGCCGGTTTTCGCTCGTGCATCCATGAGTGTCGTCTCGTGTCTTCGGGCTTGAGGATTAAGAAAAATATACGGCGCGATGTTTTTGACGGCAATTCCAAAATTGTTGGATCGGGCATAACATCAGGTCATGCCAAACCTTCGCAAGAAACTGCCCAGCGCCAACGCGCTCTTCGTCTTCGAAGCGGCCGCGCGCTGCGGTAATTTCACGCGTGCCGCGCAAGAACTTTACGTGAGTCAGCCTGCGGTCAGCCGCATGCTCGCGCGCATGGAAGACCATATCGGCGTGCGGCTTTTCGAGCGCGTGCGCGGCGGCATTGAACTGACGGAAAGCGGGCGCATTCTGTATCGCAAGATATCGGAAGGCTTCAATGGCATAGAAAGCGCCATCCGCGAAATCGAGGCACGCGCCACCGGCGTGGAGTCGGTCACGCTGTCGGTTTCCACCGCCTTCACCACGCACTGGCTGATGCCGCGCATGAGCCGGCTCAATCAGGCGTTTCCTTCGGTGGACCTGCGCTTTCAACTGATTTCGGGGCGCATTGGCGGGCCGCTCGTCGATGTCGATCTCGGCATGCGCTTCCTTCACGATGAAGAGATCGACGAAAACGCCGTGCTGGTCATGCCCGAAGCGCTGCTGCCGGTATCGAACGAGCGATACCACGAAACCGCGTGTACCGAAGCGGGCCGCGCGCATGGCGATACGGTGATCGTCATGGACGACGGCGAACGCGGCTGGCATGAGCGCTTTCATGCGTTCGCCGACCAAGAGCGGCATGTCGCCGGCATGCTCAGTTTCAACGACTACGCCATCGTCGTGCAGGCCGCGTTGCTCGGGCAAGGCATGGCGCTCGGCTGGCTCAACGTGGCGTCTCACTGGCTCGCGCAAGGCGCGCTCGTACCGGCGGAACAGGAACTCATCGTGACGAGCCGGCGCTGCTGCCTCGTCACGCCGCCGAACCGGCCGTTGCGGCCTATCGTCGCCGACGTGCGCGACTGGCTCATCGCGGAGACGCTAGGCGACATGCGCGTCGTCGAGAGCAAGTATCCGCGGCTCGGTCTTCGCGATGCCCTTAAGGCAACCGGCATCGAGCTTGGCTGAACGCGTGTCCGCATGGTCGCGTGCGTGCTCGCGTGCGTGCTCGATGAACGTACTCGGCGTCATGCCGCACAAGCGCTTGAAATGCCGCGCGAGATGGCTTTGATCGAAAAAGCCGACTTCCGTCGCCACCACCGATCCCGGCATGCCCGCGAGCAACAGACTCTGCGCACGCCGCACCCGCACGCGGCACAGATACTTGTAGGGCGAAAGCCCGATCTGCTCGCGAAACACGGTCGCAAAGCGCGACACCGACAACGCCGAAACATCGGCGAGCTGCGCAAGACTCACGGTCTTGTCGAAATTCGCTTCGATATAGGCGAGCGCGTTGCCGAGCACGGCGGGCTTGATGTTCGCGTGGCTCTCGTGGTTCATGAAGAAGTCTCTGACGTGGCCGATTCCGCGTGTGCCGATGCGCCGCGCTGGAATCGTTGAATGGAGAACGAATCGAGAGGAATGGGTGTGGCGCCGGTATCGAGCAGTTCCGCGAGCGTTTCGCCCACGCCCGGCCCGATCTGAAACCCCGAGCCGCTGAAA
Source organism: Caballeronia sp. GAWG2-1 (assembly GCF_023631405.1). Taxonomy (NCBI): domain Bacteria; kingdom Pseudomonadati; phylum Pseudomonadota; class Betaproteobacteria; order Burkholderiales; family Burkholderiaceae; genus Caballeronia; species Caballeronia sp. GAWG2-1. Next base: position 103,153 of record NZ_JALQDD010000040.1, read on the forward strand.
CCGAACGCATAGAAGAGGCCATCGGCTTTCGTACTCGGGCCGATCACCGGTTCCGAATCCGGCAGATAGCTTTCGACGCCGCTCCAGACGCGAATCACATGCAAGGGCCCGAGCGCTGGCACCATGCGGCGAAACTGCGCCATCTGCGCGACGGTGTTTTCCGGCAGCACGCCCGCGCGGCGCGTGGCGATATCGGCGGGACCGGGCGGGCCGCCGCCGAGCACGAGATTGCCGCGCGGAATCTGGCGGAAGTACACGCTCTCGGCCTTGACCGTCGTGTAGACGCCCATCGAATGCTGGAAGACATACGGCACGGGTTCGGTCACAGCCATTTGCGGGCCGCGCGCGACGAGCGGCACAGGCTCGCCGAGTTGCGTCGACAAGGTATTGGCCCACGCGCCCGCGCATACCAGCACTTGTTCGGCGCGATAGATGTCGCCCGCCGCGCTTTCCACGCGGAAGCCGCCCGCTTCTTTCTCGATACGCACCACTTCCGTGTTCTCGACGATGCGCGCTCCGAGCCGCGCCGCCGCACGCCCGAACGCAGGCGCGGCGAGTCGCGGATTGGCGTGGCCATCGAGCGGCGAAACGGATGCGGCAAGGACTTCGCGGCCGAGGAAGGGGAAGCGCTCGAACATCGCCCGGCCTTCGAGCACTTCGAGATCGAGGCCGTGGGCGCGCGCTTCATCGGCATAGCGCTGAAAATACTCGGCGTCGTGCGCGTGATAGCAGACGCGCGTATGGCCCGAAGGCAGGAATTCGACATCTTCGCCGAGCAGTTCCCGCGAGCGTTTCCAGGTCTGCAAGGCGCGATTGGACATGGCCAGTTGCGAAAGCGCGCGGCCCTGGCGACGCACGCCGCCGAAGTTCACGCCGCTTGCCTGCTGCCCGGTGAGACCGCGTTCGAGCACGATCACGGAACGCTTACGGCGGCGCAAAAAAAATGCGGTCGTCGTGCCGACGATACCGCCGCCGATCACGATCACATCGGCGCGCTCGTTCATTCGCTCAGCTCCTTTTCGATTCCTCGATGCACTTCGTCCTGCGGCGTCACGGCCATCGGCAGCGGCTTGACAGGCGCTTGTCCGCGCAGACGTCCGACCGCTTCGAGCGGCACGCGCGCCTCGGCGGCGATGACTTCCGCGCCCGCGTGCGCGCAATATCGGCCCTGACAGCGGCCCATGCCGACGCGGGAAAACGCCTTCGCGCGATTCGCTTCCCGCGCGCCCATTTCGCGTACCACGCGACGCAATTCGCCCGCGGTGATGGCTTCACAGCGGCAGACGATCGCCTCGTCCGGAAGCGCGGCAGCGAAGCGCGCGGGCCACGGGAAAGCGGCCCGCAGGCCGGCGGCGAATCGCGTGAAGCGCGCAAGTTCGGCGCGTAATTGCGTGACGCGCGCGTTGTCGGGCGCGAGCCCCGCATCGTGCAAGGCGGCGAGCGCCGCGAGTTGCCCGGAGCGCTCGGCGGCGTCCGCGCCGCGCACGCGTGCGCCGTCACCCGCGAGATAGACGCCGGGCACGCTGCTGCGGCCATCGCCGTCGATGCGAGCAAGCCATTGCCGGGCGGCCTGATCGAAGACGAATTCGCAGCCCGCGAGATCGGCGAGCTGCGTTTCGGGACGGAGGTGATAGCCGAGCGCGACGGCATCGCAGGCAATATCGAGTTGCGCGCCGTTCGCCGTTTCAACGCGCACGCCGGTGACGCCATGTTCGGCCGTCCCGCCGATGCCAACCGGCGTGATGCCGCGATGCACCGCCACGCCCGCGCGACGCAATACGCGCATCAAGCCGATGCCCTTGACGAGCGTCGATGGCATGGCGAGCAGTTGCGGCAACGCGCGAATGCGTTGTGCAAGCGTCGAGGTGTCCAGCACCGCACCGACCGTCGCGCCTGCTTTGACATATTGCGCGGCGACAAGATAGAGCAGCGGTCCCGTGCCCATCAGCACCGTGCGCGCGCCGATTGCACAGCCTTGCGACTTCAGCGCGACCTGCGCGCCGCCGAGGCTATACGTGCCTGCGTGATGCCAGCCCGGCACCGGCATGAGGCGGTCGGTGGCGCCGCTGCACACGATGAGCGCGTCGAAGTCGAGCTTGCGATAGCGCGTGCCGCTGACGATATGCACCACGTTCGGTTCGATGTTCCACACGAGCGTCTCGGGCAGATAGTCGATCTGCGCGCGCAAGCCGTCGAACGTGCGATGCAGCGACTGAGCGCGGGCGGCTTCGCTGCCATAAAGCGTTTCATACGAGCGCGAAAACCCCTCGGGCTGCCGCCGATAAATCTGCCCGCCGTCGCGCCGTCCTTCATCGACCACGGTCGGACGCAAGCCCGCGCGCACGAGCGCTTCGGCTGCGCGCACGCCCGCCGGTCCGCCGCCGATGACCACGACCTTCAAACGCTCGCGCGCGGCCATACACCCTCCTTCGTCTGACCGATGCGTGTGACGATCGACATGCCTTCTTCAACCGGCGTCGTGCAGGCGCGCAGGCGTTCGCCGCTCGCGGTCCAAACCCAGCAATCCTGGCACGCGCCCATCAGGCAGAAACCGGCGCGGCGGCCATCGCCGAACTCGGAATCGCGCAAGGTGTCTTGCGCCGTCAGCAGCGCGACCATCAGCGTGTCGCCTTCCTTGGCCTGTGCGATGCTGCCGTCGATAACGATGGTCACCGTTTTGCGCCCCGTCTCCGCCACTCTCACGAAACGTGCGTTCATGCAGCCACCGCGTTGTCTTGTGTCTGCATGCGCGTGAGGTCGTCGGCCGAGCGGTGGCACAGAATGGCGGCGCCCGAAGGCAAGGTCTTGACCGATGGCGGTGTCACGTTGCACTTGCCGTCGATGCGCACCGTGCAACGCGCACGGAAGCTGCACAACGCATCCACGTCGCTATCCGAGCCGAGCACGGGCAAGGCAGTCAGCGTCGATGCGCGCCGCTCGTCGAGCCAGCCCGGTTGCAGCGCAGGCACCGAATCGACGAGCAGACCCGTGTACGGGTGATACGGCGGATGCAAAAGCGACTCGCGCTGGCCCGCTTCGACACACTGGCCCGCATACAGCACGATGACTTCGTCGCAGATGGCCCGCACCGTCGAGATGTCGTGGCTGATGAACATGAGCGAGACGCCGAGTTCGCGGCGCAATTCCGCGAGCAGATCGAGAATGGCCGCGCCGACCACCGTATCGAGCGCGGACGTGACTTCGTCGCAGAGAATGAGCGCGGGGTCGGCGGCGAGCGCGCGCGCCAGATTCACGCGCTGCTTCTGTCCGCCCGACAAACCGCCCGGCTGGCGCTTCGCAATCGCTGCGGGCAGCTTCACCAGATCGAGCAGTTCCAGCATGCGCTTTCGTGCCGCCGCACCGCGCAGGCCGTGATAGAAGTTCATCGGCCGCGCGAGAATATCGGCGATGGTACGGCTCGGGTTGAGCGCGGTATCGGCGTTCTGGAACACGATCTGCACGCGCCGGTATTGTTCGAGCGTACGTTCGGAGAGCTTGGCCGGCAGCGGCTTGCCGTCGAGCAGCACGTCGCCGCGCGCCCGGTCCACAAGACCCGCGACCACGCGTGCAAGCGTCGTCTTGCCCGATCCCGATTCGCCGATCACACCGAGCGTGCTGCCACGCGCGATCTTCAGGCTCACGTCGTCGAGCACGCGCACGGCGGGCACGCCGTTCGCATCGACACGGCCATAACCCGCGCTCAGGCGGCGAATTTCCAGCAACGGCTTTTCACCCTGACTGGTGAACGGCGAGAGTTCGGCGAGCAGCGCATTGGGACGGCGCACCGCGCCGAGCAACTGGCGCGTGTAATCGTCGGCGGGAGCGTCGAGCACTTGCGCGGTCGCGCCGTTCTCGCGCACGCGTCCGCCGTTCAGCACGACGATGCGGTCCGCCATCTGCGCCACCACGGCCAGGTCGTGCGATACGTACACCGCCGTCGTGCCGAGTTCGCGCACCACGCGCTTGAATGCGGCGAGGACTTCGATCTGCGTGGTCACATCGAGCGCGGTGGTCGGTTCGTCGAACACGACGACGGCGGGATCGGTGATCAGCGCCATCGCGGCCATCAACCGCTGCAACTGCCCGCCCGAGACCTGATGCGGATACCGGTCGCCAATGCTTTCCGGATTCGGCAACGCGAGCGCGCGGAACAACGCGACCGCCTTCTCGCGCGCCGCCGCGGCGGACATGAGTTTGTGCAGCAACGCGGGCTCGGTCACCTGATCCATGATCGTGCGTGCCGGATTGAATCCCGCCGACGCGCTCTGCGCCACATAAGCCACCGTGCGCGAGCGCAGCGCGCGACGGCCCTTTTCACTCAGCTCGAGCACTTCGGTGTCGCCAATCTTGACGGAACCGCCCGCAATCGCGCAGCCGGTGCGCGCATGGCCGAGCAGCGCCAGCGCAATCGTCGTCTTGCCCGAACCCGACTCGCCGATCAGCGCGAGCACTTCGCCCTTCTTCACGACGAAGTCCACGCCTTTCACGATCTCGACGACCGGGTCCGGCGCCGCGCCCGCGACCACGCGCAGGCCTTTCACTTCGATCATGTTGGTGGTCATTGCGCGCCTCCGTTGCCGCGCGCACCGTGGCGGCGCAGGCTGTCGATGAGCAGATTCACGCCGACCGTCAGCGTGGCGATGGCGACCGCCGGCATGAGCACGGCCGGCGCGCCTTCCGCGAGACCGCCGATGTTCTCGCGCACGAGCGAACCCCAGTCCGCGTTCGGCGGCTGGACACCGAGGCCGAGAAAGCTCAGGCCCGACAGCAGCAACACGATGAACACGAAGCGCAGACCGAAGTCGGCGAGCATCGGGTGGATCATGTTCGGCAGCACTTCGACGCGAGCGATATAGAACAGCTTCTCGCCGCGCGCTCTTGCCACCTGCACGTATTCGAGCGTCATGATGTTGACCGCGAGCGAGCGCGAAATGCGGAACGCGCCGGGAATGTAGGCGAGCGCGGCGACCATCGTTAGCATGGGAATCGACGAGCCGAACGCGGCGATCACCACCAGCGCGAGCACCTTGCTCGGAATGGAGATGAGCGCATCGAAGAAGCGGCTCAGGATTTCATCGACCCAGCGGCCGGACACAGCCGCGATCAGACCGAAGAACGTGCCGATGAAACTCGCGAGCAGCGTCGCCGCGAGCGCGAGGCCCACCGTGTACTGCGTGCCGTACAGCACGCGGGAGAGCATGTCGCGGCCGAGATAATCGGTGCCGAGCCAGTGCGCCGCGCTATAGCTGCCGAAGATGTCGATGGAAGTCATCGCGCCGCCTTTGTACGGCGCGACGAGCGGAGCCAGGAACGCGATCGCGAGCCAGAAGACGACGATGAAAAGACCGATCAAGCCGAGCACCGAGAAGCGTCCGGCGAGACGTCGCAACGGGCCGCGCTTCTGCACGACGACCGGCGCTTCGGCCACGTCCGGTATTCCGGGCTCCGGCTCGTACATGACCTGCGAGGCGTGTGGCACGTGAGGTGTCGAGGGACGATTCATCGTTGACGCAGCCTCGGGTTGGATACGATCTGGGCCAGGTCGGCAATCAGCACGAGCGCGAGATACGCCGCGCAGAACACCATGACGCAGCCCTGCACGAGCGGCATGTCGCGGTTGGTGACGGCATCGACCATGAGGCTTGCAAGACCGGGATAGTTGAAAATCGATTCGACGATCACCACGCCGCCGAAGAGATACGAGAGACTCAGCGCCACCGCGTTCGCAATCGGCCCGATGGTATTGGGCAAGACGTGCCGCAACACCACGCGCATCGGCGATGCGCCCTTTAGACGCGCCATCTCCACGTAAGACGCGTTGAGCTGATCCAGCACCGCCGCGCGCGTCATGCGCGCCATTTGCGCGACGATCACGCAGCAGAGCGTCATCACCGGCATCGCGTAGACCCGCAAGAGCGCGCCGAACGACGACACATCCGAGAGATACGAGAGCGCTGGCAGCCAGCGCAGCTTCACCGCGAAGATCAGGACGGCGATGGTCGCGACGAGAAACTCGGGCACGGCCACGGTCGAAAGCGTCAGCACGTTGAGCGCGCGGTCGAGCAGCGAGCCGCGAAACATGGCCGATACGATGCCGATGAAGAGCGCCACCGGCACCGAAACCAGCGCGGTCAAACCGGCCAGCACGAGCGAATTCGGCAGACGCGAGGCGATCAGCTGACTCACCGGGAGATTGTTCGACAGCGACGTGCCGAAGTTGCCCGAGACCACGTGCGCGAGCCATTGCACGTAGCGTTGCAGCGCGGGCTGATCGAGCCCGTACTCGTGACGCAGGGCCGTGACCTGCTCGGGCGTGGCCGCCTGGCCGAGCGCCTGCTGTGCGGCATCGCCGGGCAAGAGACCCGTGATGCCGAACACCACCGCCGAGACGATCAGCAAGGTCAGCAACGCGAGGCCGATGCGCGTGGCGACGAGTCGTTGCGCATGAACTTTCATCGGATATCGCCTCCGGTTTGAGGTTCGCGCGCCGTCCGTTGAGGGCGCGCGATGTCGCTTGAGACGCAGCGTGCTTTACGCCGTGAGCCAGACCTTTTCCGCGAACATGAAGCCGCCGAGACCGGCGAGCGGAATCGAGCCGAGGCCCTTGAGCTTCGCGGTGTGGGCATCGAGGGAACTCTGGAACATCGGAATGCCGATGCCGCCGTCCTCGTGCACGAGCTGCTGCATGTCGCCGTAGATCTTCTTGCGCTTGGCGTCGTCCGGCTCGCCGCGCGCGGCCACCAGCATCTGGTCGAACTGCGGGTTTTTCCAGTTGGCTTCGTTCCACGGTGCATCGGACTTGAAGAACTGCGTGAAGAGCACATCCGCGCTCGGGCGTGCGTTGATGTTGCCGTAGCCGAGCGGATGCTTCATCCAGTGATTCGACCAATAGCCGTCGGCGGGCACGCGCACCACTTGCAGATTCAGGCCCGCTTGCGGCGCGACCTGTTGCAAGAGCACGGCCATTTCGACCGAACCCTCAGCCGCCGGCGATGCGTACAGTTGCACCGGCGCGCTGCCGAGCTTCGCCTTCTGGAAGTAGAACTTGGCCTTGTCCGGATCGAACTTGCGTTGCGGCAGACCGGCCATGTAGTACTTGTTGGTCGGATCGATCGGCTGGTCGTTGCCGATTGCGCCATAGCCGCGAAACACGGTCTGGCGAATCTGGTCGCGATCCATCAAGTGCATCATGCCGCGCCGGAAATCGCTCGTGCCCGTGATGCCGCCGTCGTCGCGCACGATCAGGTCGGTGTATTGACCCGTCTTCGTTTCCAGCACGTTGAAGCCTTGCGTGCCCTTGATGCGGTCCGTCGAGCGCGCGCTCACCGCGTTGATCAGTTGCACGTCGCCGGACAGAAGCGCGTTGACGCGCGCGGATTCATCGGCGATACCGATCAGCTCCACTTCGTCCAGATGCGGCAGGCCCGGCTTCCAGTACTTCTCGTTGCGCACGCCGACCGTACGCACGCCTGGCGTGAATTCCTTGACCTTGAACGGACCCGTGCCGATCGCCGTCTTGAAGTCGGTGGTGCCGTCCTTGATGATGAGGAAGTGCGAATCCGCGAGAATCACGGGCAGGTCGGCGTTCGCGCCGGCGAGCGTGATGGTCACTTCGTTCGGGCCGGTGGCCTTCACGTCCTTGAACTGGTCGGCAATGGTCTTGGCCTTCGAGCCGACCGCTGCATCCTTGTGACGCATCAGCGAATAGATCACGTCCTGCGGCGCGAGCGACTTGCCGTCGTGAAACTGCACGCCGCTTCTGAGCTTCACGACCCACACGGTCGCGTCTTTCGTTTCGAGCGATTCAGCCAGCGACATCTGCGCGCCGAGATGCGAATCCAGTTCGGTCAGGCCGTTGTAGATCATGAAGCCGCGCACGTAGTCGGTGCCGAGCGCGCCCTTGGCGGGGTCGAGCGTATCGGCGGACGAAGACGATTGCGTCGCCACGCGAATCCGTCCGCCCTGCTTCGGCTTTTCCTGCGCGAACGCGGCGCCGCTCACGGAGAGCAGGCCCGTGCCGGTGACGGACAGCAAGCCGCCCGCGGTCAGCGCGCGCAGCACGCTACGGCGCGACGCGCCTTTTTTCGTCAGTTCGTCGAGCCGGATACCGGCATGGTCGACTGCATCAGGCGATTGATCGATGCTCATGAACTTCTCCGCGTGAGATTGGGGCTGAATGAATCGCCGGCTCGGTTGTTTCCGGCTGGCTGTATTTGCTTCGATGCTTCGATGCTTCAATAGAAAACGTCTTTGATCGAGTAGTACGCACCGACCAACGGCAGGAACCACGGCTTGCCCGTGTGACCCGGAATGGCGGGCCAGTCGAAATCGCGCCACGGATTGGCGTCGGCCTTGCCGTTCATCACGTCGGCCATGACCTGGCCCATGTGCGTGGACATCTGCGTGCCGTGGCCGCTGTAGCCCATCGAAAAGTAGATGCCGTCGTGCTGCCCGGCGCGCGGCAGACGGTCCGCGGTGATATCGACGAGACCGCCCCAGCAATAGTCGATGCCCACGCTCGCGAGACTCGGGAACATCTGCGCGAGGTTGTCCTGCAGGATGCGGCCGCTCTTCGCATCCGAAGGTCTTTCGGATGCCGTGAAGCGCGCGCGTCCGCCGAACAGCAAACGCGCATCCGGCGTCACGCGAAAATAGTTATGCATGAGGCGGCTCGTGGTGTAGGAGCGGCGCTTGGGCAAGATGCGCGCGAGCTCTTCCGCCGGCAGCGGCGCGGTCACGATGATGAACGAGCCCACCGGCGCGAGCCTGCGTCTGTACCATGAAAACGGACCGTGCTTGGAAGGACCGGTCGCGATCAACACTTGCTTCGCGCTCACCGCGCCGCGCGCCGTATCGATTCGAAACCCGCCGTCTTCCTTCGTGATGCCGCGCACTTCCGCATGTTCGAAAAGCTTCGCGCCTTGCCGCACGGCGGCGTTCGCAAGACCCGCCGCGAACTTGCCCATATGCATCTGGCCACCATGACGTTGCAGCAAGCCGCCATGAAAACTGTCCGACTGCACTTCGCCGCGAACCTGTTCGCGAGTCAGCACGTCGATATCGGGATCGACTTCGCGGCGAATGAGTTCGGCGGTCCGTTCGATGTGCGCGAGATGATGCGTCTTCGACGCGAGCTTCAGCTTACCCGTCGAAACATAATCGCAATCGATACCTTCCTCGCGAATCAAACGCTCGACGGTATCGACGGCGGCAGCATACGCGCGATAACAGCCCTGCGCACGCTCGACGCCCAGTTGCGAGCGCAACGCCGCATAGTCCTGCGCCACGCCGGTGTTGCACTGGCCGCCGTTGCGCCCGGAAGCGCCGCCGCCCATTTTCCCCGCATCGAACACGGCGACGCTCGCGCCGCGTTTGGCAAGCGCCAGCGCCGCCGACAGACCGGTGAAGCCGCCGCCGATCACCGCCACATCGACCCGGCCATCGGCCGGGCCTTCCTGCGCCGCCGTGAAGGCGGGTGCGGTATCGAGCCAGTAGGAGTCGAGTTTCATCGGCGGGTCCGGAGGATGACGATTACAGGCCGAGCTCGGTGGCGAGATCGCCGATGGTGTCGACTTCGTAGTACTCGTAGTACGGCGTGCTCGGCTCGTGGCCGCGCTTGACGAACGCCTTGTGCTTCACGCCCATGTCGTGCGCGGTCATCAGGTCGTAGCGCAGGCTCGACGACACGTGCAGCACGTCTTCGGGGTTGCAGTCGAGCTGGTCGAACATGTACTCGAAGCCTTGCATGCGCGGCTTGTACGACTGCGCCTGCTGTGCCGTGAACACGCGATGGAACGGCGCGCCGAGCTTGTCGACGTTGCTTTGAATCTGGTCATTCGATGCGTTGGAGAGAATCACGAGCTTGTACTTCGAAGCGAGACGCGACAGACCTTCCGGGACGTCCGGATGCGGGCCCCAGCTCGGCACGGCGAGGTAGTACTTTTCGGCTTCGGCTTCGTTGAACTCGACGTTCATGCGCTGGCACGCACGGCGCACGGCATTGACGATGACATCGCGATACGGCTTCCACGCGCCGAGCACTTCGTCGCGGCGGTATCCGGAAAAGAATGCGACGAACTTTTCAAGCTCGGCGCCCTTCAGACGGTCGCCGTACATCTCGCGGGCCATATCGGCCATGCGGAACTTCGTCAGCGTGCCGTAGCAGTCGAAGGTGATGTACTTAGGCTCGAAATCGATCATGGTGTCAGTCCTATCGGGTAATGAACCGCGCAGGGTTCAGGGGCGAGGGCCAGGAAAAACGCATTTCCTGAAGAAAATTTAATCAGGGCAAAAATACTGATGTCGTTGAATGCGGGTGCTTCGACCATGCAAAACAACTCGTTTCGAGGCATGTCCGCAGCAGCTTATGCGGCGCGTTTCCGACGCACGATCGATCGTTCATTGACCGATGTCGATCAGCACGCTCTTGATGCGCAAATTGGCTTCGAAGGCTTGCCGCCCGAGGTCCTTGCCGATGCCCGAACCCTTGTAGCCGCCGGTGGGAATCACGAAGTCGCTGGTGCGGCCGTAGCGGTTGACCCACACCGTGCCCGCCTCGATGCCGCGCACCATGCGCAGCGCGCGGCCGAGGTCTGCCGTGTGCACGCCGGCGGCGAGGCCATAGTCGGGGTGAGCGGCGAGTGCGAGCGCTTCCTCTTCGCTGTCGAAGGCCTGCAAGGTCAGCACCGGGCCGAAGATTTCGTGGCGCACGGCTTCCGTTTCCTGTGTCACGCCGGTCAGAAGCGTCGGCGCATAGAACGGTCCGGGCGTCGCGGCATGCGGGCGTTCTCCGCCGCAGCGCAGCGCGGCGCCGCTCGCGACGCTGCGTTGTACGATCGCTTCGATACGCGCGGCTTGCGGCTCGGAGATGATCGGCGGCAAGGTGGTGTCGGCGGCCCAGGTCGGTCCGGCATGCAGTTCGCCGAATACATGTGCAATGCGATCGGCGAGTTCATCCGCGATCGAACGCTCGACCAGGAGCCGCGATCCCGCGACGCATACCTGGCCCGCGTTGCCGGCGATCGCACCGGCGATACGCCGCGCGACTTCATCGATACGCGGGGCATCCGCGAAGACGATCTGCGGACTCTTGCCGCCCAATTCCAGCGTCACGGGCTTGGTGCCGGTCTCGGCGCAGGCGGCCATGATCGCGGCGCCCGTGCGTGTCGAACCCGTGAACGTCACCTTGGCGATGCGCGGATGACGCACGAGCGCGTCGCCGGTCGTGCGGCCATCGCCCTGAACGACATTGAAGATGCCCGGCGGCACGCCTGCTTCGAGCGCGAGCCGGGCGAGACGCAGCACCGAAAACGGCGTCATCTCCGAAGGCTTGAGGACCACCGCGTTACCGGCCGCGAGCGCCGGTGCGATCTTCCACGACGCCATCACCAGCGGAAAATTCCACGGTGCGATGGCGCCGATCACGCCATACGGCTCGGTCATGGTCATGCCGAGATGCCGATGATCCGTCGCCGCGACCTCACCGCCGATCTTGTCGGCGAGTTCCGCGTAGAAGCGGATGCCTTCGGCGGTGAACGGCACGTCCCAGTTGAATGCATCGCGCACGGGACGCGTGGAGCCGAGCGCTTCGAGCGGCGCGAGCGTGGCGGCGTCGGCGGCAACGAGATCCGCGAAACGGCGCAGCACGCGGGCCCGCTCGCGCGGCGCGCAGCTTGCCCAACCGCTCGTGCGCCACGCGGTGTAGGCGTTCTGCACGGCGTGGTCGATCATGGCCGCATCGGCGACTGGAATGGATGCGTACACGACGCCATCCGAAGGCCGCGTGACGTCGATGCGCGTGGTGCCTGCATCGACGAACTCGCCACCGATGAAGTGGCCGCGCGGCACGGCAATGACGGCGGGATCGAAACGGTCCATGTGCTTGGGCCTTGTATGCGTTGATGTCGTATGAAATCTTAGGTCCGAAGGCCCGGCATAATTCGCTGACAAAATTGCGCAATCGGCATATCGGGCGCGTTCTTGCACGCGTAACCCGTGGTTTTGCATTGCATCAAAAGCGCAACGCTTGATAGGAAGATCGTCCTAGTCATGCGCGTTGTGCGGTGTCACAGTCGCGATAACCGTCTACAGAACGCTCAGAACCAGGAGGCCGGCGTGCCCGACTCTAATCAGCACGAGGCGATTCGATATCGCGCTTTCACGCCCGACGACATCGCGGCAGGACACGCGTTGTCGAGCGCCGTCCGGTGGCGGCATCGCCCGGACGACTGGCGATTTGCCGCGCGGACCAGCAGCGGCATCGCCGCCGTCGACGCTTCCGGCGCGGTGGTCGGTACGGCGCTCGCGTGGAAGTTCGGTGTGGAGGCCGCGTCCATCGGCATGTTCATCGTGTCGCCGGAGCATCAGCAACTCGGCATCGGCCGTGAGCTGATCGAGCGGCACATACGGGAACTCGGCGCGCGCACGGTCGTCATGCATGCGATCGGTTCCGGGCTCGCGCTATGCGAAACGCTCGGCTTCGAGAAGACCGGCACCATCCATCAGCATCAGGGCGCGGCGTTTCAGCCGCCGCTCGTTTCGCTGCCGCCGGGCGAGCGGCTGCGGCCCATCGGCGCGAACGACACGCCGCGTCTGGTCGATCTCGCCTCGCGTGCAAGCGGGCTGGATCGCAGCGCCGTGCTGCCGCAATTGCTGGATGTCGCAAGCGGTATCGCGCTCGATCGCGACGGCGAGTTGCTCGGCTTCGCATTGTTCCGGCGCTTCGGCGACGGTCATGTGATCGGCCCGGTGGTCGCGCCCGACTCGCCGAATGAAAGCCGCGCGAAAGCGCTCATCAGTTATTGGCTCGCGCTGCATGCAGGTATGTTCGTACGTGTCGATACCCCCGCGAGGCTCGGACTTTCGACATGGCTCGAAGGCCTCGGCTTGCCGCATGTCGACAGCATCGAGCGCGTGGTGCGCAATGGTCCCTTGCCCGTCGATGCCACATCGATGGAATACGCCATCGCCAGTCAGGCGTTAGGTTAGGGCTTGTCATCGCGAGCTTGCCGCTTCCCCGTCCGATGCTTTATATAGTGAGTGGCCGCGTCGTTTGCGAATGGACGCACTCCACGCACCGAACAGTTCGACGGAGCTTCGACATGGTTCGTCTCGTGATGATTCTTCTCGGCGTGGACTATCTGCGCACGCGCTGGCGCGAAGTCATGGTGCTCGGCTTTCTGAGCATCGCGCTGGGCGGAGTCATTTTCGTCGATGCCCTCGACGGCTCGCTGTACTTTCCCATCATCCCGTTCGCGCTCGCCTTGCTGCTCGAAGGACTCGCCACGCTTGCGGTTGCGTGGACCGGCATGGGCGGGCAACGCACGCTGCGCTATGTGAAGAGCGCGGCGTTCTCTTTGTCGGCGCTGCTCGTGCTGATCGGCGGCGAGCGCGGCAACTTCGTGCTGTCGCTCATCTTCGGCACGCTCTTTCTCGTGGATGGCGCGTTGCAGATCGTCTCCGCGCGCGTGGTCCGCTATCGCCGCTGGAAGCTCGCGATGGCAGGCGGCGTGTTCGAGATCGCCATCGCCATTTTCTTCTACCAGCCGTATCCGGATTACTACGCGGGCACGGTGGCTTATTGCGTGGCGTTTGGCCTTTTCTTCGGTGGATGGAACATGCTGCTGCTCGCCTCGCGCGTGCGGCGTCTCGCGCGCAACCCCGCAGCCGATGACGCCGCGGCCGCCGCAGCTGCATCGCAGGCGTCCGTGCAGGCGGCACGCACGCCGGTCGCGGGCGTCGTCTGGGACGGCCCTCCCGGACCCGACGAAGCCGCCTTGACCGTGCATGTATGGACGCCGGTCGGCACCGCGAAGATGCAGCCGCGCAGGCAGTTGATCATCGACCGGTACATTGCCGCCGTCGACCGCAACGGCACCATCTCGACCGGCCATGCCGCGCTCGAAACGCCCGAGGGCGTGTATATCAGCCTGTATCCGGCGGTGGAGATAGACCGCTCGCCGGACGAGTTCTCGCGCCTCTTGCGTGCGACCCGCGATAACGATGTGCCCGGCATGTTTCAACCCGACTACGCGACCGAATCGAAAGCATGGTGCCCGTCGACGCAACAGGTACGCATCCGCAATTACGATCCTGAAAGGCTCGCGCGCTTCTGGCAGGAATATCAGCGCGATACGACCTACAACCTCACGTATCGCAACTGTTCGAGCACCGTGGCACGCGCGCTCGAAGCGGCCATCGAAGGCGCATCGGCGCGTGTGTGGGGCAAGCGCGGCGGGTGGAATCCGCTCGTGCGCATCATGACGACGCCCGAGCTATGGGTGGCGGCGCAAGTGCGCAAGCGCGCGGCGACCATGGCGTGGACGCCGGGCCTGACGCTCGACTACGCGCGCGCGCTCAGCATGTTGGCCGATCCGCGCCGTTCGGGCTGGGTGAAGATGGCGCGCATTGCGCTGGCGACGATGTATCGATCGCGTCAGCGCTGGCGTGCGGAAGAAGAGGCGGCGCAAGACGCCGCCGCGCAAGCCGGGCAAGTGAAGGAACCGGGCTGAACGCCAACCTTCAAAGCGTCATGCCGCCCGCTACCTCGATCACCGCGCCGTTGACGTAACTGGCTTCGTCGCTTGCGAGGAACGCATAGACATTCGCGACTTCCTCGGGCTTGCCGAGACGGCCGAGCGGCACATTGGCGCGCATCTTTTCTAGCACTTCGGCGGGGATGGTCGCGAGAATCGGGGTATCGACGAAACCGGGTGCAACCGCATTCACGCGGATGCCCTTCGGCCCGAGTTCACGGCTCCACGTTTTCGTGAAACCGATCACGCCGAACTTGGCCGCCGCGTAATTGGTCTGCCCGAAATTGCCGTAGATGCCGACCACCGAACTCGCATTCAGGATCACGCCCGAACCTTGCGCGATCATGCCATCGACCACGGCCTGGCTCGCGTGAAAGACGGCGCGCAGATTTACGTCGATGACATCGTCGAATTGCTTGAGCGTCATTTTCTGCAGGCGTGCGTCACGCGTGATGCCCGCATTGTTCACGAGCACGTCGATGCGCTTATAGCGGTCGCGCACCGTCGCCACCATCTCGTCGACGCGCTCGCGATCCGACATATCGACGCAAAATGCGCTCGCTTCGGCGCCCGCTTGCCGACACGCTTCGACCACCGCTCCCAGCGCTTCCGCGTTGCGGTCACATGCCGCGACGATCGCGCCTTCCTGCGCGAACTTGAGTGCCGTGGCCGCGCCGATGCCCTGCACCGCGCCCGTGATGATCGCTACTTTTCCTTTCAGTCTCATTCGTTCGAACCTTGTTTTAAGGGAAAAATTGAAGTTATTTCGACGATGAATCGGGCACGCCATACCCCGCCAGAAAGAGATCCACCGCCGCTTCCGCCACCCGCTTCTGCTCGCGCTTGGACAAGGGCGATTGACCCATCGTGACCTGCGGCCAGAACGCGAATCCCTTGACGATGCCATGCAACTGCTGCGCCGCGAACGCCGGGTCCGACGCCACATTCAGGCGGCCATCGGCGGCGGCGGCGCGTATCCATCGCGTCAAGTCTTCTTCGCGCTCGCCAAGCTTGCCGACCATCTCGCGCGCGCGCTCGGGCGAATGAATGCCCTCCGCAATCGCCACTCGCGCAAGCGATAAAAACGCGGCGTCGTTCAAAAGATTCAACTTGCGCGCAAGCAGGTCGAGCAACTGCGCACGCAACGGCGATCGAGGGTCGTAGGCAGGAGCGTCGTCGGACTGGCTTGCGGTCCACAACTGATGGAGGATCGCCGCGAACAGCGCGTCCTTGCCGTCGAAATGGTTGTACACCGTTCTCTTCGATACCCCCGCGCGCGCCGCGATGCGGTCCATGCTCGTGGCGTCATAACCCGAGGCGATGAATTCCTCAACCGCCGCGCTCACGATGGCGGCGCGTTTGCGGTCGGTCAGACGAGGTTGGTCAGCGTTCGATTCCATCAGGCAATTTTACACTGAGCGGTTTACTTTCATCTCGGAAATAAACTACACTGGGCAGTCTACTTTCCTGCTGCACCAACCGGATGCCATTTGCCATGACGTCGATTACCGCCTCGATCAGCCGCGCGCTCGGACTCACCGCAGCCAGGCGCGGACGCGAACTGTCGCATACGTCGCCGCAGCACGACGGCGAGCGCTTTCGCAATGT
This sequence comes from Caballeronia sp. GAWG2-1, assembly GCF_023631405.1. NCBI lineage: Bacteria > Pseudomonadati > Pseudomonadota > Betaproteobacteria > Burkholderiales > Burkholderiaceae > Caballeronia > Caballeronia sp. GAWG2-1. Next base: position 119,295 of record NZ_JALQDD010000040.1, read on the forward strand.
CAAGCCGCGTCCGGCCGAGGGCATGGGCAAGACCTTGCGCATCATGTGGAACATGATCGTCAACAAGCCGCGCGGCACCGCGCCCGTAGAGCCGCCGGCCGTGCTGACACTGACGCGCGCGCAACTCGATGCCGCGCCGGACCGCAGCCTCTTTCGCCTCGGCCACTCCACGCTGCTCTTCAAACTGCGCGGCGAGTTCTGGCTGACCGATCCGGTGTTCGGCGAGCGCGCATCGCCGTTCCGCAATGTCGGGCCGAAGCGTTTTCATGCGCCGCCCATCGCGCTTGCCGACCTGCCGCCGTTGCGCGGCGTGATCCTTTCACACGATCACTACGACCATCTCGACCGCGAGACCGTGCTTGCGCTCGCCGCGACGACGGACGTGTTTCTGACGCCGCTCGGCGTGGGCGACAGGCTGATCGAATGGGGCATCGACGCGAGCAAGGTGCGCCAGCTCGACTGGTGGCAAAGCGTGGAGCTAGACGGCCTCGCATTCACCGCGACGCCCGCTCAGCACTTTTCCGGCCGCAGTCTCTTCGATGGCAACAGCACGTTGTGGGCGTCGTGGGTGATCGTCGATGACGCCTTGCGCGTGTTCTTTAGCGGCGATACCGGCTATTTCGAAGGATTTCGGACCATCGGCGAGCGGCTCGGACCGTTCGATGTCGCGTTCATCGAAACCGGCGCCTACGACGCGCAGTGGCCCTACGTGCACATGCAGCCCGAGGAGACCGTCCAGGCGCACGTGGACTTGCGCGGCCGCTGGCTCGTGCCCATTCACAACGGCACGTTCGATCTGGCGATGCATCGCTGGCAGGAACCGTTCGAGCGCGTGACTGGGCTCGCGCTTGCACGGGGTATCGCGCTGGCGACGCCGCGCATGGGCGAGCGGCTGAATCTGGTCGAGCCGCATCGCGGTGATAAGTGGTGGCGCGAAGTGCCGGAAGTCGAGACGGTGAAGACAGGATGGCGGTGGTGCGCGGGACGTGAGTCTTCGTGATGCTCGTTGCCGCAGCGGTTGTCGCTTCGCATGGCGTTGAAGCGCATCTGTCCTAAAAGGAATAAGGCCGGGATATCACTCCCGGCCTTTGCGCTTACTGCGCCATCGCGCCCGAAGCCGCGTGATCCTTGCTCATCTTGTCGTGCTTCTTCATCTTGTCGCCCTTGCCCATCGAGTCATGCGACATCGCGTCCTTGCTCATGGAATCGTGAGACATGCTGTCCTTGCTCATCGAGCCCTGCGCCATCGTATCGCTTGCCTGCGCGTAGGCGGCCGTCGTGCCGATTGCAAGGACCGCGGTGAGAACTGCCGTCATCAATTGCTTCATGCTACTTCTCCTTGAGTGAGTGAGGTTGAGTCTTCTGCTCCGGCCAAAGCCGGATTTCAACGAGCGGCGATCATGAACCGCCGAACCAGTTGTAGCCCTGGTCGACCCAATAGCCGCCGGGATACGTGTTCGTGACGAAGATCTCGACGATATGCTTCGGGTTCTTGTAGCCGAGCTTGGTCGGCATGCGAAGCTTCATCGGATAACCGTATTTCGCCGGCAAGCGTTCGCCGTCGTAATCGAAAGTGAGCAGTGTCTGCGGATGCAGCGCCGTCGGCATGTCGATGCTCTCGTAGTAGTCGTCCGCGCAACGAAAACCGACGTACTTCGCCGTCGTATCCGCGCCGGCGCGACGCAGGAACTCCGAGAACGGCGTGCCGCCCCAACGTCCTACGGCGCTCCAGCCTTCCACGCAGATATGACGCGTGATCTGTTCGGCATGCGGCAGCGCGTAAAGCTGCGGCAAGGTCCATACGCGCTGCCCCGCCACGAGCCCGCTCACCTTCAGCCGATAGTCGCTGCCATTCACGCTCGGTACGTCGTCGATTCCGTAGAACGCGTTAAATGGAAACGGCCGCGTGATTTGCGCTTCCGTGTAGGTCGGTGCGAGCCGCGCGGGATCGAATAGCGCGCCTTGCACGCGGTCGTTGAGCCGCGATACCGCAGTCAAAAATGTGTTCACCGAGTCGTCGTCGGTGATCGAGCAGCCGGTGAGCATCGCCAGTCCGCCGAGCGACAACAGGCGCTTGCCGAAAAGACGCCGCGACGGCATATCGAGTTCGCGCCGCGCATCCGCGAGAATCGATGCGCGATCGAGCGTCATGATGCTTCTGTCCTTGAATTTCATCGTGGAGTCTCGTATCGGTTCAACGGCCGCGCAGCATGGTCAGAAGCGAACGCGGCACGAGTGCGACCATCGCCACATGGACGACGATGAACGCCGCCATCACCGCCATCGCGCAGAAATGGACGACGCGCGCCCGGTCATAGCCGCCCATGAGTTCGCGCAGCAGCGGAAACTGCACCGACTTCCATATCGCGAGCCCTGAGAGCACGAGCACCATCAGATCGATCACGACGACGAGATACGCGAGCTTCTGCACCGCGTTGTACTGGCGCAAGTCGCCATGCGAGAGCTTGCCGGTAAGCGCCGCGACCAGGTCACGCCATACGGCGCGTGGCGACACTGGGAAGAACCTGGCGAGGAAACGGCCGCTCGCGAGATTGAGTATCAGATAGAAGATGCCGTTGAAGAACAGCAGCCACATTGCCGCGAAATGCCATTGCAACGCGCCACCGAGCCAGCCGCCAAGGGTGATCGATGGCGGAATGACGAAGCCGAGAAAGACGGGCGATGCGTCGTAGATGCGCCATCCCGAGAACAGCATGATGAAAGCGGCAAAGGCATTGAGCCAGTGCGAGACGCGCAGCCAGAGCGGATGCACGAGTTCAGAAGGCTGATCGACAAGAGTGGTTTGCATGATCGTTCGGGGCGCCACGCGGTTGTGTTCCGAGTAATTCGCCGCCAACGCGCCGCCGGTTACAGCGACGCCTTATTTTTATCGATGCAAAGAAACTGTAACCACGGGACGCTTTGCAACGAACTACCCAGGTCGACCCTTCCACTACACGACGATGACGATGAACACCGACGGCACGTTGCACGCAATCAGCGCCAATGTTGCGACGCATCTTGGCTTCGGCTATTCTGGATCGACCGATCCAGAACGTGAACGTGACCGCGCGGCCACGCAGCGCAATGCGGAATCGCCCATTCGTCGCCTCGTCAACACAGGACCCATCTTGCATGACGCGGAACACCGCCTGAAGGCTCTGTTCGTGCTCGGCCTGGACGGCGAGCAGACTGCCTACCGCGAATTCCTGCAGGCGCTGACGCGGCATTTGCGGGCTTATCTGCGCAAACGTATTCCGCAGCATCGCGAAGATGTCGAAGACCTCGTGCAGGAAATCCTGCTCGCCGTGCACAATGCGCGGCATACGTATCGGCCGGACGAACCGCTCACGGCGTGGGTGCATGCCATTGCCCGCTACAAGCTGACCGACTTCTTCCGCTCGCGCTCGCGTCACGAATCGCTGAACGACCCGCTCGACGACCATACCGACCTCTTCGCGCTCAGCGACGACGAACCCGCGCGCGCGCGTCACGACATCGGCAAGTTGCTCGAACATCTTCCTGACAAGCAGCGCTTGCCTATCGTTCATGTCAAGCTCGAAGGCCTTTCCGTCACCGAAACGGCGCGCATCACGGGGCTGTCCGAGTCGGCGGTGAAGGTGGGCGTGCATCGCGGCCTGAAGGCGCTTGCCGCGCGCATCCGGGGTATCCGATGAAAACCGATGACCTGATCGATCTCCTCTCGAATGGCGCAACGCGCGTCGATCGCGCGGCCATTGCACGACGCTTCGGCGAGGCGTTGCCGCTCGGTGTGCTCGGCTCCGTCGTGTTGATGCTGATGGTCTATGGAATGCGGCCCGACTTGCGCAGCGTCGCGGGCACCGCGATGTTCTGGGCGAAGATCGCATTTCCCTCGTGCGTCGGCATCGGCGCGTTGCTCGCCGTGACGCGGCTCGGCAGGCCGGGTGCGCGCGCGGGTCATGCGTGGGCGCTCGTGGTGCTGCCTTTCGTCGTCGTGTGGGTTGCCGGGGCGTTCGTCCTCGCGGCCGCGCTTCCCGTGGACCGCGCGCCGCTCGTTCTTGGGCATTCGTGGCGCAGTTGTCCGTTCAATATCACGCTGCTATCGTTGCCGACGTTTTCGGCCGTGTTTTGGGCCGTCAAAGGGCTTGCACCCACACGTTTGCGGCTCGCTGGCGCGGTCGCGGGCTTACTCGCAAGCTCGCTCGCCACGCTGGCGTATTGCCTGCATTGCCCGGAGATGAGCCCCGCGTTCTGGAGCGTGTGGTATGCCATCGGCATGCTCATGCCTGCCGCTATCGGCGCATGGCTCGGGCCGCGCTTGCTGCGTTGGTGATAAGACGTCGGGCTTGCTCGCCGCGCTCGCCGTGCTTTCGCGCGTGCGTGAATGAAGCGCCGGTCACTCCAAGCCATCTTTCGTTTCGATCGAAAGATCCGCAACCGGCAAGTTGGCGCAAGCAGGCAAATGGGTCAAGCGCTTTGCGCTATGCTGACGGACCATTCATCGCGAGGATCGACTATGAAAACGGCGTTCAAGGCGGCATGTCTGGCAATGGCGGCCATGCCGCTTTTCTGTTCCGCACAGACCAGTTGCGACTCGAAGCGCGCCTCGATCGAAGAGGAAATTACCTATGCGCGTGCGCATGGCAATGCGAGTCGTATCGATGGCCTGGAAACTGCACTAGGCAAACTGAACGCCAATTGCACGGAAGCGTCCTTACGCAACGAGAGCCAGCGCAAGGTCGCATCCGCGCAAAAGAAGCTCGCCGAACGCGAGCACGATCTGCAGAAAGCGAAGACCGAAGGCAAGAGCGCGAAGAAGATCGCGGAGCGCCAGCGCAAGGTGGATGAAGCGCACGCGGAACTCGCGCGTGCGCAGACCGAAGCGGCGCCTTGAAACCTTAGCGCGAGGAAACGAGTTTCCCGATCACCGCCAGCAGCGAGACCGAGCCCTTGCGGACACGCTCCACCGGGCCTTCGAAGTCGATCCAGCCTTCGTTGAAGCCGTCGAGCATGCGCATGCGCGGCGTGGGATGCCGCATGCCCTGACTCACGAATAACGCTTCCCACTGTTCGCGCGGCACGGCTTGCGCGCGCACCGGCTTACCGAGCGTCTGCGCGAACGCCGCTGCGATATCGTTTGGGCTGACGCGTTGCGGGCCTTCGAGTTCGACATACCGCACACCACTCCATTCCTCTTGGAGCAAGGCGGCGGCGGTGCGGCCGACGTCTTCCGTGGCGATCATCGGGATGGCGCGATCGAGCGGCTGCAGGAACGAATGGACGATGCCCTCGGCGCGCGCCGTATCGACGTCCCATTCGCTGTTTTCCATGAACCAGCCCGGACGCAGAAAGGTCACGGGAATCTCCTGTTTGCTCAACGCTTCTTCCATCAGCGTGCGTTGCGAGAGCAGATTGCTTTCTTTCGCCTGCGCACCGATGGTCGACAGACAAACGATCTTTTTCGGCTTCGCAAGCGCGATAGCGGCGACGATCGCATCGATCACTTCGCGCGCGCTCGCAAAGCCGGGCGCCGGATCGAAATCCGAGGGCGGAAGAATGAACACGCCCGTCGCGCCTTCGAACGCATGCGCGAGCGCTCGCGCATCCGTCATGTCGGCGAGCGCCACCTCGCAGCCGCGCGCCTTCCACGCGTCGCCTTTCTTCGCATCGCGCACGACCGCGCGGACCGTCTGACCCGCGTCGAGCAATGCCTTGGCGAGCGCGCCGCCTACCTTTCCGCTGATTCCCGTGATGACGTACATGATCGACTCTCCGTGTTCGTTATGAAACGATGAGTCGAATGGTAGAGCGCGCGTTCGATGCGAAAAATGGCTTTGAGGTTATTGGATTGATGACGCCGCGTTATGTCCGCCGTTCAGCCTTCGCTACCCGCCTTCACCCGCTTGCGCGCAGGCGCGTTCTTCTTGAGCTTGGTCTGGTTATAAGCGATAGCCGCGCGCACGAGCGCCTTCAAAGCGCGGACATCGACCTTGTCGCCTTCAAGATAGTCGATGGCGCGTCGCGCGTTTCCTTCGAGGCCCGCATTGAAGAGCTGGTCCGGATCGGCAATACCCGCGCCGTGCGCGAAGGTCAGCTTCACCTTGCCCTTGTGCGCGTTGGCCACCGCGATCATGCCGTCGCACGACCAGACCGGGCTGCCCATCCACTTCCATTCCTCGATGATGCGCGGGTCCGCCGAGAGAACCACGCGGCGAATGTCCGCGAACGTCTCGCCGCGCCAGTCGGTGATTCCCGCGATCAATTCGTCGATCTGTTCCGATGCATTCATGAGTGCTCCATGTCTTCTTTTCATGCACCGAGTGATGGTACTGCACAGGGTCTCGCCGTCCCGCGAATCCGCGCACGCGCCACAAAAAAACGCCTCGGCGGTCTTTCGACTCGCAGAGGCGTCTTCCACTCTCAGGTCATGCACGAAGCACCCGCCGATGCCGCCCAGCAAATCAGGACGAAACCGACTGGCCGCGTGCGACGCGTTCGCGTGCCGACGCCGCCGAACGCGAGCGCGCCGTGCGTTTGCGCAGCCAGATCATCAGGCCAGTCGCGCTGAGAATCGCCACCATGACGCCGACGCAGCTGATGAGCACACGTCCGGTCACGCCAATGATGCGTCCCGAATGCAAGGGAAACTGCGCCTGCATGAAGATGTCGCCGGCCGACCCGCGTCCAGGAATCGACGATCCGGCGAGCTTGCCGGTGTAGCCGTTGTAGTAAAGCCAGGCGTTGCCGAGACCGCCGTCGCCGTGATCGTTGCCCGAAGCGAAGAAGCCGACGCCGTAAGCTTGCATCGCCGGAAGGTAATACAGCGCGCCGGGCGGTGCGGCGATATCGAGGCGCTTTGCATCCGCGACGGCGTTCGCGAGGACGCTTTCGGCCGGCAACGCCGTGCTGCCCTTGGGCGCCGCGCGCGTGAGTTCCGGGTTATCGAACATGGTCGGCGCGAGCGGCGAGAGGCGCGAGACGAGCGGACGCACGACCGGATCGCCGAGATTCATCGATATCGAAGTAATGGCGACCATCAGCAGCAAGCCCCAGATCCAGACGCCGCCCGACCGATGCAGATCGAACGTGAGCGCATAACCGCCGCGCCTAAAGCGAAACGCGAAGGACTTGCGCCATGCCTTGACGCTCGGAAACGACAGCACGAGCGCGATGCCGCTGTCGAAGAACCACAAAATCCCGACGATGCCGAGCAGCCACGTTCCCGTATCGATGCCGCCGAGCACCGGCAGATGCAGCGTGTAATGCAGTTTGTAGAGGAACGGCATCAGATCGATACGCGCCAGCGACACCGTGCCCCACAGCCGCTTGCCCTGAATGACGCCCGTTGCCGGATCGACCGCGACCTGACTGTAATCGACATCGAATGGCGCACCCGTTGCCGGGTTCGTGCGCGGCGTGACGAGCATCTGCAGCGTGTGGCCGGGTTCGGCGCCGAGTTGCAGATACGTCACCTGAACGCGCGGATCGGCGGCTTCGACCTTATGCGCGAGTTCGAGCGCCGGCAACGCGGCGCCTTCCGTGCGCGCGTAAAACAACGCCGGATTGAGCCACGCGTCGATTTCGTGATCCCACGCGATCACCGCGCCCGTGAGACCGGACACGAACAAGAAGAGCGCTGTCGCGACGCCGAGCCATCGATGGAGCCGAACCAGAACGGGCCGCACGTCAGCACGCCTTCGGAAGATCATTCAACGCAATTGCCAACATGCCAGCGACGCTCGTCAAATAAGAATGGTTCGCATTCTACGGGTCGCCGAGGGTATCGATCAAGGTTTTTGTAAGCTGTTGTTGCATTCAGCATGGGCTTGTTTGCACTTGATGGGGACATCGGCTACGCAGCACCAACAGCGCGAGCGCACCCGCATGAACTAGAATCCGCGCAGCACGAACCCACTTTCCAGCGCATTTCTCAATGAACGAGCCTTTCGACGAAGCCGCGCGCGATGCCGTTTATCGCGCAATCCACGAACGGCGCGACATGCGCCATTTCACGCGCGAACCGGTCGCGCAAGACGCGTTGAAGCGTATCGTCGATGCCGCGCTGTGTGCGCCGAGCGTCGGCTTCATGCAGCCTTGGCGCATGCTGCGCATCACATGCGATGCAACGCGCGAAGCGCTTCACGCTATCGTCGAACGGGAACGTGTCGCCACCGCCGATGCCCTCGGCGAGCGTCGCGACGCTTTCATGGCACTCAAGGTGGAAGGCATGCGCGAGTGCGCGGAAATCATCGTGATGGCGCTCATGGACGGACGCGAGGCGCACGTCTTCGGCCGGCGCACCTTGCCGCAGATGGATCTCGCGTCGGTGGCGTGCGCCATCCAGAACATGTGGCTTGCGGCGCGCGTGGAAGGCATCGGCATGGGATGGGTTTCCATCTTCGATCCCGACGACGTCGCCGACCTGCTCGGCATGCCGGAAGGCGCGCAGCCAGTCGCGATTCTCTGCATGGGACATGTCGAGCGCTTTTACGACGAACCCATGCTCGAAACCGAAGGCTGGGCCAAGCGCCGTACCCGCGAGGAATGCGTGTTCGAGAACCGCTGGCCGGCGGCATCGGATCAAAGCTGATGCCTGGACCGCGCGTTGCGCACTACAAGTGACGCGGCGGCGCGGTGATCCTTCACATCAATCGAGTGAGTTTGGCGGCGATTGGCGAACGATTGGCGCATCCGTCGGACGGCATCGCGCGTACCAATCTGATACGCGGTGGTCCGATGCACGCTGTCCGCCATATTCGCCAGACGATTCAAGGAGGATCACGCTCTCATGCTCCGCTACGCAGACCGCATTACGTTTATTGGCGCGGGTGTCATCGTGCTGTCCTTGCTGGCCGTCAACCTGCTGCCCAAGCAGGACCGACGCAGCGACGACAGGACGAACATGATGTCGCGCGACCGCGGCGCAGTCGTGCGCGGCAGCGTGCGCGAGGAAGCGCCGGAGCCTGCAAAGGCGCCTGTCGTAGCCGTCGCCGATGCGCGTCCCGAAACCGCGACCGCAACGGCAACCGCAGCCGAAATTACACGCGATGAACCCGCGCCCAGGCCGGTTGCACAGGCAGAACCGGCGCGCGTGCATCGCGCACAGAAGCGGACATTGGAAACCAGAAAGACTGCGCGCGAAAAGCATCGCGGTAACCATGCCGTCGCGCAAACCCGCGTGGCGCCGCTTGAAGCCGCGGCGGTGCGCGCGCCTGTGCCGCCCGTGCAACGCGCGCCGCTCGAATCCGCGGCCGCGAATACGCTCGATAAACCCGCGCGCGCTCCGGCCACGGATGCGCCCATCCCAGTAGCCGCGAAACCAAGCCCGGTTGCTAACGCGGCGCCGGCTTACGTCGTATCGACTCAGGCGCCGAAAACGCGCGCCGAAGTGCAGGACGAGTTGCGCCGGGCGCGCATGAACGGCAACTTGCCTCGCTTCGGCAATCCCGATCCTTACGGTCCCGGCGGCACGCCGAGCGCGACGGCGCCCTAACCGGCGTCAGCGCTTTTCGACTTCGATGGCCTTCGCATAACCCGTCAGTTCGAGATAGCCGCGCCCCCGTTGAGCGGGCGCGGAACCCGTCCCTGTCAGCGTTACCGCGCCCTCCCAGTAAAGCGCGCCGGTGGAATCGCGCGAGTCGAGTTCCTGATCGTCGATGAGCGGTGCGAGCTGCCATTGCAGCGCGCCAACGCGCACCTTCATCGCCACCGGATACGTCGTGCCCGTGCGCGGCGAGCGCCATTGACGTTGCGGCGTGAAGTCGACATCGGCGGGGCCGTATTGCGTCGCGTGTCCGGCGGCATCGCGTAATGCGGCATGCGCCCAGATCGCGTGGCCGTCGCGGCTGCGCACCTTGAAGGCCATGAGTGCGGAGCCGTCGTCGAGATTCGCGCCGAGCCAGTCCCAGCCGGATGCATCCGACGAAAGCAGCGTGCTCGACCATTCGTGATCGAGCCAGGCCTTGCCGGTGACGGCGACCGTATCGCCTTTTTTCTCGGATGCCGACGGCCGCGTGACGCTTCCGCTCACGCTCAATTGCGGCTCGCTGTAGTAGTAGCTCGCCTGCGCGGGAAGCGGGCCCTTCTGCGAGTAGCCCGCATCGCCTTGCAGCATCGGCGGCTGCGTCGGCGCGAAGACGAGATGCAATGCGAAGCCGGCGGCATCGGCGCTGACGGTGTAGCGGCCGTCCGCTGCGCGCGTCATGCGCCATGAATCGAGCTTGACGTCGGTGTTGCCGTTTTTCGCGTAGGCGAGATCGAAGCCTTGTCGCGCGACGTTCTGATCGTGCACGAGGCGGCCGTGCGCGGGATCGCTCAGAGCGGCATGCGCGATGATGAGTTGCGATGGATCGAAAGCACTCGTTGGCTCGCCCTTGCCTGTCTTCGAACGGAAGAAGGTGATTTGGAAACCCATCGGCTTGTGATCGGGTGTTTCGAGCCAGCCGGTTGCGTACCACCATTCGGTGCGGTAAGCGGGGTGGGAGCCGGTGTCTTGGGGCCATTGGATGGAGTGGCCGGGGCTGACGGATGCGAATTGCCGGTCAGCGGCGCTGGCTGTGTCGGACGTCTCCGTGGTGCTTGCCGCATTCGCCGCATTCGCCGCATTCGCCGCATCTGCCGCGCCGGCGACGGTCGCCAAAAGCATCATCGTCGAAAGCAAAGACGCACGCATCACCAATCCTCCCGCACCGCGCGCACGGCATCGATGGACACCGCGCGTCTTCCCGCCAGCACTGCCGTCGCGCATGAAGAAGCGAGCATCACGCAGCCGATGATCGCGATCATCGACCAGGGCACATGCAGTGACATCGTCCAGTGAAACGACTGCGGATTGACGATGAACACGAGGATCAAACTGATCGCGAACCCAAGCACGCAACCCATCGCAATACCGAGCAAGGTAAGCAAGCCACCTTCGCTTGCAAGCAGCGCCAGGATCTGCCCACGCGTGACGCCGACATGCCGCAACATGCCAAACTCGCGAGCGCGCGCAAGTGTCTGCACCGAAAACGTCGCGCCCACGCCGAACAGGCCGATCACGATAGCCACGCCTTCCAGCAAATAAGTCACCGCGAAACTCCGGTCGAAGATGGTGAGCGTGCGCGCGCGGATGTCGCCCGGCTGCGAAAATTCGAGCGCGGCGCCGAACGGCAAGCGCTTTACCGCGTCGATCACCTGTGCGGCCGGCACGCCCTTCGACAGCGTGATGCCGGCGTCGGTCGCGGTGGTGTCGCCCGTGACGCGGCGGTAATCGGCGAGCCGGATCTGCAACGCGCCCGTCTGCCGCACGTAGTCGCGCCAGATGCCCGCGATGACGAAGCGCTCCTTCGCCGCGCCGACCGGCAACGCAATGCGCTCGCCGACCCGATAGCCATAAAGATCGACCGTCGCCTCCGACGCCCATACCGGCGTCTCGTTCGGTTGCCACGACGAAGGCGGCAGCACGGAACCCGTCATCTGCAACGTGGCGCCCGGATCGGCGGCATCGATTTCGCGTGCGATCAGCACGATAGGCGGCTTCGCCGAATCGAGCGTCACCTGCGAGGTGCGCAAAAACGCCGTGTGTTCGATGCCCTTCGTCGCCGCGAGTTGCGCCTGCTCGGCCGGACGCAAGCCGCCCGTATCGCCGCTCGACGCCATGCGCACGTAGAGATCGGCGGAGAGCAGATGCATGAGCCAGTTTTCCACCGACACGCGAAAGCTCGCCACCATGATCGCCATCGCGACGATCAGCGTGAAGCTCGACAGCACGCCGCCCATGGCAATCGACGCTTGACCGGGCGCATTCGCAAGCCGCGCGAGCGCGAGCGTGGCGATCGTGCTGCGCGCGCGCGTGGCGATCGTGCCGCGCGCGCGCGGCGCCTTATTCTTTCGCGATGCATACCCGACGCTCGCCGCACGAAACACGATGGCCGTCAGACGCGGCATGAGCGCGATGCCACCGACGAGCAGAAACGCGACGGCGAGATAACCGGCGATGGGGGCATCGAAGACAGGCGGCACTTGCGTCAGCACCACGCCGAGCGCAAGACAGATCAACGCCGGCCACGGCTTGCGCAGCGGCGTGAGCGCGGCTTCCTCGCTGCCCGCCTTGAGCGCGGGCGCGGGCCGCGCGCGCGCCGCTTCGAGCGCGGGAACGAGCGTCCCCGCCAGCGCCACGCCAATCCCGAGCGCAAGAAAGATGGCCGTCGCAAGCGGTTCGAAACCGACTCGCGGCTGCACGCCCGGAAAGTAGCCGCCGCCCAGATCGCTGCCGAAAAAGCGCAGCGCCACCGCCGCCACCGCATAACCCAGCGCAATGCCGATGATCGCGCCCACCACGCCCAGCAATGCGCCTTCGAGCATGATCTGCCGCACGAGTTGCCTGCGCGTCATGCCGAGCACGCGCAACATCGCGAATTGCGCGCGGCGGCGCACGACGCCCGCCGCTTGCGTCGAAAACACCAGAAACGCGCCGGTAAAAAGCGCGACGAGCGCCAGCACGTTCATGTTGATGCGATACGCGCGCGAAAGCCGGTCGGTGCGGCTTTCGACATCGCGCGTCTGTCCGACGACAAAACGCGCTCCGAGCGACTGCTGCAGCTCGCGCTGGAAGGCGTCGCGATCGACACCGCGCGCGAGTTGCAGATCGACGCGCGACAGCTTGCCCGTCATATGGAAGCGCGTCTGCACCGCCGCAATGTCCATCACCGCGATGCGCTGTCCCGGCAATGCCCGCGCGATTCCGCCCGCCACCCGCAACGGCACCTTCTCGGTCCCGCTCAACAACGCAACCTTGCCACCGGCGCGCGCGCCGAGCCATTGCAATGCGGCGGTCGACAGAAAGATGGCATCGCCCGACAGCACGTCGAACGGCGCGTCGGCGGACGGCACGCCCGTGAGGTCCGGCGCGACGCGCTTGGCGCGGAACACATCGATGCCAAGCACCTTGAGCGGCGCATCGCGGCCGGGCACGGCGGCATCGACTTCGAGCACGGGACTCGCCATGACCACGCCTTCGTGCGCGGCGAGTTGCGGATAGATGTTTTCATCGACGAACGGCTGTGCGCCGCGTGCCTGCAAGTCCGCCTGGCCGGACAGACTGCGCGCGGCGGCGGAAAACTCGTTGAACGCGGCGCTGTTGATGAGTTGCACCGCGTAGCCGAGCCCGACGCCAAGCGCGATAGTGAGTATGGCGACCAGCGCGCGGCCGCGATGACTGCGCCATTGCGCGCCGAGCAACCAGCGCGTGAGCGTGCGGGGCGCGGCGGCGAGCGCCGTCATTGGACGCGCGCTGCGTTGAACGCCGCGAGCGATTCCGCCTCGTGCAAGGTGCCGTCCGCGAGCACGAGCACGCGATCGGCAACCGCGGCGGCCGCTTCGGAATGCGTGACCATGATGGTCGCGGCGCCCGTCGATTTCGTTTCGTGGCGCAAGAGCGCGAGGATTTCGTGCGCCGTTTGCGGATCGAGATTGCCGGTGGGTTCATCGGCGAGAATGAGGCGCGGCCGATGCACCAACGCGCGCGCAATCGCCACGCGCTGCAACTCGCCGCCGGACAACTGTCGCGGCAAATCATCGTCGCGGCCCGCGAGACCGACAGCGGCGAGCATCGCGTTCGCGGGCGCGGGCGGCATGGCGTTGAGCAGCAGCGGCACTGCGACGTTTTGCGCGAGCGTGAGATGCGGCAGCACGTGAAACGCCTGAAAGACGAAGCCGAGCTTCTCGCGGCGCGTGCGCGTGGCGGCATCGTCGCTTTGGGTAGACATCGGCGCGCCATCGATCAGTACGTCGCCGCTGTCGGCGGTATCGAGACCGGCGATCAGATTCAGCAAAGTGGACTTGCCGACGCCCGAGTCGCCCATGATCGCGACGAACTCGCCCGATTCGAGGATGAAGTCGAGGCCCGCGAGCACGATGCGGCCGTTGCCGTAGGACTTGCTGAGGCGGCGGCATTCGAGTGCGGGAGCGATGGAGGGCATGAGGGCCAGGCGTGGGACGGTCGTTTCAAGGGGCAAGTAGTGTACCCGGAGCCATCGCGGCAAGCAGCGACGGCAGCGCTCGCCTCGACGCGCTCACCACCACAAACCACTGCGCCCCGTTCACCAGCCATGCCGGTGACGGGGCGCATCGTTCCAGCGAACAGCGATAAAAAATCAGGTCACCGGCGCCGGATTGAACAGAACCAGCGCGTTATGCAGCTTCAGTTTCTCGGCGCGCGTCTGCTTCTTTCCGCTCGCGACATCGAGCATGAGACGGAACAACTCCCAGCCCACGTCCGCAATCGTCGCTTCGCCCGTCGCGATGGTGCCCGCGTTGATATCCATCAGATCGTGCCAGCGCCGCGCCAGATCCGAACGCGTCGCGACCTTGATGACCGGTACTTCGGCCAGGCTGTACGGCGTGCCGCGTCCGGTGGTGAACACATGCAGGTTGATACCCGCAGCCAGTTGCAGCGTGCCGCAGATGAAGTCGCTCGCGGGCGTCGCCGCGTAGATCAAGCCCTTCTGCTTGACCTTTTCGCCCGGCGAAAGCACGCCCGAAATGGTCGAGCTACCCGACTTGACGATGGACCCCATCGCCTTCTCGACGATATTCGATAGCCCGCCCTTCTTGTTGCCCGGCGTGGTGTTCGCGCTGCGATCCGCGCCGCCGCGCTTCAGATAATCGTCGTACCACTGCATCTCGCGGATGATTGCCGCCGCCACTTCGCCGTTCGCGGCGCGCGCCGTCAACTGGGCGACGCCATCGCGCACTTCGGTGACTTCCGAGAACATGACGGTCGCGCCTGCACGCACCAGCAGGTCGGTCGCGAAACCGACGGCCGGATTCGCCGTCAGACCGGAGAAGGCGTCGCTGCCGCCGCACTGCACGCCGATCACGAGGTCCGCCGCCGGACACGTCTCGCGGCGACGATTGTTGAGGCGTTTCAGGTGCGAGTCGGCCATGCGCATGATGGAATCGATCATCGACTCGAAGCCGACATGCGATTCGTCCTGCAGCACGACCGCGCCGCCGTTCTCGTCCGCCGTGAGATCGCCGATATCGGCAACGTCGTCCACTTCCACCGATGCCGCCGCGATAGGAATGGTGCCAGGCGGCATCAGGCGCTCGGGCTGCAGCTTCTCGCAGCCGAGACTCACCATCATCACTTCGCCGCCGAAGTTCGGATTCAGCGCGATATTGCGCACCGTGCGGATAGGCACCATGGCGTCGGGCGCGTCGATGGCGACGCCGCAGCCGTACGTATGGCCGAGGCTCACGACGTCGTCGACATTGGGGTATTGCGGCAGCAGTTCCGTCTTGATGCGCGTCACCGCGTGCTGCACGACGTCGGCCACGCATTGCACGGTCGTCGTGATGGCGAGGATGTTGCGCGAGCCGACCGAGCCGTCCGCATTGCGATATCCCTCGAACGTGAAGCCTTCGAGCGGCGAGTTGTCCGGCGCCTTGATGGTCGCGATCGGCAGATCGTGCAACTCGGGCGGCGTGGGCATGCGCAGCACGTGCTCGTTGATCCAGCTTCCCTTTGGCAGCGGCTTGTTCGCATAGCCGATCACGACGTTATAGCGGATGACCGCGTCGCCTTCCTGCAGATCGGCCAGCGCGACCTTGTGGCCTTGCGGCACGCGCTCGCGCAGCACGAGGCCGTCGGCGAACGTGGCGCCTTCGCCCAGACCGCCGTCGTTGACGACGATCGCGACGTTATCGTCCGGGTGCACGCGAATATAGAGCGGGGACTGATTCATTCTTGATGATCCTTGGCGCGAAAACTTCTGCCGGCTAGAGTTATGTCATCCTACAACATAGCCGCTGTCTTTTGGTCGGTGTTTACCCCGAATAGCGGCGAATTCGTTCACTTTTGGTTGTACGACGTCACCCCATGTTGTACGATGACCTATAAGCGCTGCAACCGCCGGACGCTGCCCACCGAGATAACACCATGACGACACCGCAAGAACTCAAGCAAATCGTTTCCGAAGGCCTGCTTTCTTTTCCCGTGACCGACTTCGACAGCCAAGGCAATTTCCGCGCGGATACTTACGCCGAACGCCTCGAATGGCTCGCGCCCTACGGCGCATCGGCGCTGTTCGTGGCGGGCGGCACGGGTGAGTTCTTTTCGCTGACGCAACCCGAATATTCGCAGATCGTGAAGACGGCCACCGAAGTGTGCCGTGGCAAGGTGCCCATTCTCGCCGGCGCGGGCGGCCCGACGCGCACGGCCATCGCGTTTGCGCAGGAAGCCGAGAAGAACGGCGCGCAGGGCATTTTGCTGATGCCGCATTATCTGACCGAAGCGTCGCAAGAAGGTATCGCGGCTCACGCCGAAGAAGTCTGCAAGGCCGTGCCGAAGATGGGCGTCATCATCTATAACCGCGCCAACTCCAAGCTCAACGCCGACATGCTCGAACGTCTGGCCGACCGCTGCCCGAACCTGATCGGCTTCAAGGACGGCGTGGGCGAGATCGAGCCCATGGTCACCATCCGCCGCCGTCTGGGCGACCGCTTCTCGTACCTCGGCGGCCTGCCGACCGCGGAAGTCTACGCCGCCGCCTACAAGGCGCTCGGCGTGCCGGTGTATTCGTCGGCCGTGTTCAACTTCATTCCGAAGACCGCGATGGACTTCTATCGCGCCATCGCGGCGGACGACCACGAAACCGTCGGCAAGCTGATCGACGACTTCTTCCTGCCGTACCTTGCCATCCGCAATCGCCGTGCGGGCTATGCGGTGAGCATCGTCAAGGCGGGCGCGAAGCTGGTCGGTCACGACGCGGGCCCGGTGCGCGCACCGCTCACCGACCTGACCGAGGAAGAAGTCGCCCAGCTCGACGTGCTGATCAAGAAGCTCGGCGCACAGTAAGAGTACGACAGGCAGGAGACACAAAAACGCGCGGCGCCGTCATCAACGAGCGCCGCGCGTTTTTTTTTCCGTAACCAAAAGGTGTTTGCCATGTCGATGAGCCGCGCTGCTGCTCCGGCCGACGCCATGAAGCGCACGAAAGTGCGTTACGTGATTCTGTTGCTGATCTTCGTGATCACGACCTTCAACTATGCGGATCGCGCGACCTTGTCGGTCACCGGCTCCGCAATGCGCGCCGAGTTCGGTTTCGACGCCATCCGCATGGGGTATATCTTCTCGGCCTTCAGTTGGGCGTATGTGCTCTCGCAGCTTCCCGCAGGCTGGCTGCTCGACCGCTTCGGCGCGCGGCGCGTGTATGCGGCAAGTATCTTTCTGTGGTCGCTGTTTACGCTGCTGCAAAGCTCGATCGGCCTGCTCGGCAGCGCCGCCACCGCCGTGACCGCGTTGTTCGTGCTGCGCTTCATGATGGGCGCGGCCGAAGCGCCCGCCTTCCCCGCCAACGCCAAAGTGGTCGCAAGCTGGTTTCCGACCAGCGAACGCGGCACGGCATCGGCCATTTTCAATGCGGCGCAGTATTTCGCCGCTGTCGTGTTCACGCCGTTGATGGCCTGGCTCACGCACGCTTTCGGCTGGCATCACGTGTATATCGTCATGGGTATCGCCGGCTTGCTGCTTGCGCTGACATGGCTCGCTGTCATGAAGAATCCCGCCGATCATCCGGGCATCAACAAGCAGGAACTCGATTACATCGAGGAAGGCGGCGGCCTCGTGCGCGGGCATCGGCGTGGGCGCGTCGGCGGCAACGGTGGCAACGCTTTGGGCTGGAGCGCCGTGCGCCAGTTGCTCACGAACCGCATGCTGCTCGGCGTGTATCTCGCGCAGTTCTGCATCAACGTGCTGACGTACTTCTTCCTGACGTGGTTTCCCATCTATCTCGTGCAGGCGCGTCACATGACGATTCTGCAAGCGGGCCTGATCGCCTCGCTGCCTGCAATCTGCGGCTTTCTCGGCGGCGTGCTGGGCGGCGTGCTGTCCGACTCGCTGATCCGCCACGGGCGTTCGGTCACGTTCGCGCGCAAGCTGCCGATCGTCGCCGGCATGTTGCTGTCGTCGTGCATCATCGGCTGCAACTACGTGGATGCGGACTGGCTCGTCGTGGCGTTGATGTCGCTCGCGTTCTTCGGCAAGGGCATAGGTGCGTTGGGCTGGGCGGTGGTCGCGGATACGGCGCCGAAGGAAGCCATCGGCTTGTCGGGTTCGATCTTCAATATGTTCGGCAATGCGGCGGGCATCGTCACGCCGATCGTGATCGGCTATATCCTCGCGCGGACCGGCTCGTTCAACGGCGCGCTGGCGTTCGTCGGCGTCAATGCGCTGATCACGGTGTTTGCCTATCTCGTGATCGTCAAGGACATCAAGCGGGTGGAGTTAAGGCCGGTTTGATGTGTCAGCTCGATGTGTCGGCTTAAGTCGATGAAAGCGGCCTTCGTGGCCGCTTCTTCTCATTCCGCGGCGATCACTTCGATACGCAACGGTTCGCCGCCATTTGCAATCTCGACCAGCCGATCCACATTCGGATGCGCGCCCGGACGGCTGCGCGCATCGGTCGTATGTTCGGCGAAAAGAGCGAGGCCATACTCGGCGGCCTCGACATCGAGCGTGCCGAAGGCCTGCTTGAGATAGCGATACACCGCGAGCGAGCCCTGCTTGCCCGGCTTGTTTTCGATGCTCGACACCACCGCGCCTCGGCTATCGATCAGATCGATACGCCCGATACCATCGATGCCCGGCAATTGCGCCAGGTTGTCCTTGAATACGCTCTTCGGCTCGATCACGCTTGACGCTCCTGTTCGATAATGGACGTTCGGAAGCGCGCTATCTTACGTCAAAGGCACGATCACATCGACAAGCGCGATCTCTCCGCCTTCGATCACGCGTGCCGTGATTCCGCCGAAGCCGCGCACGGCGTTATAGCCGCCGACGCCGAAAGTCTCTTCCATCCGCGAACAGGGATGACATTCGCCGCTCGCTTCGAGCACCGCATCGCCGATACGAAACCGACGGTCCTTCAGCGCATGCAGATTGATGCCCGACGTGACGATATTGCGTCGCAGATCGAATGGCGAGACTTCGTCGCGGCCAAGATGGCTCGCTATGGCACGCATGCTTTCGAGCTGTATCAGCGTCACTTGCCGGTTGCCCTGCTTGCGGCTGTAGTGGTCGCCGTCAAGGCCGCCACCTGTCAGCGCCGTCGTACTCTCGACCTGTTGCATGGGCGCGCGCCGCGCCGTGCGCAAGCCTATCCATACTATTCCGCCGGGCAGCACGGGCGCGAGCATGAGACGGGCGAGCGGCGAAGCAGGATTGAGCGGCATGAGGACAATAGAAGCGCACGGCGATACGTACGATTCTATCGTTTGCCTTTAACTCGCGTCGGCCTGCAGGCCGTCGACATCGGTCACCGTCCTGGACGCGCGAATCACGCGCATCAAGAGCCACGCAATGAGATAAGCGCTGCCGCAGATCACGAAGATGACGTTGTAACCCGCGCCGATGTTGCCGAGCAACTTGAAGTGGTCGAGCACCGCGCCGACGAAAAGCGGAAAGAGCGTCGCACCCAAGGCACCCGCCAATCCGCCAATGCCGACCACGGAGCCGACCAGTTGCTTCGGAAACATGTCGGACGCGGTAGTGAAAAGATTCGCCGACCAGCCCTGGTGCGCCGCCGCCGCGAGACTGAGCAAAGCGACCATCGCCCACATGTTGTCGATCCACGGCGCGAATGCAATTGGCGTGACGAGCAGCGCGAGGCCGAACATGGTCGTGCCACGCGCCTTCGAAACGCTCCAGCCGCGCGCAATCAGTTTCGACGATATCCACCCGCCACCCACGCTGCCGATGGACGTCGCGACATACACGATCACGAGCGGCAGCCCGAGGTTCTTCAAGTCGAGATTGAAGCGCGAATTGAAGTACGACGGCAGCCAGAACAGCATGAACCACCAGATGGGATCCGTCAGCAATTTACCGACGAAGAACGCCCATGTCGGCCGCAACTTCAAGAGCGCGAACCAGCTGATGCGCGGTTGCGGCGCGGCGTTGGTGGAAGCGCCATCGTCGATCAGGCGAAGTTCTTCCCGCGACACCTTCTTGTGTTTCAAAGGCGCCTGATACATGAAGTACCAGAAGCCGAGCCACACGAAACCGG
The DNA here is from genome assembly GCF_023631405.1 of Caballeronia sp. GAWG2-1. Lineage (NCBI taxonomy): Bacteria > Pseudomonadati > Pseudomonadota > Betaproteobacteria > Burkholderiales > Burkholderiaceae > Caballeronia > Caballeronia sp. GAWG2-1. Next base: position 139,325 of record NZ_JALQDD010000040.1, read on the forward strand.
TCAGGCCGGTGACGAAGAAAGCCGCTTCCCATCCGTACACGGCCGCGAGCCAAGGCACGGTCGCCGGCGCCACCACCGCGCCGATGCTCGTGCCCGAAGTCAGGATGCCGACCGCGAACGCCTGTTCCTTGCGCGGGAACCATTCGGATACGCTCTTTACCGCGCATGGAAAGCTGCCCGATTCCGACAAGCCGAGCAAGGCTCGCATCACGCCGAAGCCGAAGGTGCTGCGCACGAGCGCGTGTCCGCACGCCGCGATGCTCCACAACAACACGCACACGCCATAGCCAATTTTCACGCCGACGCGATCGACGAGCTTTCCCGACAGCAGCATGCCCACTGCATAGCAAGCGGTGAAAATGACGACGATGTAGCTATATTGCGTCTCCGTCCAACTGAACTGCACCGCGAGCGCGGGTTTGAGCAGACCGAGCACTTGCCGGTCCAAATAGTTGATGGTGGTCGCAAAAAACAGCAGCGCGCAGATGCGCCAGCGGTAACTGGAACGGTCCATGTCTTGTCTCTCTCCACTTCATACGGTTTACTAAGTAATTATCTGGCCCACGATGACTGCGCCGAGAGGCATCAAAATCTCGCGTTGCGTTTCTCGCGAAAAGCCGCCACTCCTTCGAGCGCATCCGGCGATGCCTTGCATACCGAAGCCGCCAGTTCGTGCGCGATTTCTGCCTGGCCTGTTTCGACTAGTCGAAGCAGCCGCTTTCCAACCGACAGCGAGGTCCGCGACCGGCCGACGAGCAACGCGCTCACGGCATCGACACGTACGCGCAAGGTATCCGCGGGCAAGGCTTCGTTGACGATTCCCCATGCCACCGCGCGCGCGGCATCGATAGGTTCGCCGAGCAGAATCAGTTCACGCGTGCGTACCGCGCCCACGAGTTCCGCGAGACGCGCGCAGCCCATCCAGCCGGGAATCGCGCCGACGGAGGCCTCGGGAAAACCGAGCTTCGCATCGACGCTCGCATAGCGCAGATCGCATGCAAGCGCGAGTTCCAGTCCGCCGCCAAGCGCACTGGCCGAGAGCACCGCGATGGTCGGAGTATCCAGTTCCGCGATGCCACGAAACACGCGATTTCCCTCGCGTATGAAGCGCGTGCCCATCTTCTGAGGATCGATGTCGCCCCACTCGTTGATATCCGCGCCGCTCGAAAAGAAGCGCGGACTCGCGGTTTCGAAGCGCAAGACGCGCACGTCATCGTTGCGCTCGACTTCTTTCACGGCGCGCGCGATATCGTCGAGCATGTGAAGCGTCAGCGCGTTATGACGGGCCACGCGTTCGAGCGTGATGACCGCGATGCCGCCCTCGACGGCGAAGCGAATGCCGGATTCCGATTGCATGCCTGTCTCCTCGTTCCGATTCGTTGTCATGCGGCCGACTCCACTTCGAGCAAATGCTCGTCGACGAGCGGCTCGAACACCATGCGCGCGAGCACGTCGCGGCGCACGTCAATACCCTTCGCCACTTCGATGAGCCGCACGCCGAGCGCATCGAGCCGGAACACGGCGCGCTCGGTCACGTAGAGGACTTCCTTGCCTTCGAGACGCGCCTGCACGCCGCTGAACGTGACATGGCGCACGCGCTTCACGGCCTTGGGCACCGAACCGGGCGTGACTATTTCGAGGCTGTCGGCGTGCTGCTTCACTTCCAGACCTTTCGCCTCGAATGCGCCGCAGAAGACGATCTTCTTCGCGCCCTGTGCAATGTCCATGAATCCGCCCGGGCCGACCACCGTGCTGCCGAGCTTCGACACGTTGACGTTGCCTTCTTCGTCGAACTCGCCCATGCCGAGGAAGGTCACGTCGATACCGCCGCCGCTATAAAAGTCGAATTGATCGACGCTCGGGAGGATGGCATCGGCATTTCGCGCCGTGCCGAACATGGCGCCGTCGAGCATTACGCCGCGATGCACGCCCTGCTCCACCGATCCCCAGTAGTCGTTGGCGCGCCCCTGTCTTGCGAGCACGGCGGGAATCGCGCCCGGAAAGCCGAAGCCGAAGTTCACCGACTGGTCCACGCCAAGTTCCCGTGCCGCGCGTTCGGCGACGATCAGGCGCATGCCTTCGGGATAAGCCGCCTCATCGTTCGAAGAGTGCGCTTCCAAGAGCGCTTCGCCGCTCAACGCCGCGTCGTAGTCGCTGATCGCACATTGACGTTGCGCGGGCGTCTCGACGATCCGGTCGACCATCACGCCGGGAACGCGCACGAGCCGCGCGGGCACGTAGTCTTGCGAACGCGTCTTCACCTGCGCGACGACCGTGCCGCCGCTGTTGTGCGCGGCGAGCGCGACCGCGTAGATATCGAGGTCGGCGGGTTCGTGGCGCGTGGTGAGGTTGCCGCTATCATCGGCGGAAGACGCCATGACGATGGCCCAGTCGATGCGAAACGGCTTGTAGCGCAAATACTCTTCGCCGCCCAGCGTCACGAGTTCGACGAGATCCTCATGCGTTTGATCGTTGAGCTTGCCGCCGCCGAAGCGCGGATCGACGAACGTGCGCAAGCCGACGCGCGTCAGCACGCCAGGACGCTTCGCCCCGATCTCGCGAAACAGCGTGGCAATCACGCCCCCCGGAAAGCTGTACGCCTCGATACGGCCGCTCTCGGCGAGTTGCTGCATGGCCGGCGACCAGACCCAATGTCCGCCGATCACGCGCCTGACCATGCCTTCGTGCGCAAAACGGCCCAGACCGCTGCCGCGCCCGTCGCCGACGCCGAGCGCGTGAACCACCGTCAAGTCACATGGATGCCCCGTCGTCAGAAAACGCGTTTCGATGGCGGCGAGCACGGCGTCCGGTTCCAGCAAGCCGCCGCCGGAACCGGTGATTGCAATCGTCGCGCCGTCGGGGATCGCGTTCGCGACGGCCTCGGCGTGGGTCCATTTATCCAATTTGAATTACCTCGCTCTAATTCACTAAAAACGAACTGGTTCGTTACTTAAAGAAGATGTTGGCACACGCTTGAATCGGCTTCAAGCGCTCGATGAACAAAGTGGGGTTTACGATGATCACGACGACAGTGCGCGCATTGCCAGTGCCGGCGGCGTCGGCTAACGTTCAGGCTTCGAACACGAATGAGACGGGGCAATGCCGATAACGACCGCCGAAGCGCCGGACGCGCCGAAGAAAACCAAACGCACGCGCGATCCAATCCAGACGCAGACGAAGATCCTGGCCGCGGCCAAGGCGGAATTCGCGAAAGTCGGGCTGGGTGGCGCGCGCATCGATTCGATCGCCGAGAAGGCGGGCGTCAACAAGCGCATGATCTACGAATACTTCAAGGGCAAGGACGAACTCTTTCAGGCGGTGCTGGAAGACGCGTGGTCCGATATTCGCGACGCGGAGCGCAAGCTGGAACTCGGCCACTTGCCGCCCGCCGAGGCCATCCGCGCGCTCATGACGTTCACCTGGGAGTATTACCTCAAGCATCCCGAGTTCATGGCGCTCGTGAATAGCGAGAATCTGCATCGCGCGCGGCATGTGAAGAAGTCGCTGCGTTTTCGCGAACTGCACGGCGGTTTCATCGACATGCTGCAGTCGATTCTCGACCGTGGCGTCGCGGCCGGCGACTTCCGCAGCGGCATCGACGCGCGCCAGTTGCATCTGACGCTCGCGGCCATCGGCTACTACTACCTGACCAATCGCTTCACCGGCGAAGTGATCTTCGGCTTCGATTTCGTCTCGAAAGAGGCGCTGCGCGAACGCCTCGAATTCAATATCGATACCGTGCTCAGCCTGCTGCGTCCGCGCTGACCGCATTTCGGCGGCCTTTCTCTGCCGCCGCTCTCCTGCTAGGTAAAAACCCTCTTCGGCTCGATAGTGCTTGATTTTATAAATAACGAACCGTATCGTTACTTAAAAATCATGGAGGGAAAGGGCAATGAACGAACGTCCCGTTGCGCTCGTCACCGGCGCGCGTCGCGGCATTGGCCGCGCGATCGCGCTGGAACTCGCAAGCGCCGGTTTCGATATCGCCATCACGGATATCGCCGCATCCGCCGAACTCGACGATGCCCGCGACGCCGTCACCACACGCGGCGCACGATGCGCGGTGCAACTCTCCGATCTCGCCGACATCGCGCAACACGACAGCCTGTTCGGCGCAATCGAAGAACGTCTGGGACCGGTGACGTGTCTCGTCAACAATGCGGGCGTCTCGGTGATGTCGCGCGGCGATTTGCTCGATGTATCGCCGGAAAGTTACGACCGGTGCCTCCAGGTGAACACGCGCGGCACGTTCTTTCTGATGCAGGCGTTCGGGCGGCGCATCGCACGCACTACCGCTGCGCCTGGGGCGAACTATCCACCTTCGATCATCACCATCACTTCGTCGAATGCCGTCGCGGCCTCCGTGCAGCGCGGCGAGTATTGCGTGTCCAAGGCCGGTCTCTCCATGGCAACGACGCTCTTCTCGCTACGGCTCGCGGACTTCGGCGTGGGCGTCTACGAAGTGCAGCCGGGTTTCATCGAAACCGAGATGACGGCGCCCTCGAAAGCGCGCTATGACGTGCAAATGGAACACGGTCTCACCGCGATCAAGCGCTGGGGCACGCCGCAAGAAGTGGCTTCCGCCGTGCGCACGCTCGCCACGGGCGGCTTGCCCTACAGCATCGGCCAGCCGATTCGCATCGACGGCGGTCTTCTCGTTCACAAATACTGAGCATACGCATGCAGATCACGCTTCCGACCGAACGCGGCACACTGGAAACCTATCGTCTGATTGGCACGCCGCTCGTGCCGCGCCAACCCGATGCGCCGTTCAATCGCATCGCGTACTCGGCGGCGCATGTCGTCGCCGATCCACGCAAGAGCGGCGAGCTTCACGAACCCGTTGCGATCGACTGGGCGCGCACGCTCGAGTATCGGCGCTATCTGATCGGGCAAGGGCTCGGTATCGCCGAAGCGATGGACACCGCGCAGCGCGGCATGGGCCTGCCGTGGAAGAGCGCGCTCGAGCTGATCACGCGCACGATAGCGGATACGCGTGACATGCCCGGCGCTTCGATCGCTTCGGGCTGCGGCACCGACCACGTCGCGCCGCATACAGTCGGCTCTTGCGACGACGTGATCCGCGCCTACGCCGAACAACTCGAAGCCATCCAGCACGCAGGCGGCCGCGTCATCCTGATGGCAAGCCGCGCGCTCGCACGGGTGGCGCGAAATGGCGACGATTACCGGCGCGTCTATCGTGAAGTCCTGTCGATGTGCAACGAGCCCGTCATCCTGCACTGGCTCGGCGACATGTTCGACCGGGAACTTGCGGGCTACTGGGGCGCGCCAGACTACGAGAGCGCGGCGCGAACGTGTCTTGACATCATCGGCGAGAACGCGGCGAAGATCGACGGCATCAAGATTTCGCTGCTCGACGACGCGAAGGAGATCGCGTTTCGGCGCCGCCTTCCGCATGACGTGAAGATGTACACCGGCGACGACTTCAACTATCCTGGTCTGATAGAAGGCGACGAGGTCGGGCATTCGCATGCGCTGCTCGGCATTTTCGATGCCATTGCGCCCGCCGCATCGCAGGCGCTCGCCGCGCTCGCCGTCAACGATCACGCGCGTTATCACGCGTTGCTCGCGCCGACCGTGCCGCTATCGCGCCATGTTTTTCGTGCGCCGACGCAGTATTACAAGACGGGCGTCGTGTTTCTCGCGTATCTGAACGGCTTTCAGGATCACTTCTTCATGCTCGGCGGGCATCACGGCATGCGGCCGCCCGTGTATCTCGCGGATGTATTGCGTCTTGCCGATCGCGCCGGCCTACTGCGCGATCCCGAGCAAGCGACTGTGCGAGCGCGCGCGGTTTTATCGGCCCTCGGTTGCGGCGCCTGACATCATGCGCAGCCTGCAAGGAAGACTCGATCTATGCTCGATCAACACGGCGACGCTTGGCCATCGCGAGCCGCTCGACGTGACCATCGACCGTATCGCGCGTGCGGGATTCGGCGGCATTGCGCCGTGGCGGCATGAGGTGGAACAAGCAGATGTCAAGCAGATTGCACGGCAGATTCGCACGCACGGACTCACGGTGACGGGCTATTGCCGCTCGACTTACATTCCGGCGACGACGCGTGCTGGGTTCGACGCGAACATTGCAGCGAACCGCGCGGCTCTGCGCGATGCAGCGATTCTCGACGCACGCGCCTTTGTCATGGTCGTGGGCGCGCTGCCCGATGACAGTCGCGACCTGCGCGGCGCGCGCGAGCAGATAGCGGAAGGCATCGGCTTATTGCATGAAACCGCGCGTGACTGCGGCGTGCCGCTCGCGCTCGAACCGCTGCATCCCATGTACGCGGCAGAACGTTCGGCCATCAACACGATCGCGCAAGCGCTGGCGATATGCACGGACATCGATCCTCATGCGGATGGCTTTCTCGGCATCGCTGTCGATGCCTACCATTGCTGGTGGGACCCGGCGCTCGTCGAATCGATAGGCGCGGCGGGAAGCGACAAGAGGATTCGTGCGTTTCACGTATGCGACTGGCTGCGCGACACGCGCGACATGTTGCTCGATCGCGGCATGATGGGCGACGGCGTGATCGAACTCGCGGCGCTGCGGGCCGCGGTCGAACGGGCGGGCTATGACGGTTTGATCGAAGTGGAGATTTTTTCGAAGGACAACTGGTGGCGCCGCGATCCCGCCGATGTGCTCGACATTTGCGCGCAGCGTCTGCCGAGTGTGTGCTGAAATCTTGGCCTAGTTGGTTTGCGCTTTCTTGGCTCTCGTCGCTGGGTCATCGAGAATGTATCGTACGGTTCATGCCTCAAGGAGAAACACGCATGAACCCAAGGATCGTCATACGCCATCTCGATACGCCCGCCGACTGGACGCGCGCTTTCTCGGTAATGAAACAACTGCGTCCGCATCTGACGGATGCCACGGCTTTCTGCACGCAACTGCGAGCACAGCATGAACAAGGCTACCGTTTGATCGCCGCGTCCGACGCGGACACGGTCCTCGGACTCGCGGGTTATCGCACGCAGATGAATCTGATCTATGGACGCTTCGTCTACGTGGACGATCTCGTCGTCACGAACGAGTTGCAACGTAGCGGCATCGGCGCAAGCCTGCTCGATGCCGTGCGCAACATCGCGCGCGAATACGATTGCGCCCGCTTCGTGCTCGACACAGGCCTGCATATGGCGCTCGCGCAGCGCTTCTACTACCGCAATGGCTTGCTCGCGCGAGGCATGCATTTCGTCGAGACGCTGAACGACACGACGGAGCAGACGCGATGAGACTTCTTCTGCTCAACGCCAGCCCGCATGGCGAGAACAGCCACGGCCATCGACTCGCCATGGAGATGATCGAGCGTCTGCGCAGCGCCAATATCGTCGAAGTGATCGAACGCGATCTGACGGCGCATCCGCTTGCGCCCATCACACGCGATTATGCCGGCAACGTTACCTCGCGCACGCCCGATGCCAGCGCGTTCGATCTCTCCGAAACGCTGGTCGGCGAGATAGAAGCGACCGATGCGCTAATCATCAACACGCCGATGCATAACTTCACCGTTCCCGCCGCGTTGAAACTATGGATCGACTATGTGTTGCGCATTCATCGCACGTTCGCGGCCACGCCCGAAGGCAAGATCGGCTTGATGCGCGACCGGCCCACGTTCGTGATCGTCGGGTCCGGCGGTTTTCATACAGGGGAACGCGCGCGTCAGCCGGACTTTCTGACGCCGTATCTGCGATATGCGCTGGGTTCCATCGGCATTCACAGCGTGCAGTTTTTATTGCTGCAGGGGCTCGTCATGGCAGACGCCGCAGTGGAGGACGCATTGCGTGTTGCACGCGCCAGGCTCGCGCATCATGCGCTCTTCGCTTCGAGCGATTCCGTCGCGCTCTAATCGCGCTTTAATCGCGCTTTAGCCATCGAACGCGCGCCTCAGCATGCGCGCAAGACGCGACGCTTCCGCTGCGGTGCCGACATTGGCAAAGCCGAGCACGAGGCCACTCAACGTGCGCTTCGTGCGTTTGCCCAGATACCACGCTGATAAACCGATCACCGCGAACCCTGCCTCGCGGGCGCGCGCGGCGACAGCGAGATCATCCACGGGACCGTCGCGGCCCGCATTGAAGATGGCCACCAGATGCATGCCGCCAGCGGGCAACTCCACGCTCAGCCTCGCCCCGAACGCCTGCACGAGCGCATCGGCAAGCAAGGTGCGACGCTCGTCGTACAACGCACGCATGCGCTTGAGATGCCGCGCGAAATGCCCTTGCGCGATAAAGTCCGCCACGGCCGCCTGCAATAGATACGGCGAGCCCGCGTTGGTGCTCCTCGTCAATTGCCCGAAGCGCGCGACGGCCCGCTCGGGCACCACCACATACGAAAGCCGCAAGCCGGGAAACAGCACCTTGCTGAAGGTGCCGCAATAAATCACGCGATCATCCCGGTCGAGGCTCTTCAACGCCGGCAACGGACGCCCGACGTAGCGAAACTCGCTGTCGTAATCATCTTCCACGATCCAGCTTCCCGCGCGATTCGCCCAGTCGAGCAGCTTCATGCGCCGCGCGAGCGAAAGCGTGACGCCAAGCGGACTCTGATGCGACGGCGTGACGAACGCAAAGCGCGCATCCGGCGCGAGCGCCACGCCGCGTTCGACATCGAGACCTTCGTCATCGACCCGGACCGGCACGAGCCGCAGTCCCGCTTCGATGAGAAAGTTACGCGCGAGCAGATAGCCCGGTTCCTCGAACCACGCGCTGTCGCCCGGTCGAGCGAGGCCGCGCAAGATGAGTTCGAGCGTCGCGCGATAGCCGTTGGTCACGAACACCTGTTCCGGCGAGCATTCCACACCGCGCGACAAGCCGACATACGTTGCAATGTGCTCGCGCAACGGTCCATAGCCCGCTGGTTCCGGATAGGTGAGCGCGGCGACATCGCCGCTTCTCGCGCGATACGCCACGAGCCTGCTCCAGACCTTGCGCGGAAAGGCATCGAGCGCGGGCAGGCCGGGGCGTAGCGGCTTCGCGTCGTTGCCGATGTCATCCGCACGCGGAGGCTGCGCGGGCGCAAGCGCGCGGTCACGGCTCTTGCGCGATCGCGCGGCGGTCGCCGACGGAGGCAACGACGACGATACGAACGTACCCGCCGCGCCGCGCATGTGCAGATAGCCTTCGTTGACGAGGATGCCGTAGGCCAACTCCACCGTGCCGCGCGCGGTGTTGAGCTGCGTCGCCAGGCCGCGCAAGGCGGGCACGCGGTCGCCGGGCCGCAAATGCCCCGCCGCGATAGCCGACTTGAATCGCTCGCAAATCTGCAGATAGATCGGCAATTCCTCGCGCCGGTCGATTTCCATGTTCCACGCCATGACGCATCCTATGGCCTAGTCAATCTTGCGAATCTTGTCCCTTTTGGGTGAGCCATCATTCTTGCACAATGGCTTCAACCATTCATCCACTTGAAGAGGCTGGACATGAAGATTGTCGTTATTGGCGGAACGGGACTCATCGGTGCGAAGGCAGTCGCCATTCTGCGCGCACAGGGTCACGATGTACTGGCCGCATCGTCGCGCAGCGGTGTGAATGCCGTCACGGGCGAAGGCTTGAAGGAAGCGTTGACGGGCGCGCATACGGTCATCGACGTAACGAACGCGCCTTCTTGGGCGCCCGATGACGTGATGGCGTTCTTCCGCACGTCGACCATGAACCTGATCGAAGCCGGGCACGCCACGGGCGTGAAACATCATGTGGCGTTGTCGATTGTCGGCACGGATCGCATGCCGGACAACGGCTATTTTCGCGCAAAGGACGAGCAGGAAAAGCTGATTCGCGAATCGGGTTTGCCTTACACCATCGTACGCGCGACGCAGTTCTTCGAGTTTCTGCAAGGCATCGCCGATGTCTGTACGAGCGATGACCAAACGCGTCTCTCGCCGCATCGATTTCAGCCGATTGCAGCGGACGACGTGGCCGCCATCGTCGCGGATATCGCGCTGACCGCGCCGCTGAATGGCGTGCTCGATATAGCCGGACCGGAGCGCGCGCCCATGAACGAATTGATATCGCGCTATTTGCAGGCGGTGAATGACACGCGCAATGTCGTCGTCGATACAAACGCCACGTACTTCGGCGGCACGCTCGAAGAAAATTCGCTCGTGCCGCTCGCCGATGCGCGTCTGGGTCGCACGCGTCTTGCAGACTGGTTGCGCCGCGAAGCCTGAATCAGAAGATGTGCATCAGGCCGACATACGCACCCGTTTGCGATTCTCCCGCGAGCGGGCTCGTGCTGGGCGTCGTGTCGCGCGGCGTGGCGAACACCGAAAACGTGCCGTTCGCGCTGTTGCGCACGTAGGCTACCGTGCCATAGACGAACGTGCGCTTGGTGAAGTTGTAGGTCGTGCCGAGCGCATAGAGCGTCGCGTGACTGGCTGGATCGTGCGCCGTATCGCCCGTGCCGTCGCCCACGTGAATGTAAAAGCCCGCGGCCGTCACGGCCCATTGCGGCGTCCATTGGTAAGTCGCGCCGAGCCAGTAGTGATCGGCGCTATCCGCCACGCCTGCGGGCGAATCCGGCGCGGCGTAGTGCGTGTACGCGGCCTGCAGCTTGAACTTGTCGACCTTCACGTTTGCACCGACAAAGTATTCGCGCGACGCCTGGAAGATGTTGTCGAGCCGGCCATCCACGCTGCGCAGTTCGTCGTAGATGCCGCGCACGTCGAGCATCGACGAATGATAGGTAAGCATGATGCCGTCCGAGCGGCCGAACTCGCCCGTCGCGCCCTTGTTGAACGCGCCCGGCTGATTGCCGAACGCATACTGCCCCTGCACGTCGAGGCCATGAAACACCGGGCTGTGATATTCGACGTTATTGCTGCTTTGCTGCCAGTTGCGTCCTCTCACGAGCGATGCCGACGACACCGCCTGCTGCACGAAGGGATCGAATTCCCAGACGCCGTCGCTATCGATGAAAAGATTACGGCCGGCCTGCAATTGCCCCCACTCTTTCGAAGTCAGCCCCACATAAGCGCGCCGCGACCACATGCGTCCGCCGCCCGTTGTGCCGTTCATGATCTGCAAGGCGGTTTCGAGCGTGAAGATGGCCGACGTGCCGCCGCCCAGATTTTCGATACCTTTCAGCCCGAACATGCTCGTGCCCCAGTCGCCGCCTTCGGCGCTCCAGCGCGAGGACGTGCCGCCTTGACCGTTCGCCACGTGGTTCAGATATTCGATGCCGCCATCGAGACGGCCATACATGGTGACCGTGGATTGCGCATACGCGCCCGACGCAAAACCTGTCGATAAAAACAGGATACTTGCCGCTTTGATCAAACGATGTCTCATGATGTGTTGCACTCCTTTGACTGGCGCAATCTTATTGACGGAAGTATCTCCGGCAGCAACATAGCACCAACTCGCGAAGTCTTCACGAATGACGGCGACGGAACATGTTAAGCATACAATCGCGTCTCTCACCGACTCGAAGCCTCGCCGCATGATCAAGCCTAAACAACGCGACGCCGAACGCACGAAAGCGGCCTTGCTCGAAGCCGCCGCCGAAGCGTTCGCTCAAAACGGTTTCGCCTCCACGCGCGTGGAAGACGTCGCGCAAAGCGTCGGACTCACCAAGCGGCTCGTCTTTTATTACTTCGATTCAAAAGAGAAACTGTATATCGCGACGCTCGAAGCGGCGTATCAGCGCATCCGTCGCGAGGAAGAAGCGCTCGGCGACGCCAACATGCCGCCACGCGAAGCGCTCGCGCAAATCTGCGCCTTCACGTTCGATTATTACGTGAGCCATCCGAGCTTCGTGCGGCTCGTGGCAAGCGAGAACATAGAAGGCGGCGCATTCCTCGCGAAATCGGGCGTAGTGCGCGAGAGCAATCAGGGCATCATTCGCCTGCTCGACGCCATCCTCGAACGCGGCCGCGAGCAAGGCGTATTTCGCCGCGATGTCAGCGCGAAGGACGTGCACATGACCATCAGCAGCCTGGCTTTTTTCTGCATCGCGAATCAGCACACCTTCGGCACGCTGTTCGATATCGACATGAAAGCCGAAGCGTTTCTCGTGGCCAAGCGCGCGCAGATCGTGGATATCGTCGACCGGTTTTTAATGCCTTCTAGCAGTTGACGGGGTCTTCTCCGTACCCGCCAGCCAGGACGCGCTTACGTTGAAACCGATTCAACCGGCGATTTCGAAGACAAGTTCGCCGGCGATTCTTATGTTTTTCTTATAAATGGCTTAAGGGACAAACCCAAGTATCTCTCTTGATTCGGATCGCTAAGATTCTCCTCGAAGTTGTACGACCACATGAGAAGATTGCGCCGCCTTATCGGATGACATCAGGCAGCGTTCTCCCTCGGATGACGTATTCAAACAACGAGGCTTTGACCCAAGCATGAGAAATTGCATCCACAGCAGTTCAAAGAGAGAAACCAAGAGCAGTCCGTCGCGGATCGCGGCCGCGTGGCTTTTATCGGTTACGACGGCTTTCGCGCTCGGCGCTTGCGGCGGCTCTTCGTCCACGCCGACAAACGCGGCGGTCGAGAATAACGGCGAAGCACCGGCTGCTTCGGCGGCTTCAGCGGCTTCAGCGGCTTCAGCGGCTTCAGCGGCTTCAGCGGCTTCAGCGGGTTCGTCCGCTGCGCCTGCATCGGCAGCTATTCCTGCATCGACCGCTACACCGGCGCCAACCGCCTCCGACGCCACGCCTGCGCAAACCGCGTCCGATGCCGCGCCCGCCAGTGACTCGGCCGTCGTCACGCCGCCCGCAGGCTTCAAGGTCGGCACGACGCTCTACGACGCCGCATTGCCGCCCGAACCGTCGTTGCCCACCGCCGCGCAAGTCTGCAAGGAACTGCCCGCCACGCTCTCCGCGCTGCCAAACGGCCTCCTGCCCGATAGCGCCGACGCCACCGACACTGCGCCCGACACCGCGCGCATTCAGGCCGCGCTCAACGACTGCGCGAACAAGTCGAGCACGAGTCTCGCGACCAACAAGGCCGTGCATCTGATGGCCGGATCGGGCGGCGCGAACGCGTTTCTCGCAGGCGCGCTGACCATGCCGACCGGCATCACCTTGTGGATCGATCAGGGCGTCACGCTCTTCGCGTCGCGCGACCCACGTCAGTACGACAAGACCAAGGGGACGGCGAGTTGCGGCGTCATCACCGCGAGCGACAACGGCTGTCTCGCGCTCATCAACGCGAGCAAGGTCGCCAATGTCGCGGTGATGGGCGACGGTGTCATCGACGGGCGCGGCGGCAGTCCCCTCGTGAGCAGCGTGCCGAACGACCCGAATCTGCTCAAACGCCCCGACGGCACCACCATGAGCTGGTGGGACATCGGCTGGAAGGCCAACAAGGTGCTGAATCAGGCGCAGAACAATCCGCGCCTCGTCCAGATCAGCAACGGGCGCAATTTCACGTTGTACCGCGTGACGTTGCAGAATGCGCCGAAGTTCCATGTGGTGCCGAGCGGCATCGACGGCTTCACGGCATGGGCCGTCAAGATCTACACGCCGACGGCCGCCTATGAAGCCATGACGAACTATCTCGGCATGCCGTATAGCCCCGCCACCGCGAAGAACACCGACGGCATCGATCCCGGCAGTTCGGGCGTCATCACGAGCAATGCGGGCAATCCCGGCAGGCTCGCGGGGGACGCGAGCAACATCCTGATCGCCTATTCGTTCATCCGCACCGGCGACGACAACATGGCGATCAAGGGCGGCACGGGCACGGTCAACGGCCGGACCTATAACCTCACCGTTGCGCATAGTCACTTCTACGAAGGCCACGGCATGTCGATCGGCAGCGAAACCGCTGGCACCGACAACGGCGCGGCCAATCCGGATGTCGTCGCGGTCAACGGCGTCTTGCCGAGCGTGAGCAACGTCAATGTCTACGATCTCGCGATCGACGGCGCGGACAACGGCCTGCGCATCAAGTCGGACTGGAGCCGCAGCGGACTGATCTCGAACATCCGCTATTCGAACATTTGCATCCGCACGCCTTCGTCGTCGCCGGACGGCAACCCGCAGGCACTCATCTTCTCGCCGTATTACAGCGCGACGAAGAATGGCGGCCTTTATCCGAACATGCAGGGCATCGCGCTCGATGGCGTGCGTATCGTGAATGCATCGAGCTATACGTTTCAGGGCTTCAATTCGGCAAGTCCCATCATGCAAGGCTCCGGATGGTCCGGCGGCACGGCGGGTGTGCCGAATCCGCCGGTCGTGAATCCGCTCGTGATTTCGCTCAACAACGTTATCGCGGATATGGCGCCGGCTGGCTTCGCCGTGTCGGATGCGCTTATCGCCATTGGCGCGGATGGAACGAATCTGCCCTTTCAGACCGCCGGCAGCGTGACGGTCACGCGTTCGACCAACACGGGCACGTCAGGCCCGGTCGATTGCAGCGCCGCCTTCGTGCCTTTCCCGGGGCAAGGCGCGTAACGCAATAAGACACGCAAATAAAAAACGGGCGGCTCCCGCATGAGCCGCCCGCAAGGTACTGCAAGAACCGCGATGCTTACTTCTGTGCGATGGTCGCCTTGTTGCCCGTGCCCGTTTGCGTCACGACAGCCGTGTTGCCGTAGCCAGCTTGCGTCACCGATGCGTTGTTGCCCAGGCCAATCTGCGTGATCACGCCGACGTTGTTGGCGCCCGTTTGCGACGAGGTCGCGACGTTGCCGAAGCCCGCTTGCGTCAGCAGCAAGTCTTCATACGAGCCCGACTGCGAAGCCTTCGCCGTGTTCAGATCGCCGATTTGCGATGACACGATGTTCGATTCACCCGCGCTGTCCTGCGTCAGATCGGCCTTGTTCGACGAGCCGAGTTGCAGCGAGCTTGCCGTGTTGCCGCCGCCGAAGCGCTGTGCAACCGAAGCCGTGTTGTTGCTGCCGGTCTGGACGACGGTCGCGTGGTCGTTCGAAGCGTACAGTTGATCGACGTAAGCGGTGTTGAACGCGGCGCCCGACTGAACGATGTTGGTCGTCTCGTTTTGCGCGTTGATCTGATGCACGCTTGCGAGGTTCGGCAGGCTGGCGCCGCTCTGGTCGATGGTCGTGTGGTTGTTGCCACCGTTGGTCGACGAGACGTTGGCGATTTCCGCGCCGTTCTGCGTGATCTTGACCGTGTCGGCGTATTCGTTGTTTTGCTGAACCGACGTGTCGGTCACGCCGCCCGTTTGCGTCACGGTCGTGTCGTTGTAGCCGCCGCCCGTGGTTTGCACCACGGCCTTGCCGTGGTCACGGTCTTGCGAAATCTTCACCGTGTTGCCGATCGTGGCCGACTGCGTCACGGTGGCTTCGCCGCCGTCGATCTTGCCAAGCGTCGAACCTTGATTGATGGTGACGGTGTTCGAGCCGCCGCCCGTTTGTGAGATCGTCGACTTGCTGTTGGCGCCGTATTGGTTGACGGTGTCCTTGTCTTGCGACGCGTTGGTTTGCGTTACATTGGCCGTCGAGTTCGTGCCGTTCTGCGAGATGCGGGTGGTTTCGCTGTGTGCGCCGTCTTGCGTGACCGTCGCGCCGAGCTTCGAGTTCGCCGCGCCGCTCAGTTGCTTGATGTCGGTGTCGTTGTTCGAGCCGTTCGACGACGTGACAGTAGCTTGCGCGTTGTTCGCGCTTTGCAGAACATTGACCGTGTCGTTGCTCGATGCCGTCTGCGTCACGGTAGCCGTGTTGCCGGCGCCGATCTGCGTCACGAAGGCTTTTTCGCCTACCGACGAGTTGTCGGCGAAAGCTGCCGTCGATGCCAGTGCTGCCAGACCCATAGCGATGATAGATGCCTTGACTTTCATTTTTATGCCTCGTTGATTTGATATTTTGAGTACTTCGATTAGTCACCCTAAGGGCTGACGGCCCCTACCGTCAGCCGCCACGACTCCACCTACTCTCCTGCATCACACCTTACTGCGTTACCGCGGTCTCCTCTCACCCTGGCACTCGACCATGGCGTTCAGGCACCTACTTCATGAGGACCGAAGCCCTCGCGCCGCCCGTCTGCGTCACAGACATGCCTGCGCCGTTGCGGCTTTGCAGGATGGAAACCTCGTTGCCGGCGCCGTACTGCGTCACCTGCGAAGACATCGAGGAACCGATCTGCGTGACCGCTGCTGCATTACCGCTGCCGCTCTGCACCGTGACCGAGCGGTTGTTCGTTCCGGCCTGATAACCGGCGTACTGGTTGCCGCTGCCCGACTGCGAAAGCGCCGTCCAGTTGTCGTTGCCTGCCTGCGCCGTCGCGGCGGCGTTCGCCACGCCCGCCTGATTGGCGAGCAGCACGTTCTGTCCTGCCTGCAGGCCGACGATGCGATTGCCCGCGCCCGCCTGATTGACACGCGCCGTCTGCCCGCCGAAGCCCGGCTCCGAAGGACCGAAGTCCGAGATCGGCGAGAGGTCCGCCGCGAACACCGCGAGCGATGCACTCACGACCGCGCCGCACGCCGCGAGCAGCGCGATTTTCGGGGCGCGTGTCAAGGAACGCATTGACTTCATTTCAGTCTCCTCCATCAATGTGCCTTAACTCTTGGCCGCCGATGCGCTCGGCGGATCGATCTTCTCGGGGCTATACGCGGGATTGATCTGCTCCATCGTCGCGGCATAGCCCTGGTTTTCCTGCAAGTAGCGCTGCATGGTCGGGTCATACCAGTCCTTCGTGTCCTTGAGCGACCACGACTGATTGGCCACGCCTTGCACGATCAGATGCACGAGCGCCGATTCGATCGCTTCGTTCACGCACAACTGTTGCGGCTCGTTGCGCGTCATGCCGAGTTCGGCCTGCAACAGATCCTTGAAGCCGATGAAGCGGTACACGCCCGTATCGACCTGAATCGAATAGATAGTTTTGGTGGTCGAGACGCTGTTGAGAATGGTGCCGTTGCGAATATCCACGGCACGCAGGTTCACCGTCACCTGATCCACGCGATACTGCTGCGACGCCGAAATCCCCAGATACGCGACGCCCGCGCCGCCCGTGCGAATGTTCGAGTCGTAGCCGACGATGCCGCCTTCCAGCACGATGCTCGCCGGCGCCAGCGATCCGATCTGCGGAATCGCGCGGTTCTTGTCGTCGGGCGTTTCGAGCGCCCGCATGATCTTGCGTTCGGTGAGCAGGTCCTGGAGATTCTCGCGTTCGACCGGCGTGAACCAGCCCGAATCGCGCATGGCTTTCACGAGGAACGACGCGCCGCCTTGCGTCACTTGCGAGGAAAACGAACTATCCGGCGACGGCTTGTATTGGCCCGTCAGATCGCGAAAGCCATACACGGCCGCGACGATGCGTCCCTTCGGCGGTGGCAGATGCGTGAGATCGCGGGTCACGCGCGTCGGCGGCGTGAGGGTTGCGTTTCCCGCCGAGGGCATCGGCGCGGTGACGCAACCGGTGAGCAGCATCGAGCCGATGACGGCGGCGCCGAGCGCGGCGCGCATCGCGGAAAATTTGAAGTTGTTCTTATTCATGACGATGTTCGAGCTCACTGTCCGTTGCCAACGACGAAGGTCGTCGATGCGCCCGTGGTCTTGTCCGTGGTCGTCACTTGCAGATTGCCGCCCGTGACTTGCGTGATCGCAATCGAGAAGTTGCCCGTATTGATCGTGCCCGGATGCAAGGTGCCGTCGGTGCCGACGATCGAGCTCGAAATCGACGATGCGACGCGCGACAGGATCGCCTGCTGAAGTTGCGTGTTGAACTGGTCGAGCGTGGACTGGCTGCTCGTGCCGAGATCCGACAGCGACGGGTCCTTGTACTTGTTCTGGGCGTTCGCTTCGTTGAGCAGGTTCGTGCCGTTCAGCGGATTGCCGCCGAAGTTCGGATTGACCGGTTCATAGACGAGCGAGGTGGCGTGTGCGGCGGCGAGCGTCGTCGAGAGCGCGCAGGCGAGCATCGCGCGTTTTGCGGGCGCAGTGATCTTCATCGTGAATCCCCGTAATTGGCCGTGTTGCTTTTTTTAGAGTTCGTCCGTCGCCATGTCGGCGTCGCGGAACAAGAGGCGCGATATGTCGGCCTGCATGACGTTCTGAAACGCGATCTGCGCCGCGTTTTCCGCCACCGGCTTCACATTGGAGCGAGCGATCGGCAGGAACGCCTGGAACACGCGGCGTTGCCCGAACTCGACCCACACGAGGCTGCCGTAGCGCGCCGAGGGCCGCTCGTGCACCGAGACGATGTAGCGCTCGGAGAGGGGAATCGCGCCCCATGCCTGCGCGAACCAGTTGTAGAAGTCCTGGCCGGCGAGCGTCACGGTGTCGGTGGTGACGACGCCGCCGAGCGCATCGTCGAGCGGCTTCTGACCGTTGACGTCGGCGCCGCGGGCACGCGGGGTATCGGCGAGGGTATCGCCCTTGTCGAGCGATGACGAACCGTTCACCGTGCCGCGCGAGCTGAGAGGCGCGCCATTGGCGGCGGGCAGCGCGGTGCCGCGGTTCAGCGGGCTGGGCGTCGGCGTGCTCGGCAGCGAAATGAGCGGCTGAGCTTGCGCCGAGCTCGTCACATGCGTGGCGATGGCCGGCGCTTCCGCGTCCTGCGCGTGAGCGCCCGTGATACTTCCCCAAAACGTGATGCACACTGCGGTCGTTCGCCGGAGGGTTTTAAAACCCTTCTCGAGCGAATTGTTTTTATCTCGCTGCATGACTTCCCCGTAAGCCTCTGGCCGCTATGGTGCTGCCTTGAAGCGTTTGTTTTTATTCGTAAGACGGAACCGATTCTGATCGAGACGCGACGGCTTTTATGTTGTCGTCGCCACATTCGACTGAGGAAAGTCGCAAGAAATGAAATCGTGTTGGAAAGGCCACTCAAAGCCAGTTGAAAATCACTGTAAAGAAACGTTTGCCGATGCCGTTAATCGGTGCAGAGCGTGCCGAATTAGGGTTTTCCACAGGCAGCGCCGCTGACAGAATTGATTGCGACAAGAGATAACGATGGTTTTCAGCTACAGAGATATGTTGGTCACGCCGGCGGCAGTCCGGCATGGAGATGCGTTTGCCGCGATGGCGCGCATTCAGGACGTGGACGGCCGCGAGCGTTCGGTGCAACTGCCGGGGGAATTCGATTGCGTGGAAGAAGCGATCAGGTTTGCGATCGCTTCGGGGTTCGAGTATATCGATGGGACTTGTAATTGAAGGGTTCAGCGCTGTCTGGACTGGCGGCGGCGCTAGCCGCTACCGCGCCTTCAACACCCTCAACCCCGAATCATTCAACGCATTGCCCACGCGCGCTTCGCTTTCGGCTGGCGCCTTCTTCGCTTCGCGAATCGACAGATACCGCAGGCAGCACACGCGCAAGAACGAGGCGAAGTTGGTTGGCATCTCGCCACGCAATGCGATCAACTCGTCGTAGAGCTTCACCGCGAACTGACTCGTCGTCAGATTTTCGCGCTCCGCGATTTCCTGCAGCACATCCCAGAACAGATTCTCCAGCCTGACCGTGGTGATCACTCCGTGAATGCGCAGCGAGCGCGTGCGCGATTCATACAGAATCGGATCGGCGTTGATATAGACCCCGCACATGAGAAAGCCCTCCCGTGATTGCCGGTCAACCCTACTCCCGGGCGACTCGTCCAGCAATCGAGTCGGACCCGGAAGCATGGCAGGCATTAGTGCATCCATTCAAACGCGGCGCGCGTTCATCTGTCCCGCGATGTAATCCGCCTGCCGGATCGCGAGCGTCACGATGGTGAGCGTCGGATTTTCCGCCGCGCCCGTCGTGAACTGGCTGCCGTCGGAGATATACAGGTTCGCAACCTCGTGGGTCTGGCCATGCTTGTTGCACACGCCGTCCTCGGCGCGCGCGCTCATGCGGGCCGTGCCGAGATTGTGCGTCGATGGATACGGCGGCACGCGATACGTCATCTTCGCGCCGGCCGCTTCGTACACGGCGCTGCCCTGCTTGTAGGCATGCTCGCGCATTGCTTGGTCGTTCGGATGATCGTCGAAATGGACGTTCGCCACCGGCTGGCCGTATTGATCCTTCACGTCCGAATTGAGCGTCACGCGATTCGTCTCGCGCGGCATGTCCTCGCCGACGATCCACATGCCGGCTGTGTAAGCGTACTGATCCATGGTCTGCGCGAAGCTCGGACCCCACGCGCCCGGATCCACGAAAGCAGCATAAAACGGCAGACCGAGCGACACCGTTTCCAGATGGTAGCCACCCGCGAAACCGCGCTTGGGATCGAACACGGCTTCATCCTCGATGATGCCCGCCATCGTCGTGCCCTTGAACATCTCGACCTTGTCTTCGAACACGCCGTAGACCGAACCCGTCGTGTGGCGCATATAGTTGCGGCCCACCTGTCCCGAGCCGTTCGCGAGCCCGTCCGGAAACTTGCTCGATTGCGAGTTCAGCAAGAGGCGCGGCGTCTCGATGGAATTGCCCGCCACCGCGACGACGCGCGCTTTCTGACGTTGCAGCTTGCCGCTCGCGTCGTAGTAGACGACGCCGCTCGCCTTGCCGCGCGCATCGTGTTCAATGCGCACCACGTGCGCCTGCGTGCGCAACTCCATGTGCCCCGTGGCCTGCGCGCGCGGCAGTTCGGTATAGAGCGTCGACCACTTCGCGCCCATGCGGCAGCCTTGAAAGCAGAAGCCACGCTGGAAGCAATGCGCGCGGTCGTCGCGCACGGTGCTGTTGATCGCCATGTGGCCGGTGTTGCATTCCTTGTATCCGACCTTCTCCGCGCCCGCCGACATCACCTTGAAGTTGTTGTTGCCGGGCAGTCCGGGGAAACCGTTGGTGCGCGTGACACCCAGCTTCTTCTCTGCGCGGTCGTAGTACGGGTTCAGCTCGTCGCGCGTGACGGGCCAGTCGAGCAGGTTCGCGTCCTTGATATCGCCATACGTGGACTTCGCCTTGAACTCCCACGGCTGGATGCGCAGGCTCGCGCCCGCCCAGTGCACGGTGGTGCCGCCCACCGTCTTGCAGATCCATGCGGGCAGATTCGGGAAGTCCTTCGCCACGCGCCACGACCCGGACGTCGTGCGCTTGTCGAGCCACGACAGCATTTGAAACGCGTTCCATTCCTCCGTCGAAAAATCGCTTTGCGTATGCGAGCCGCCCGCTTCCAACACCACCACGTCGATCCCTTTCTGCGCAAGTTCGTTGGCGAGCGTCCCGCCGCCCGCGCCGGAACCGATGATGACGACCACATGGTCGTCGCTCTGCTTGAACTGCACCTTGTTGCCTGCGTACATGTCTGTCTCCGCTGTGTCCGCTGTATCGCGAGAGTCGGCGCTGCTGCCTGCTCGCCCGATGTCGTTTCGATCCGCGCGCAATCAGCCGTCTTTCGGAATCGGTCCGCTTGCGGCGACCGGCGGGTCCGGCAGCCATGACAGATTGTTGAAGCCCTGATAGAGATAGCCTCCGTCTCCCTTCGATGCCCCATAACCGAAGTGCGCATACGCCATCGCGTTGCTGTAGAGCGAGACGACCGCGGTGCTGCGAATGGTTTCGAAGAACGGTGTGCCGGCAAGCGCCGCGACATCCTTTGCCTGGTCCGCCGCGGCGCGTTTGGTCCAGTCGGAACCGGCGCCGGCATCGAGCTTGCCGATGCCATCGGCGAGTTGTTGACGCACGGCCGGATCGGCCTTGGCCTTCGCGTCGAGGTCTTTGACGACGAGCGCATACACGGCGTTGTCCAGCGTGGGATGCGGAAACACCTGGCGCGTGAACGCAAGCAACACTTCGCCCTGATGCGTGTCGAACCCTTGCAGTTCGAGCGCCCACACGCGGCTTGGCGCCAGGCTCGCGAACACCGAGGTTACGGCGAGCGTGCCGACCAGCACGCCCGAACCGCGCAGGAATTCGCGTCGTGTCAACGCAATTTTAGGCGGCGCGGCTTGCGTTTCCGAGTGCCGCACGCCCGCCTCGATGACGTCGCCCGCCCGCCGCGGCGCGACGATCGGAATGATCGTGTCTCGCATGTCTATCTCCTTGTGGGGTACTGCAACAGCTTATTTATGTGTATGCGCTGCTCGAAATCGTGTTACTGATAATGGCCGTGCCGCTCCAGCACTTCGATCTTGTATCCGTCCGGGTCCTGAATGAAGAAGTAACGGGCGATGAGCGCGCCGTCGTCGTCGCGGAATTCGCGCAGGTCGTTGGGCGTCATGCCCAGTTCGATGAGACGCTCACGCTCGGCCTTGGCATCCGCGACACTCACGGCGACGTGTCCGTAGCCATCGCCATGGGTGTAGGGCTCGGCGCGTCCCTTGTTCCACGTGAGTTCGATTTCAGCGTCGGTTTCGTCGTTACGCAAATAGACGAGCGTGAAGTCCGGGAAGTCCAGCCGGTGCGCCGTCTCGAGATTCAGCGCGTTCTGGTAAAAGCGCAGCGAGCGGTCGAGGTCCTGCACACGAATCATCGTGTGGATCAGCTTTGACATGGCGTCTCCTCCTTGTGACGCAAGTTTAGGGAGACGCTTGGGGTCAAGGTAATGCCCGGCTAAATAGCCGACTCGGGACTTGCCCTGAGAGGCGAATTGAAAGCCTGCCGCGCCGCCGCAAAAATTTTTGCGTGCGCTCTTGTGCATTGCGATGCCGCTCTCTATAATCCGCCGCTCCACAGGCTCGTAGCTCAGTTGGTTAGAGCACCACCTTGACATGGTGGGGGTCGTTGGTTCGAATCCAATCGAGCCTACCAACGAATGCATTGCATCAAGAAAAAAACGCCGCGTATAAGAACGCGGCGTTTTTTTTGTCGATCAGATCGAGTGTTTTCAGTCCCAGCAGTTACGGAACGCGACAGCGGCGATCACCGGCACGGTGAGCACGAGCGGAATGGCGAAGTAAGGCACTTCCAGATCCACGACCCAGCTATAGATCAGCCAGCCGATACCCACGCCAAGCGTGACGATGCCAACGAGCGCGGTCAGCACGTTGAGCATGACGGGAGACATCCGCTTCTTGGGCGTTTCCTTGGTCGATGGAGTTTCCATGATGGCGGCAGGCGCATTCGAACGCGCGACAGATAAACAAGTCGATTGTATACCCGCCTGCGAGCCGTGCCGACAAGCAGGCCGCAGCGTCAGCCCGCTGCCAGCCGCTGCACTTTCGTGACTGTCTTGAGCAGCGAGTCGAGCGGGACCGGCCGGCTCAGCAAATAGCCCTGCACCTTGTCGCAACCCGCCTCGCGCAGACAGTCCAGCTGCTCTGCCGTTTCCACGCCTTCCGCGACGACCGTCACACCGAGCTTATGCGCGAGCTCGATCACGCCTTCCACCACGATGCGCATCATCTCGTCGGTGGCGATGTTATCGACGAAAGACTTGTCGAGCTTCAGCACGTCGGGCCTGAAACGCGTTAGATAGTTGAGACTCGAATAGCCGGTGCCGAAATCGTCGATGGCAATCCGCACGCCCATCTCGCGCACTTTCGACAGCACGTCCTGTGCATCGTCGACGTTTTCGATCAGCGCCGACTCCGTAATTTCCAGCGTGACGTTGTTCGGGTCGATACAGCATCGCTTGAT
The DNA here is from genome assembly GCF_023631405.1 of Caballeronia sp. GAWG2-1. NCBI lineage: Bacteria > Pseudomonadati > Pseudomonadota > Betaproteobacteria > Burkholderiales > Burkholderiaceae > Caballeronia > Caballeronia sp. GAWG2-1. The sequence continues at coordinate 162,754 of NZ_JALQDD010000040.1, forward strand.
CGCGTGCCTAAGCACGGAGACGAGACGCGGATCGCGGAACTGTTTCGGCGATACGTTCACCGCCATCGAATGCACGGCGGGCATTGCATGCGAGAGTCGGGACGCCGCCTGCACGGCTTCGCGAATGATCCAGTGCCCCGCTTCGACGATCAAGCCGCTCTCTTCGAGCATCGGCACGAACGCGCCCGGACCGAGCAGACCGAGCAGCGGATGATTCCAGCGCAACAGCGCTTCCACGCCCACGAGCGTGCCGGAATCCACGCGATATTGCGGCTGAAAATGCAGCAGGAACTGGTTCTGGCGAATCGCGTTCAACAGTTCGGATTCGAGATGCGCACGCGCCAGTTCGTCCTTCTCGCGCTCGCCGAACACGCGGAACGTGTTGCGGCCCGCGCGTTTGGCCGCGTACATGGCCATGTCGGCGCTGATGAAGAGCGACTCGGGCGAACTGCCGTGCTCGGGAAAGAGCGCCACGCCGATCGAACAGGTCATCGCGATGCTCTTGCAATCCATCGCTATCGGGCGATGACACGCAATGGCAAGCCGTCGGCACGCCCGCGCGATTTGTTCGTGATCGAACGCGCCCGGCAGGATCACGGTGAACTCGTCGCCGCCCGGCCGCGCGACGATTGCATCGGGCGGCAGCGCTTCCTGAATGCGCGAGGCCAGGGCTTTGAGCACGGTGTCGCCGGCGGTGTGGCCGGCGGTGTCGTTGATGGACTTGAAGCGGTCGATATCGACGAAGAGATAAGCGAACGGCTCGCCCGATGCGCAGCGCGCGTCGAGCGCCTCGACGATCGCGTTGCGATTATGAAGACCCGTGAGGCTGTCGATGTTCGCCAGGCGATGCAATTGCTGAAGCCGGTTGCGCTCCTCGGTGGCATCGACGCAAACGCTCACCACGCGCGACACCGCGCCGTCTTCGCTGACGGGATAGATATCCGCGCGAACCCAGCGCGTGCGTTCCTCTGGCAAGCGCAAACGGAAATAGCTTTGCGCGGGCATGGCCGTGTTGACGGCGGCGCGCATCTGCGTGCGCAGCCCGGCGATATCCTCGGGATGTACGCGCTGCGACCATGCGGTCTCGTCCGCTTCGAGCGCGGACACGGGCATTTCCCACATGCGCTCGAATGCCGAACTCACATGCAGCAGTTCGCGGAAGTCGTGGCTCGCGGTCCAGAACACGGCATCGACGTGATCTTCCATGTCCTTCTGCACGCGCGCCTTGCCCCGCAACTCATCAATGAGCGTGCGCTCCGCCGTGATGTCGCGCGACTTGCAAAGTACCGCTATCAGCTTGCCGAACTCGCCGTAGACCGGCGCGAAAGTGGAAGTCCACCAGCGCAGATTGCCGCGCATGGTGCAGCACGCGCCGGTAAAGGACGTGGATTCGCCGGCCTTGGCGCGTTCGAAAGCGCGGCGCGCGTCGGGGCCGTCCCAGAGCGCGAGCCAGTCGATGCCGACGACATCGTCGGCGGCGCGCGCTTCGATCAGGCGCTGGCCGACTTCGGAGATGCAGACGACCTTGCCTTCCGGACTCAAAAGCTTGATGCAGTCGTCCGCGATGGAGAGAAGACCATTCGAGAGCTGACGCGCGACGAAGATCTGCCGGTGCGCGCGCTGCATCTGCTGGATCACGGCGACCGCCGCGATGGCGATGGCCGCGAGCAGCAGGTTCCACGGCAGCGGAATGAAAGGCGTCACCGCGGCGACCAGCAAGACGCCGAAGAACGCGGCTCCAAAGCCGTCCAGGCGCCGTGTGCATTCGACATAGTGAGATTCGCCGGCCACGCTTTCGCCGATGATCCCGAGAAAATCAGACGCTCTGCCCTGCACCTTCGACCCCGTCCGCTGTTGCTGTTGCTTTTGGTTTATCTTACTGATGCATAACGGCGGGATCGGTAAATACTTTAGATGGGATGGAAAGCGCGCTCACTCGCGTTTCAACACCGACGCAATTTCCTTCGCCAGTTGCTCCGCCCGATAAGGCTTGTTCAGCAGCGTCACGTTGGGTCGCAGCACGCCGTCGCGCGAGATGATGTCGCGGGTATAGCCGGACGCGTAGATCACCGGCACCGGCTGCGGCTGGGCGAACGCCCATTCGGCGAGATCGGCGCATTTCACCTTGCCCGGCATCACCACGTCGGTCAGGATCACGTCCACGCCGATTCCGCTTTCCAGCACGCTCATCGCCGCGTCGCCGCTTGCGGCCTTGAGCACGGTGTAATGCATGGCTTCGAGAATCGCGACCGTCGAGGAGAGCACGGCGACGTCATCGTCGACGACGAGCACGGTTGCGCTGCCCGTGTGCGTGGGAATGCTGCCCGCTTCGGCCGACGAGGTCTCGTCGTCGTAACTGCGCGGAAAGTAGATCTCCACCGTCGTGCCGACATCCACCGTGCTCGACACATGGATATGGCCGCCCGACTGCTTGACGAAGCCGAACACCATCGACAAGCCGAGCCCCGTCCCGTGTCCTTCCGGCTTGGTGGTGAAGAATGGCTCGAAGGCGCGTTCGAGGACATCGGGCGGCATGCCCGTGCCCGTATCGGATACGGAAAGACGCACGTACTCGCCGGGACGCAGGTCGTTGCCCTCACACGCGGCGTGATCCAGCGACTCGTTCGAACACGTGAGCGTGAGCCGGCCATCGCCGCTAATGGCGTCGCGCGCGTTGATCGCGAGATTGAGCAGCGCGTTCTCCAGCTGATTGCGGTCGACGCAGAAATTCCACGCCTGTTCCGGCAACGCGGCGCCGATCACCACCGACGCGCCCACCGCGTGCTGCAGAAGTTCGCGCAACTCGGCAAAAAGCCGCTGCGGATTGATGACCACCGGCGAGAGCGGCTGCCGCCGCGCAAACGACAGCAGTTGCGAGGCGAGCGTCGCGCCGCGCTGCACGGCGTCCAGCGCAGCCTGAACGCGTTCGGGCACGCGCGGGTCGGTCGGCGGCAGATACTGCATCAATTGCAAATTGCCGCTGATGGCCTGCAGCGTGTTGTTGAAGTCGTGCGCGACCCCGCCCGTCATCGCGCCGAGCGCTTCCATCTTCAGGCTTTGACGCAATTGCGCCTCGACCGCGGTGCGCGCCGCAACGGCTTCGGAAATCTTGTCTTCGAGACCGCGCGTCAGTTCCTTGAGGCTTTCTTCGGCGATCTTGCGGTCGTTGATATCGACGATCACGCCGGGAAACCGCTGCGGCGCTCCGGCTTCGTCGTATTCGCAGCGGCCGGACGCGAGAATCCAGATCCAGCCCTCGTCCGGCGTGCGGATGCGATATTCGGCGCGATACGGCGCGCCATCGCGCAAGGTCGCGGCGATCAGCGAAGTCACGCGTCCGCGGTCGTCCGGATGGATGATCTCGAGCGCCGCCTCGATCGGCAAGCCGGTTTCCACTTCCTGAAGCGAGAAGAGGAAAGTGCGCGCGAAACGTTCGTCGCCCTTCACGCGGTTTTGCGTGATTTCCCATACGAAGGTGCCGCGCACGGCGCCCGAATTCAACGCGAGTTGCAGCCGCTCGTTGGTTCCGCGAAACGCCGCTTCGGCCGCACTGCGATTGCGTTCGAGCAGCACGCGCTCGGTCGTCTCGACGACGACTGCAAGCACGCCCACCGGCACGCCTTCATCCGATGCAACCGGGCTGTAGTGCAGATCGAGCCATGTTTCGACGGGATCGTGCTCGCGCGCCAGCACGAAGCGCGTGTCGCGGTAAGTCAGCGACTCGCCGCGCATGCCCGAATCGATCACGTTACGGTTGAAATCCGCCGCCTCGGGCCATGCCTTCTCGATAGCCATGCCGAGGATGCCCGGATGCCGCACACCCGAGAACTTCGCATAGGCTTCGTTGTAGACGAGCGTGCCTTCGTCGCCCCAAAGCAGGGCCATCGGCAATGCGTTGGGCAGCATGACCTGCACGACCGACCGCAAGACCGGCGGCCAGTCGTTGATCGGGCCCAACGGCGTTTTGCGCCAGTCGAAATCGCGTATGAAGCGCGCCGTTTCGCCGACCCATGAATCGAGTTGAGGGCGACCGAAAAAAGTCGAATCCAAATCGGGGAATCCTTTTCCTTTGAACGATGCGCGAAGGGCGCGCACCAATCCGACAGAGTAAAGCTAATTCGCGGCGCGCGAAATGTCGGAGTAGCGTGTTCGCAAGGGGGATGCCTGGTCTTCGACTCGAGGCTTGACGGTTTCGGCACAGCGCCGGTGCATCATTCTGGCTTCGGCTTTTTCACGGCTCTTATCTTGCCTGTGCGCCCGCCGCCGCAAAAAAAGCGCTCGCAGCCGTCCGATTCGAGTCCCGAGACGCCCACGCCTTCCGGCATGTCGAGCCGCTCGAAGACTTCGCCGGTGGCCGGGTCGATGCGTCGCAGTTCGCTCGCGTCGCTTTCCCACGTGGCGTGCCAGAGTTCGCCATCGACCCAGGTGACGCCCGTGACGAAGCGATCGGAATCGATGGTGCGTAGAATTTTGCCATCGCCCGGATCGACTTGATGAATCTTGCGCTCGCGATATTGTCCGACCCAGAGCGTGCCTTCCGCCCACGCGAGACCGGAATCGGCGCCACCGCCGGGAGCGGGAATGGTCGAGACGACCTCGCCGGTTTTTGGATCGACCTTTTGAATGCGGTCCTCGGCAATCTGATACAGATGCTCGCCATCGAAGGCCGTGCCCGCGTGCGCCGCGACCGCGAGCTTGCGTCGGGTCTTGCCGCTTTCGGGGTCGAGCGCGTTGAGGGCATCGCCCGAGGCGAACCAGACTTGCTGTCCGTCCCAGCTCACGCCGTGCACGCCTTCCACTTCGGGAAAAGGTCCGTATTCGCGGATGATCTCCGCCTTTGCGCGTTTCATGTCGCCTTCCTCTTTGCTCACTGGTTGATCGAGACTTCATGCTAGTCGTAGGCCAAACCAGCGGGGAGTAACAAGGCCGTCGTGAAACCGGGCAGGGGTGCGGTCATCCAGCGGCGCGCGCGTCCTTGTCCGTATGCCTGAACCTTGCCCGCCGCCGCGAGCGTCGTAAGCCCACGCTGTACCGTGCGCTGGCTCGATCCAAGCGCTAATGCAAGCGCCGAACTGGACCACGTTTGACCATCGGCGAGAACGGCCAGCAGCGTCGCGTAGGCGTCTTCCGTCGGCTGCGCCAGAACGACGACTTCATCTGCCCGACGCGGCGTCAGCGTGAAGCCGCGCGGCGTCGCGCTCACCGTTGCGAGCGATTGCAGCATCGTCCTCAAGCGCCCGATCTCGACCCGCAAGCGCGCCCGATGCGTGTCGTCCGCATGCTTCATGCGAAACGCCCGCACGATGAGCGTGTCGCGCGGCACGTCGTCCGGCCATGCTTCGGCAAGCGCGCGCGCCAGCGTGAAAAGCACCGGACGCGTGGCGAGCGCAATGGTGACGCCGCCTTCGCGCACGACATTGCGACACGCATCCACGATGAACGCAGCCGATGCAAACAGCGCCTCCACTTCATCGAGCCGCAGGAGCCGCGCTTCGCCTTGTGCGATACGTCTGGCCGCTGGCGCATCGAGCACGCTCGACGCGCTTTCCGCTTCGGCTTCGAGCGCGGCGATACCCGACCGATGCGCCGCCTCTCTCGCGCGCGTCAACGCTTCGCGCGCAGACTGCGTTTCCACACGCCGTATCGAGATTGCCGCCGCAATGAGTTCGCGCGCGGCCTCCGATGCCGGTGGAAGACTTACCGCGTCGAGCGATGCGAGCAAGAGCCGAGCATCGTCCAACCGGCCGAGCAACGCGAGCCTGCGCACCGCCAAAATGCGCGCATGGACCGCGTTGACGTGGTCGCCATGCGCTTCGAGCGTGACGCGCGCGGCATCGAGCGCTTTCTGCGGCCACGCAAGATCGCGCGATGCCAACGCGATCTCCGCTTCGGCGACCACGCATCGCGAACGCGCAACCGCTTCCTTCGCGCCGAATCGACGCGCCGCGCTGCGCAGCAAGGTCTTAGCGCGCGCGAACTCGCCGAGCTGCGCCATGGCGATGCCACGCAGTGCGAGCGCGGCGGCGTCGTCGCGCAATGCAACACGATTGAGCGCGCCAAGGGGGTCGCCGCCCGCGAGCGCGCGCGCCGCCGCGTTGATCAGTGAATCCATGTCGCCTCAAATTCCCGCCACAATTGTCACTCCCCTCAGCTGTGCGTCCGGTACTAATCTAACACCGTGCATTTCGAAACCTCACTCGGGAGACAAGCACGATGACGAGTCATACGACAGGAACGCGCGACGACTGGCTGGCCGCACGCTTGAGCCTTCTTTCGCGCGAAAAGGAACTCACCCGGCAAAGCGATGAACTCGCCGCGGCACGTCAGGCGTTGCCGTGGGTTCGCATCGACAAGACTTATCGCTTCGATACGGAAACAGGAAGCGCCACGCTGGCTGACCTATTCGGCGGCCGCTCGCAGTTGCTCGTTTATCACTTCATGTTCGGGCCGGACTGGAAGGCGGGCTGCCCGTCTTGCTCCGCGATCGCGGATGGCTTCGACGGTTTCGCCATTCATCTCGCGCATCACGATGTCGCGCTGTGGTGCGTGTCCCGCGCGCCCATCGAGAAGCTCGCGGCCTACAAGAAGCGCATGGGATGGCACTTCCCATGGGCCTCCGCGCACGATGGCGACTTCAACTTCGACTTCAACGTGTCGTTCACCGAAGAGCAGCAGCGCGACGGCAGCATCGAATATAACTATGCGAAGAATCGCCACGCGATGGATCAGAAAGACCCGCCCGAAACCGTCAAGCAAGGCGCCGCCGATGTCGGCACGACCGCGCCCGCGTATTCGCTCGACAGACCAGGCTTGAGCGTCTTCGCGATGCAGGACGGCGACGTCTATCACACGTACTCGGCCTACTCGCGAGGTCTCGACAGTCTCTGGGGCATGTATCAGTGGCTCGATCGCGCGCCGAAAGGCCGCAACGAAACCGGCAACTGGTGGAAGCGTCACGACGAATATCCGGACTGACTGCGCGGGCATCGCGCCGGTTAGGCAGAGCGATGCACGCATAAATCGCGCGAATCGCGTAAACCGGTATGGCGTACGAATCCCGCCGCAAACGCCGTATTAATTACCCATTTTTTTCGGATTATTTTTCTTCCTCTTTCTTCTACCTTGCTAACGACGCGAAAGATTTCGCATTGTGAAGCGGCCGCTGAAAATCGCCGATATAAACAAACGACGAAGCGAGAAGAAGATGAAAAACGCGCTGACGGTCTCCATTTGCCTGCCCACCTGCAACCGACCCGAACTGATCGTACAGTGCCTCGACTCCTGCCTCGCGCAGAAGTATCCGCACATCGAAATATTGATCGGGGACGACTCGCGTGACGATCTCACGCAGCAGCTCATCACCGCGTGCTACGCGCACGACGCGCGCGTGCGATATGTACGCAACGACGTGCCGCTCGGGCAAGCACGCAATGTGTCGAGCCTCTTCGAGCGTGCGACGGGCGCGCTCGTCATGCTGATCCACGACGACGACTATCTCGTGCACGACGCCGTCGCGCGGCTCGCGGCGCTTTGGGCGACGTATCCGCATCTGCAGGTCGCGTTCGGCGATCAATACGAGGTCGATCCCGAAGGTCGCGTCGATGTCCACAAAAGCGCGGCGCTCAATGCGGCGTTCCATCGAAAACCGCGCTCGCAAGGCATGCAGCCGCTGCCAGGACGAACCGGTCTTGTGCAAATGTTCCCCAACAATGGCTGGATGGCGCTCGCGGCGCTCGTGCGGGCAGTGGGGTATCGCGAGGAAGTCGGCGCGTGCTGCGATTACGTGTTCGGCGCGCAGTTGTGTCTGGCGGCCAAGCATGTCTGCTATCTGCACGAATACGTTTCGTACTATCGCAAGACGACGGCTTCCGTGTCGCGCAGCACGCGCGGTTCGGTCAGCGCGGCAGCGTTTAGCGCCTACCAGTTCGTTTCGGCGATGACGCTCGATCCATCGCTCGAAGCGGCGCGCGGCATCGCGTTGCGCCGGTTGGCGCCGATCGTCGTTTCGCTGCACGCGCGGCACGATGCGCCGCTCGCCGCGCTGCGCGTCGCCTTCGAACATCCCGATGCCTACACGTATGGCGCAAGTCTCAGGCTCTACTATCACCTCTTGCTGATCGTGCGCGCGCTCGTCGCCATGCGTAGCCGGCAGCGTTCAGGCACGCCGCGTTTTCCCTGATGCGCTGAATGTCCGAGGTTTTCGCACGGTCGATCTCAAAGCCGCGCAGTTATCGGTAACCGTTTCCCTAAAGGCCATCGCGTTGCGGTCGTTATACAGGCGGCCGGTGACATTTCACTGGCCGCGTGGCAGGCGAGAGCATCCTCGCGTGCCGGCGCGCGAACAAGATGCAGCCACCTTTGGGACGAATATGTTTTCCACAATCAAGGGCCGCCTCGCCCTCGCCATGACTCTGCTGAGCATGCTGCTCATCGGCATCGGGCTGGTCGGACTCGTCGGCATGAGCAAGTCCAACGAGACGACCCACGACCTCTTCACGAATGAAATGCCGAGCGCGGTGTCGGTCGGCAATGCGGAAATGTTCATGGCGCGCGAACGTCTGAGCTTCGATCGCGCGGCGCTGAACATCGGCACGAACGCGGCGGACGAGGCCATCGGCCGGGGCGCGCTGATGCGCAAGACTTCCGACGACGCATGGACGAAGTACGCCGCCCTGCCCCAGGCTCCCGGCGAAAAGCAGCTTGCGGACAAATTCAACGAGCAGCGTCTGCAAATGCAGAAGCTGCTCGACGAAGGCTATGCCGACGTGCGCGCGAAGGACCAGGCGAAAGTCACCGCCGACGCCGCCACGATGCAGGCCGCGTTCAACGACTTCGCGAAGACCGGCGTCGAGTTGCGCAAGCTGCAGTTCGACCAGGCGCAAAGCGACTACGACGCGAGCCAGGCGACCTTCGCCATGTTCCGCATGGTGTCGATCATCGCGATCGTGATCGGGCTCGCTGCATCGTCGTATTCGTGGTTCTCGCTGCGCCAGCGCATTGCGCGCCCGCTCGACGCCGCGCTCGAACAGTTCGGCGCCATTGCCGCAGGCGACCTGCGCCGCGATGTGCGCATCACCTCGAACGACGAAATGGGCCAGTTGCTGCGCGGGCTTTCGACCATGCAGGCGAGCCTCGTCGAAACCGTGCGTTCGGTGCGCTCGGGTAGCGAATCGATTGCATCCGCGACCAAGCAGATTGCGGCGGGCAACGTGGACTTGTCCTCGCGCACCGAGGAACAGGCGTCGGCATTGCAGGAAACCGCGTCGAGCATGGATGAGCTCACGGGCACGGTCAAACAGAACGCCGACAACGCGCGCCAGGCGAGCGTGCTGGCTGCCAATGCATCGGAGATCGCGGGCAAGGGCAGCCATGTGGTGTCGCAAGTGGTGACCACGATGGGCGAGATCAACCAGAGCTCGACGAAGATCGCGGACATCATCGCGATCATCGAAGGCATCGCGTTCCAGACCAACATTCTCGCGCTCAACGCAGCCGTGGAAGCGGCGCGTGCAGGTGAAGAAGGACGCGGCTTCGCGGTCGTGGCAGGCGAAGTGCGCTCGCTCGCGCAACGCTCGTCGGCGGCGGCGAAGGAGATCAAGGAACTGATCGATACCTCCGTCGAACGCGTGCAATCCGGCGCGGCGCTCGTCGATGAAGCCGGCCGCACGATGAACGACATCAGCAACGCCGTGCAGCGCGTGACCGACATCATGGGCGAGATCGCGGCGGCATCAGAAGAACAATCGAGCGGTATCGAACAAGTGGCGCGCGCCGTGACGCAAATGGACGAAGTGACGCAGCAGAACGCGGCGCTCGTCGAGGAAGCGGCGGCAGCGGCGCAGTCGCTCGAAGATCAGGCGGGCGCGTTGCGTACCGCAGTCGAAATCTTCCGTCTTCATGACGAAGGCGCACGCATCGCCGCTTGATCGTCTACTGGTTCACCCTGACGGCCCGCGTCTTCTCAAGGAAGCGCGGGCCGCTGCATTTTTTCGAAGCCGCTTTCAAGGACATAACCTGTGGTAATCGCCTCATAAGGCAAATTCAATAGACGGCTATCGCTGTTTTCTCCAGACTTCGGACGTCGGATCGATACACGATTCGCCCTCGATAAGAGCGCGCATGAAGCGCACAAGCCTCGGAGGAGACACGCTATGTTCCATCGACCCAAGGTCACCCGGTCGGTCCTCGCGCTCATGTGCGCGATGTCTTTCATCATGTATCTCGATCGCGTCAACCTGTCCGCCGCGGCAGGCCTGATTCGCGATGATCTTCATCTGAGCAATACCGATATCGGCTTCGTGTTCGGCGCCTTCGCCTACACCTATGCGATCTGCCAGGTAATCGGCGGATGGGTGAGCGATCGCTTCGGCGCGAAGACCACGCTGGTGCTGTGCGCGTCGATCTGGATCGTCGCCACGGTCGCGACGGGCTTCGCGGGCGGCGTCGTATCGCTCTTCTGCGCGCGCATGCTGCTCGGTGTCGGCGAGGGCGCGGCGCTTCCGGCGCAGGCCCGCGCGCTAGTCAACTGGTATCCGGCGCAAAAGCGCGGCTTCGTGCAAGGGCTCACGCATTCGTTCTCGCGCCTGGGCAATGCGCTGACGCCGCCGCTGATCGCGATTCTCGTCGCCTTCGCGTCGTGGCGTGCATCGTTCATTCTGGTGGGCGCGCTGACCGCGGTCTGGGTGCTGGTCTACGCGTGGTACTTCGCCGATAACCCGCGCAAGCATCGACACATCACGGCCGAGGAGATCGCCGAGCTGCCGCCCGAGAATAAGGCGGCCGTGGAGAAGACCCGCGAGCCGACGCCGTGGGGACGTCTCATCAAGCGCATCGGGCCGACCATGATGGTCTACTTCTGCTACGGCTGGACAGGCTGGCTCTTCTTCACGTGGCTGCCGACGTTCTTCATGCACGGACGCGGCCTCGATCTCAAGAGCTCGGCGCTTTTTTCAGCGGGCGTGTTTCTCTCGGGCGTCGTGGGTAATACGGCGGGCGGCGTGATCTCCGACCGTATTCTCAAACGCACCGGCAACGTGGTCGCCGCGCGGCGCAACATGATCATCGTCGCATTTCTCGGCGCGTTGATCTTTCTCGCGCCCGTCATGGTGGTGAAGTCCTTGCCCGTCATGGCAGGCTGCATGAGTCTGTCGTTCTTCTTCCTCGAAATGACCATCGGTCCCATCTGGGCCGTGCCGATGGACATCACGCCCAAGCACGTCGGGATTGCGAGCGGGCTCGTCAATGCGGGATCGGCCATTGCGGGCATCTTCTCGCCGATCGTGTTCGGCTTCATCGTGGACCGCACCGGAAGCTGGACCTTGCCGTTCGGCGGCTCGCTGGGACTGCTTGCGGTGGGTATCGTGATGACGTTCTTCATGCGACCCGATATCGAACTCGATCCGGCGAACGATGCCGATTCCTCGTTGCGCGATGCCGAAGGGAAACTGGCATTCGCGGATCGCCGATGACGGACGGCGACGGCGTCTCGCGCTCGACACGCATGACGCGGCCGCGCCGTCGCCCTAACTAGGCTGCCCGAATCGCCTCGATGACCAGTTGCGTAGCCGGACTGATGCGCCGGTTACTGCGCAGGATCAACCCATAAGGCGCGAGCCGTCCACGCAACGGCGTGGCAATGGAACCGATGGTGTCGAGCGAAGCGTAGTAATCGGCAACCGAACTCGGCAGCACCGCCAACATATCCGAATCGCGCAACAGCGAAAGCGTCGTGAGAATGGAAGACGTCTCGACGGTGCTTACCGGCGGTGCGACGCGTGACTCCCTGAAAGTCTGATCGATGATCTCGCGCATCGGGCTCGGATGCGGCTGCACGATCCACGCATACCCCGCGAGCTCATCCAGTTTCGGGCGTCCGGTCGATTCGAACACTGGATGCCCGGGCCGCGCGACAATCGCCAATGCCTCTTCGGCAAGCGTTTCGAAACTCAAGTCGTTGGCGGGAAACCCGTAGGGAATGCGCCCGACCACGATATCCAGTTGGTCCTGCTGCAAGGCTTGCACGAGCACATCGCTGGTATCGATCTGCACGGTGATATGCAGACGCGGATGCGCGTCCTTCAACTGTACGATCACTTTCGTCAACAGCTCGGGCGCGGGCGCCATGACCGCGCCAATCCGCACTTTGCCGATATCCCCCGCTTCGATGGCCGCGAGTTCTTCGCGCAACTCGTCGAGGTCTTCGAACACCACGCGCGCATAACGCATGACCGCTTCGCCATATACCGTGGCCTGCATGCCGCGCGCATGCCGCACGAACAGCGACGCGCCCATGGTCTCCTCCAGTTCCTTCAACGCCTTGGTCGCGGCGGGCTGCGTCATGGCGAGTTCGTCGGCGGCGCTGCGCAGAGACTCTGTTTCAGAGAGCGCCATCATCAGTTGAAGATGACGCAAGCGCAGGCGTTTGCGGATGGTATTGGCAGGCGCAATCATGTCGGCGATAACCCTGTGAGCGCTTTCCCGCGATAACCGCAGGAAATAACCCGATGCAAATTATTCAATAGTCAGTTATCGCGCAGTTTCGCACACTAGCGTCACCCGAAACAGCCGCGCAAACCCTTCCTCGCGCGGCCTTCCATCAAACAAGAAGGAGACATTCGCGATGAAGATCAAGCATATCCGTGCACGCGTATTCGAATGGAAAGGCAAGGTCGTGCCGCCGCAAGCGCACTTCTGCACGAATGCCGTGGACATTCTCTACGAACGCGGCGACGCCATGGGCTCGTTCCGCTTTCACCAATGGCTCGTGGTCGAAGTGGAGTGCGACGACGGCACCATCGGCATCGGCAATTGCGCGCTTGCGCCGCGCGTGGCCAAGCAGATCGTCGACGAATATCTCGCGCCTATCGCCATTGGCGAAGACCCGTTCGATCACGAATACATCTGGCAGAAGATGTATCGGCGCACGCTTGCCTGGGGGCGCAAGGGTATTGGCATGGCGGCGATCTCGGCTGTCGATATCGCCTTGTGGGACATCATGGGCAAGGCGGTGAAGAAGCCCGTCTTCAAACTGCTCGGCGGACGTACCAAGGAAAAGATCTGGTGCTATGCCTCGAAGCTCTACAACAACGACGACCGCGACGTGTTTCTCGCCGAAGCAAAGAGCTATCTCGACGACGGCTTCACCGCAATGAAGATGCGCTTCGGCTACGGCCCGAAAGACGGCCCAAGCGGCATGGCGAAGAACGTCGAACAGTTGCGTCTCTTGCGTGAACTCGCGGGCGACGACATCGACATCATGGTCGAATGCTATATGGGCTGGACGCTCGAATACGCACGCAGAATGTTGCCGCGCCTGGCCGAATTCAATCCGCGCTGGCTGGAAGAACCGGTCATCGGCGACGATATCGAGGGCTATCAGGAACTGAAGAAGATGAACGTCATCCCGATCTCGGGCGGCGAACACGAGTTCACCATCTACGGCTTCAAGGACCTGCTCGAACGCCGCGCCGTGGACGTCATTCAGTACGACACGAATCGCGTGGGCGGCATCACGGCGGCGCGCAAGATCAACGCAATGGCCGAGGCGTGGTCCGTGCCGGTCATTCCGCATGCCGGACAGATGCACAACTATCACCTCACCATGTCGAGCGTGGCGAGCCCCATGTCCGAGTTCTTCCCGGTCTACGACGTGGAAGTGGGCAACGAGCTTTTCTACTACATCTTCGACGGTGAACCGCAACCGGAGAACGGCTATCTGCAACTCTCCGATGAAACGCCGGGCCTCGGCATCACGCTCTCGGACAAGTATCTGGATGACTTCAACATCATCGAATAACGCATGAACGATGGGCCAATGCAGCCCTCGACATCAAGGATTGGAGACACGCAATGGAAAGCAGAATAGAAGCGCCCGCGCTCGACGCGGTTACGTCGGAGCGCGCGACGAGCGTGCGCTGGCGCATCTTTGGCGTGGTGTTTCTCATCACACTGATCAATCTCGTCGATCGCATCTCGCTTTCCATCGCGATGCCCACCATCGCCAAGGAATACGCGCTCTCGCCCGCCATGCAGGGGCTGATCCTGTCGAGCTTCTTCTGGTCGTATGCGCTGTTGCAGATACCGGGCGGATGGCTCATCGACCGCTACGGTCCGCGCAAGATCATCGCGGGCGCGACGGTGTTGTGGGGCATTTTCCAGACCTTGATGGGCGCTGCCGGCGGCGGTCTGTCGATGCTGTTCCTGCGTGTGGGTCTGGGCGGCGCCGAAGCACCGCTCTTTCCCGCCGGCAGCAAGCTCAATGCATTGTGGCTCTCGAAGAAAGAGCGCGGTCGCGGCGCCGTATTGATGGATGCGGGCTCGCCATTGGGCGCGGCCATCGGCGGGCTTGCAATCTCCAATCTCATCCTCGCGTTCGGCTCGTGGCGCATGGCGTTCGTCGTGGCGGGCATCGCGACCATCGCGGCGGGCTGGCTCGCATGGCGTTATCTGCGCGACGATCCCGCGAAGCATCCCTTCGTGAATGGCGCGGAACTCGCGCGAATTCGTGACGGCGCGGCCCCGGTCGCCGCGAGCGTCATCGCCGAGGAACCCTTGCCGCTGCGCTCGACCATCGCCATGTGCGTAGGCCGCATGAGCTGGGCGATGATCTTCTTCGGGCTCATCACGTGGGGACCGAGCTATCTGACGCAAGCACGCGGCTTGAGTCTTTCGCAGATCGGCGCGGCCACGTTCTTCATCTTCTTTTCCGGCGCTTTGGGCTCGCTGTCGGGCGGCTTTCTCTGCGATGCACTTTGCACGCACGGCTTCTCGCGCGGCAAGGTGGTCAAAAGCATGATCGCGCTGTCGGGCATCACGACGCTTGCCGTATTCGCCGCGCTGCCGACCATTCAGTCGCCGGTGAGTGCGGTCGCGGTGCTGTGCGCAGCGTCGTTCTTGCTGATGTGGGGTAGTCTCTACTGGAGCCTGCCTTCGTTGCTCGCGACGCCGGGGCGCGTCGGTCTGCTCGGTGCATGCATGAACTGCGCGGGCAGCGTCGGCGGCATCTCGATTCCGCTCATCACCGGTTTCATCCTGCAGCGAACCGGTTCGTTCGATACGGTGCTGCATTTCTACAGTGCCTGCGCGCTGGTGTATATCTTCGGCTCGATCGCCATCGATCTGCGCCGTACCCGCTAAAAAACTCAAAGGTTGATCCGTCATGAAACCTCGCATTGCTGTCCTTCTCGGCGACCCCGCCGGCATCGGCCCCGAACTCATCGCGCGTCTCGTTGCACGGCCGGAAAATCGCAAGCGTGCCGATCTGCTCATCATCGGCGACCGGCGCGAACTCGATCGCGGCATGGAGATCGCGCGGCAACGTTTCGATTACACCGTGGTGAACGATGAAGCCGCCGCCGCGCGCGATACCGACGTGCCTTCGCTCATCGACTTCCGCCTGCCCGACGACGCGCCTTACGAGCCCGCCGTATCCACGGAACGCGGCGGACGCTACAGCCTGGAAGCGTTCAAACAAGCCCTGCAACTGACGCGCGCGAACCGCACCAACGCCATGTTGTTCGCGCCCGTCAACAAGACCTCGCTGCACATGGCGGGCATGGACACGAACGACGAGATGGAATGGTTCGCGCATCAGCTCGACTATGCCGGCGCATTTTGCGAATTCAACGTGCTCGATGAACTGTGGACCTCGCGCGTCACGTCCCACATTGCATTGAAGGACGTGAGCGCGCGGCTTTCTGACGAACGCATAGTCGGCGCGGTGCAGTTGATTCACGACGGACTCAAACGCGCGGGCATCGCGGCGCCTCGTATCGCGGTCTGCGGCTTCAATCCGCACAACGGCGACAACGGCGCATTCGGCCGCGAAGAGATCGATGTCATCACGCCGGCCGTGGAGCATGCACGCGCGCTCGGTTACGATGCGCAAGGCCCCTTTCCCGCCGACACCATCTTCGTGCGTGCACGCGACCAAAAGGTCTTCGATGGCGTCGTCACCATGTATCACGACCAAGGCCAGATCGCGATGAAGCTCATGGGCTTCTGGCGCGGCGTCACGGTGCACGGCGGCTTGCCTGTGCCCATCGCGACGCCCGCGCACGGCACCGCGTTCGATATCCACGGCAAGGGTTCCGCCGATGTTGGCGCTACACAGAAGGCATTTGATATTCTCGTGCGCATGGCACAAGACCGCGTGAGCTAAGAGCCCATGATGCACGCCCATATCGATGCCTTGCGCGAGCGCTTCCTGCAAAGCGGCGACGATGCCGACCTGCCTGTCGTCGATGCGCATCATCATTTCTGGGACCTCGCGAACAACTATCATCCGTGGCTGCGCGATCTGCCGCGCATTCCGTTCCGTTATGGCGATTACGCGGCCATCTGCCATGACTTCCTGCCCGACGATTACTTTGCGCAGGCGGCGAGTCATCGCGTGGTCAAGACGGTGATGATGGAAGGCGAATGGGACGCGCGCGATCCGCTCGGCGAAGCGCGCTGGGCGAGCGCGCTCAACGCGCGCACCGGCCTGCCCAATGCAATGGCCGGGCAAATCTGGCTGGATCGCGAAGACGTGCGCGCGGTGCTTGATGGATATCGTGGTTTGCCGCTCGTGCGCAGCGTGCGTCATAAGCCCAAGACCGTGCCGCGCGCGGAGCATCGCGCGGATTTCTCGGCAGCGGGTTCCATGCGCTGCGAACGATGGCGGCGTGGTTACGCGCTGCTCGCGGCATATGATCTGATGTTCGAACTGCAGGCTCCGTGGTGGCATTTCGCGGAAGCGGCCGAACTTGCGCGCGACTTTCCCGATGTGAAGATCATCGTGAATCACACGGGCTTACCGGCCGATCGCAGCGAGGAGGCGTTGCGCGCATGGCGCGCCGCGCTCGATACGCTCGCGCGCTGGCCCAACGTGTGGCTCAAGATATCCGGCATCGGCGAAGCGGGGATAAACTGGAGCGTGGAGCGCAACGGGCCGGTGGTCTGCGAGGCCATCGCGAGCTTCGGCGTCGAGCGCTGCATGTTCGCGAGTAATTTTCCGGTGGATAGCCTTGTCGTTTCGCTGGACAATCTTTTCGGCGGCTTCAAGGCGATGGTCGCGCACCGAACGCCCGCGGAAAGACTGGCCCTTTTCCACGACAATGCCAGCGCCCTCTATCGCATCTAAATCCAGGAGACAACAATCAATGGCAGCTCCCCTTTATCGCGGCGTGTTCCCCGTCGCGCCTACCATCTTCGACGACGCAGGCAAGCTCGATCTCGAAGGCCAGAAGCGCGCCATCGACTTCATGATCGATGCCGGTTCGAACGGCTTGTGCATTCTCGCGAACTTCTCGGAGCAGTTCGCGCTGACGGACGCAGAGCGCGATGCCGTGCAGCGCACCGTGCTGGAACATGTCGCGGGCCGCGTGCCGGTGATCGTCACGACGACGCATTTCAGCTCGCGCGTTTGCGCCGAACGCAGCCGCGCGGCGCAGGACGCGGGCGCGGCCATGGTCATGGTCATGCCGCCTTATCACGGCGCGACTATCCGCGTGAGCGAGCGCGGCATTCAGGATTTCTTCGCGAAGGTGTCGGACGCCATCGACATTCCGATCATGATTCAGGATGCGCCCGTCGCGGGCACGCCGCTGTCCGCGCCCTTTCTCGCGAAGCTCGCGCGTGAAGTCGAAAACGTGTCGTACTTCAAGATCGAAACGGCGCAGGCTGCGTCGAAGCTGCGCGAGCTGATCGAACTCGGCGGCGATGCCATCGTCGGCCCGTGGGATGGCGAAGAAGCGATCACGCTGATCCCCGATTTCGATGCAGGCGCGACCGGCGCGATGACGGGCGGCGGCTATCCCGACGGCATCCGCAAGATCGTCGATGCCTACGCTGCCGGCAACACCGACGAAGCCGCCGAGTTGTATCAGCAATGGCTTCCGCTCATCAATTACGAGAACCGCCAGTGTGGGCTTGCCGCATGCAAGACGCTGATGAAGGAAGGCGGCGTGATCGGCTCGGACGCGGTGAGGCATCCGCTTGCGCCGATGCATCCTAAAGTGCGCGAAGGCTTGCTCAAGGTGGCGCGAAAGCTCGACCCGCTGGTGCTGCGCTGGGGGCACTGACGCCGCTTTAATGGCCTGAAGTCCTCCCCTACTTTGCGCGGTCAATGACCTGCCGTGCGGTCTCCGTCGCGAGATCCGCATGCAGCTCGGCCCACTTCCCGAGCAAGGTGGCGTCGTCGGTAAAGAAGATCGGCGGCTCGATCCAGGCTTGCACCTTGCCGTCTTTCGACGATGCTTCGAACACGCGCAGATCGGGGTCGTCGCTGACGCCCGCGCGAAGCAGCTCGCGAAACGACAGCGATTCGCGTACGCGCACTTCATGCACCGGCACATCGCGAAGAATGGAGACGGCCGCGCGCGCGATGCGCAAGGCGCTCTCTCGTCCATCGGCCATCAGAAACAAAGTGACGCCGCCTGGTGCCGACAACGCCAGGCGGAAGAGTGCAAGTCTGCATCGTTCGCTCAAGCGCGTGCTCATCGAACGGCTTCCATGCCATGACGTTGCATGACAGCGCCGGCTTCCGGAGAACTCAGGTAAGCAAGAAGGGAGCGCGCGAGCACGGGTTCGCGCGCGGCCGTGCACACGGCGCCCTGAAATACCGTGAGCGTCTGAATGTCCGCAGGCAACGGACCCACTACGTCGATGCCCGCGACGCCGATCAGCTCGCTCGTCTGCTGAAAGCCCAGCTCCACTTCTCCTTGCGCGATAAGTCCGCCCACGGCCACGCCGGGCGGCGCCTGCACGATACGCGACGACACCTCCTGAAGCACGCCCCAGCGCTCGAACAGCCGCATGAGATACGCGCCGCTCGGCCCGGTCGAATAGCCGATACTGCGCGCGGCCAACACTGCGTGACGCACGGCGCTTTCGTCGTCGATGGAAGGATGCGGCGCGCCCGCCTTCACCGCGACGGCCACGCCCGAACGCGCGATATCCACGCGGCTCGCCGGATCGATACGTCCCGCTTCGGCAAGACGCTCGATGGCGTTCGCGGCCAGCACGACGATATCGAACGCCTCGCCTTCCTCGATACGCCGCAACGCCGCCACGCCGCCCGTCGATTCGATCGCGACCGGCTGCGCGAATGCGCTTGCATAAGCATGGGTGAGATCGACGAGCAGATGCTTCGTCGCCATCGACGAGATGCCGGTGATCGTCGTTGCCATATCAGTCGATGTAGCGCAAGCCCGCGCGTTGCAGCGGCTCGCGCATGTTGTACATGTCGAGACCCAGCACGCCGCTCGCGAGCTTGTCGCGCTTCTCTTCTTCCAGCGCTTCGCGCGCGCTCGCCTTGTCGAGCACCTGTCTCGCCGATGCTGCCGGTACCACGACCACGCCATCGTCGTCGGCGACGATCACATCGCCGGGAGTAACCCACGCGCCCGCGCAGACCACCGGAATGTTGACCGAGCCGAGCGTCGCCTTGACCGTTCCCTTCGACGAGATCGCGCGGCTCCACACGGGAAAGTTCATTTCGGTCAGCACACGCACGTCGCGCACGCCGCCGTCGATGACGAGCGCACGCGCACCGCGCGCCTTGAAACTCGTCGCGAGCAGGTCGCCGAAGAAGCCGTCGGTGTTGTCGGTGGTGCAGGCGGCCACGACGATATCGCCGGGCTGAATCTGTTCGGCGGCGACGTGCAGCATCCAGTTGTCGCCGGGTTGCAGAAGGACCGTCACCGCCGTGCCGCTCACCTGAGCGCCCGCATAGATGGGCCGCATGTACGGCTTCAACAGACCGACGCGCCCCATGGCTTCATGCACGGTCGCCGAGCCGAGCGCGCCGAGTTTCGTCGCGGCCTCTGCGTCCGCGCGATCGATGTTGCGATAAACCACTCCGAGTTCGACCATGTTCAACGTCCCTTTGACTTGAGCGCCGTATCGAGGCGCGGATACACACGTCGCGCGTTGCCTTCGTAGATCTTGTAGCGCGCTTCGGGTTCGATCTGCGCGGCTTCGACATAGCGCTTCGTATCGTCGAAATACTGTCCCGTTTGCGGGTCGATGCCGCGCACCGCGCCTATCATCTCGCTCGCAAAGAGGATGTTGTCGACGGGAATCACGCGCGTCAGCAGGTCGATGCCCGGCTGGTGATACACGCAGGTATCGAAAAAAATGTTCTTCAGCAAATGGTCTTCGAGCAGCGGCTTTTTCAGTTCCTGCGCCAGCCCGCGAAAACGACCCCAGTGATAAGGCACCGCGCCGCCGCCATGCGGAATCACGAAACGCAGGCTCGGAAAGTCGCGGAACAGGTCCGAGGTCAGGCACTGCATGAAGGCGGTCGTGTCCGCGTTCAGATAATGCGCGCCGGTCGTGTGAAAGCACGCGTTGCAACTCGTGCTCACGTGGACCATCGCGGGAATATCGTACTCGACCATCTTTTCGTAGATGGGATACCAATAACGATGGGACAGCGGCGGGCTCGTCCAGTGACCGCCGGACGGGTCCGGGTTCAGATTGATGGCGACATTGCCGTATTGCTCGACGCACTTCACGAGTTCGGGAATGCACGTCGCCACATCGACGCCAGGGCTTTGCGGCAGCATCGCGGCGGGGACGAAGTGATCGGGGAACAACTCGCTCACGCGAAAGCACAGCTCGTTGCAGATCGCGGCCCATGTGCTCGACACGTCGAAGTCGCCGATATGATGCGCCATGAAACTCGCACGCGGACTGAAGATGGTGAGGTCGAGCCCGCGTTCGCGCATCAGGCGAAGCTGATTGCTCTCGATCGACTCGCGCAATTCGTCGTCGCTGATACGCAGTTCGGAAACCGCCGGCCTCTCCGAAGGATTGTTGATGCCGGCGATCTGCCGGTTGCGCCACGCTTCCAGCGCCTTGGGCGCGGTGGTGTAGTGGCCGTGAATGTCGATGATCATCCTTGCTCCAGAAACTAGTGTGCAGCGGCGTTCGTTTGCGGCGCGGGTTCGCCGGCGCGCGTTTTCTGCGCGACGAGGATGGCGACGGCGGCAAGCGTGGCAGGCACGGCGAGCATCGCGAGGATCGCGCCGAATTGCCAGCCAAGACCGAGCAGCGCGCCGCCGATGGCCGAACCGAAGATGCTGCCGAAGCGTCCCATGCCGAGCATCCAGCTCACGCCGGTGGCGCGCGCCACGGTCGGATAGCGTCCCGGCGCGAAGGCGTTGAGGCCGGTCTGCGCGCCGCTCATGCAAAAGCCCGCGGCGAACACGAGCACGGCGAGCGACGACGACAACGCGCCGATCCACGCAAGCCCCAGCACGCACACCGCGCCGCCGAGATACGCCGCGCTGATGACGGGCGCGGGCCGCGTCTTGTCCATGATGAAGCCGACGATGATCGCGCCGATGGTGCCGCCGATCTGGAACATCGCCGTGATGTTGGCGGCGGCGGAAACCGTGAGACCCGCATCCTTCATCAAGGTGGGCAGCCAGCCGGTCAGCAGATAGATCACGAGCAGGCCCATGAAGTACGTGACCCACAACGCGGCGGTCATGAAACCATAGCCTTGCGAGAACAGCACGCCGATAGGCTTCTTGGTCGGCAGCGGCGGTTCCGTCGATACGAAGACTTCATCGCCCTTGAAGCGCTCGCCGCAGACACGTCCGAGCACCGCGCCGATCCGTTGCGAGGTCGCGCCGCGCACCGACATGAGGCGCGCCGATTCGGGCAGCAGCCAGATTTGCAGCGGAATCAACACGAGCGGCAACGCGCCGCCGAAGATCAGCACCGAGCGCCAGCCGTGCTCGGGAATCAGCCAGCCGGCGACGAAGCCGATCAGCGCGGAGCCGAGGTTGAAGCCCGTGAACATGATGGTGATGAGCAGCGAGCGCTTGCGCTGCGGCGCGTATTCGGAGAGCAGCGTCGTGGTGTTGGGCATGGCCGCGCCAAGACCGATGCCGGTCAGCAAGCGCAGGAGCGCCATCGACGAGGGCGAATTGGTGAACGCCGTCGCGATGGTAAAGACGCCGAACAGGAACACCGAGGTGATCAGCACCCACTTGCGGCCGATGCGGTCCGAAGCCGGTCCCGCCGTCAACGCGCCGATCACGAGTCCGATGGGCGCGGCGCTCATCACGAGTCCGAACGCGGGCCGCGAGATGTGCCAGTCGCCGATGATCGAGGGCGCCACGAAACCCATGATGGCGACGTCCATGCCGTCGGCCGCGACGACGAGAAAGCACAGCGCGACCAGCAACCACTGGTACGCCGAGATGGGCCGCGCGTCGATGAAGCCCTTGATGTCGATGGTTTTACCGCTGTTCATGTTCGTCTCCGTGTTGCATCGTTTTGGCCGTCAAGCCTTGTTCTTCTCTTCTTTGTCCCAGGCGAGATTGCCCGCGCCCTTGCCCGCCACCGAGTAGAGCGCGCCGGGCGCATTGCGCGTCTTCTGGAATTCCTCGAGCGTTTCGCCGCGCATCGCCGCATAGATATGCAGGTTAGAAATGCCCGTCACCGCGCCCAGCTTTTCGAGCATGAAAAAGATCACGCCGTAGTGAAGAAGACCGCGCCAGTCGCGGCGGCGCAGAAGATCGCGCTCCTGTTCGCTCAGACCCGCTGCTTCGTAGCTCGCCTCCTCGTCGGCCTTGAACGCCTCGCGATGCGCGGGCTCGACCATGCGATGCAGATAATCGTTGATGCGATAAGCCCGCACCGCCGTTTCGATGCTGAACGGATACGTGCCTTGCAGCTTCTCGACATCGGTGAGTTGCACGGCCATCTTCTGGCGATGACGTTCGAGTATCGCGGGCTTCGTCTCGCTGTCCTCGCCTTCGTAGATGGCGGTCGCGATACCGGCCATCGACGGAAGGTAGTAGCTGCGGTGCTTGCACACGACGTTGTTCGACAGCGCGCCGCGCATGGTCAGCCACATGATCACTTCAGCGCCTTCGAAGCCGCCGAGTTCCGCGTATTCGGCCAGCGTCATGTCGGCGAGTTGCTCGGGGTCGCGCTCGAAGAGATCGAGGAAGCGGTGATCCCATTCCGTGTTGTTGAAGCCCGCGCGTTCGCCGTGAACCTGATGCGACAGGCCGCCCGTCGCGATGATCGCGACCTTGAGGTCTTCCGGATAACTTTCGATGGCGCGGCGCAGCGCCTGACCGAGCTTGTAGAAACGCCGCGCGCTCGGCACGGGCAGTTGCAGCACGCCCATTTGCAGCGGAATCAGCTGCATCGGCCAGTCGGGCTTGTGCGGGGTAAGCATCGAGAGCGGCGAGAAACAGCCGTGATCGAGCGGCTTGTTCTGGAAGAACGACATATCGAACTCGTCGGTCATGAGCGAGTTGCCGATGTGCGCCGCGAGCGCGGGATGCCCCTTGATCGGCGGCAGATCGCGCGCGCCGCCGCCCTCGTCCGCGACGCGCCATTCCGGACCGACGCCGAGCGCGAAAGCCGAGTAGTGATCGAAAAAGAACGACGTGATGTGGTCGTTGTAGATCGTCACGACCACATCGGGGCGCTTCTCTTCGAGCCATGTGGCGAGCGGCGCGAAGTTTTCGAAGATGGGAGCCCAGACCGGGTCGTCACGCTTGTTCTTGTCAAACGCGAAACCGATGGTCGGGGTATGCGAGGCAGCAATGCCGCCGATGATGCGAGCCATGGTGATGCTCCTTCGGGTGCCGGGCGACGCGTTACGCGTCCATCGGCAGCGGTGTCTGGTGCGGAAAACTGAATGGAAGATAGCGGCTGGCGGCAGCGCCGGAAACTACGCGTAAACCATGAAGATGGGCGCGATTCGATACGTCCGACGACGTTCGATGCCTTTGCTTGCTGGGGTTGGGCGAGCGATCGGCTGGCTGCGTGATGCGGCGTCCGATAAATAAAACTGATGCGCGAAGAAGGAAGACGCAAGGTCGCCCGACCGCCCGCATGTTCGCGGACGGATCGGCACGGACATGCGCGATCTAGGCCTCGTGCGCGAGGCGCGAGCGCAGTGCGATGGCCAGCGGGAAAATGGCGATGGCCGTGAGAGCCGTGGCAAGCGTGGCGCCGTGCACGCCGATCCGGTCGCCGAGGAAACCGTAGATAACCGGCGAGATCGCGCCCGACGCAATGGTGCCGGTATAGAAAAGCGCAAAGGCCCGCTCGGCTCCGTCGAGTGGCGCCAGTTCCGGCACGGTGCCGTAGAGCACGGACGAGGTGCCATTGAGCATCACGCCGAGGAGCGGCAACAAGACCATCGCGACGCTCAGCGGGCAGAGCATCACCGCGACGATGCAGGCCGCCGTGCCGCCCTCGGTTGCGAGCACGGTGCCGATCACGCCCAGCCGCGCGCCGAGCCAGCCGCAGGCGAACTTGCCGGCCGCGCCGCCGATGAAAACCAGCGCGAGCGCCGTGCCCAGCATCGGTTGAGAGATGCCCTTCTCTTTCAGCAAGAACGGCAGGAACGTCAGCAGGCCCATGCGGACGCTGGTGTCGAGCACGCCTATCGAGAGCAGCATCGAAAAACCTCGTCCTGAGCCGCCGCGGTTGCCGATTGATTGCGCATCGGCGGCCGGCGTGCTTCTCGGTACGACAGGGAAGAAAAGTGCAATGGATACAGCGACGACGCAACCCAGGACCGACATGATCCAGAGCGCGTGACGCCAGGGCATCAGCGTAACGAGAAGAGAGATTGCGGCCGGCAATGCCGATTTGCCGAGATCGCCGGAGAAGTTGTAGACGCTCAAGGGGCCGCGCGCGCGGCGGCCATAGACGCGCGACACCGCGCCCGATGCAATGGGATGCTGCGTGCTCGACCCGCTTCCCGATACCGCCAACGCCACGCACAAACCGAGCAGGCTTCCCGACATACCCGCGAGCGCGTAGCCACCGGCTGCGAGCAACGTGCCGAGCGCAAGCGTCGCCCGGCTGCCAAGCCTTTGCGCCAGACGCCCGGCCGGTATCTGGAGACTCGCCATGGTTCCGGCATAGACGCCGCGCAGCATGGCGAGCGCGCCATACCCCAGACCGAAGTCCGCCTGCCACACCGGCAGCAACGCGTAGATCATGTCCGTGTAACCGTCGTGCAGCGCGTGTGCGACGCAGGACAGCCAAAGCACGCGCGAAGGTAGAAGCGCGGTCCGGTCGGTTTTAAGCAGAGACGGCAAGGAAAACGGAATAAAGCGCATGAGTGTCCCGGACGACGGCGTGACGAGGCCTAAAAGACAATTTTATGACTCGAGGAAGGCGCCTTCAATTGACGTAAGATCGCGTCAATGGAGAGATAAAGTCACGCCATGGACGAACCAGCAAATCTGGCGCAGGACCGGGACAGGCTGCCGCCGCTCAATGCGTTGCGCAATTTCGAAGCGGTCGCCCGGCATGGAAGCTTCGCCGCGGCGGCGGCCGACCTGCATGTCACTCATTGGGCGGTCGGCAAGCAAATACGGCTGCTCGAAGACTGGTTCGGCGTGCCGTTGTTCGAGCGGCGCGCGCGCGGCGTTCAGCTTACCGATGAAGGCGCGGCGCTCCTCAACGACGTGAGCAGCGCGTTCGAACGTCTCACACGCGGGGCAGCGCGCCTCAGGCACGATGAATTCACGCGCCGCGTGTCCGGCATCGTGCGCGTGAACGCGCTGGCAAGCTTCGCGTTGTGCTGGCTGCTGCCGCGTCTCGCCGACTTTCAGGCGCGCTTTCCCGATATCGACATCAGGTTGTCCACCACGTCGCGCAAGTTGCGGTATATCGGCGATGCCTTCGATATCGGCATACGCTCGGGTCACGAACAAGGCGCGGGCGTCGTATCGCGCTCGTTGATGGCCGATGTGCGCTTGCCGGTGTGCAGCCCCGCGCTGCTGCGTCAGCGTCCCATAGCAAGCGTCGCGGATCTGCGTCATCACGCGCTGCTGCATTCCGCCAGCACGCGCACGAGTTGGTCGTCGTGGCTCAAGCAGGCGGGCGCGGCGGACTTGCGCGCGGCCCGGCATGTCGAGTTCGAGCACACGTATCTTCAACTCGCTGCTGCAGCGGAGGGGCTCGGCGTGGCGCTCGCGTCGTTGCCGCTGATCGGACGCGATATCGCCGAAGGCCGACTCGTATGCCCGATCGCGGCGCCGGCGTGGCGCGCGCCCGATTACACACTGGTGATCAACGCAGACCGCGTCGGGGATGACGCCGTGGTTTCCTTCGAGAAGTGGATCATGGCGAGCGCGGGAGGTGCCGGAAGTTAAAGAAGCGCGTCCCATCGTCCGATATATTGAAGGCCGGCGCGCGATGGCAAGCGGTCGCTTCAAAGACCAACTTTTCAGACGAACGAAACATGATCAAAATTCACGAGGCGGGACAGCCGGCGAACGGCCCCGTTCGCTGCGGTGGCTGCAATAGCCCCGAAGTGGCGCAGATCGAAATGGCCTTTGCGTTTCAGCCTATCGTCGACGTGCAGTCGGGCAGTCCCTATGCCTACGAGGCGCTCGTACGCGGGCCGAATGGCGAATCGGCGGGTTCGGTGTTGTCGCAGGTCGACGACTCGAACCGTTATAACTTCGATCAGCGTTGCCGCACGACTGCAATCGAGCAGGCGGCAAGCATGGGGATGGACAGCTTTCTGTCGATCAACTTCATGCCGAACGCGGTTTATCAGCCTGCGGCATGCATTCGCAGTACCTTCGAGGCCGCCGAAAAACACGGCTTCCCGGTGAATAAGATCATCTTTGAAACCATCGAAGGTGAAAACATCATTAGCCGCTCGCATCTGGTGCAGATTTTCCGCGCGTATAAATCGTTCGGCTTTCAGACCGCGATCGACGATTTCGGCGCGGGTTATTCAGGGCTCACACTGCTCGCCGACTTTCAGCCGGACTTGATCAAGCTCGACATGGCATTGGTGCGCGACATCGACACCGACACCGTGCGTCAGCGGATCGTTGCCGGGGTCTTGAAGATTTGCAGTGATCTGGGAATTCGCGTGATCGCGGAAGGCATCGAGACGCAAGGCGAGCGCGATTTTCTGGAAGCAGCCGGCGTGAGCCTGATGCAAGGCTATTTGTTCGCCAAGCCCTCGTTCAAAGAGATGCCCGCGATTGCCAATGTGCGTTAATGCCGGGTGCAAAATGTTGAAAGCCGCGCTTGGGACGTTGCTAATCGTTTTGGCGGGATGCGCGGTGCCTGGTGCGCCGGCATCGCCGGAGAATAGCGTTGGAGCCGAAGGGTCGGCCACCCAAGCTCCGGCATCGACTGATCATTCAAATTCGGAGCGTGTCGAGGCGCCGCACAGAAATCCGAAGATGTATGGGCCGCCAGGCGAGTGATTGGTGTCGGGCTCGCTACGCGTCGGTCCGCTCGACTACGAATCTGCAGAATCGGCCATGCCATTTGAACGGGGCATTTGGTTTTGTCCCCCGACGCTTTGCGCTACGCCGTCCGCGCTCCATTCCCGCTCAACCACCCATCAACGCATCGTCGTCTTGAGCAAATCGCCTGCGGTGCTCAACATGCCGCTCGCAATCTTGCCCGAGTCGATCTTGTAGGTTCCATCACGCAGAGCCGCCTTGATCGATTCGACCTTCGCCGTGTCGATGTCCGCGCCGCCCGTGACTTGCATCGACGACAACGAGGACAACGTCACTTTCGAGCTGGTTGCGTTGGTCGCGCTGGTTTGCTGCACGCCGCCCGTAGCCTGCACATCGCGTTTGCTTGCTACGCGAAAGGTGTCGGATTGGAGTGCGGCGGGCGTGTTGTTCGATTCGATCTTCATGGCTTTGGCTCCTTGTCTGTTGAGTTCTTTAACGGATTGGGGCTTGAAATCTTTACCAAGCCCGGCGGCCTGCCGACACCCTCGCAACCTCGTCCAGCCCGCAAAGCCTTAGCCACTAAGCCTCCCGTGTATTTGCAACAAATTGAAACAAAGTGTGAGGAATCGCACATAGACCGGACCTGGCGTCCGTGAGGGGCAAGAAATTTCCGAAAGTACTAGACGACTGGTCTACTTCAAGCTAAAGTCCACCCATGCCTACCGCAAACACATCAGAAACCGTCGACGTCCGCGAAAACATTATTGCCGTTGGTCAACGGTTGATCGGCGCCAAAGGCTTTTCCGCCGTCGGCCTGAATGAGATTCTCACGGAAGCCGGCGTGCCGAAGGGCTCGTTCTATCATTATTTTGGCTCCAAGGATGCGTTCGGCGTGGCGCTCCTGGAAAGCTATTTCGAGGACTATCTGAACGACCTCGACCAGACGCTAGCGCAGCCCGGACTGAGCATGGCGCAGCGGCTGACGAACTACTGGAGCATCTGGCAAGAAACCCAGTCCTTCTTCGATTGCCAGGGCAAATGTCTCGCGGTCAAGCTCGGCGCCGAAGTGGCAGACATGTCGGAGGCCATGCGCGCCACGTTGAAGCGCGGCACGGCAGGGATCGTTCGCCGTCTTGCAAGTGCAATCGAAATCGGTGTGGCGGAAGGCTCGCTTTCGATCGAAAGTGATCCGCAAAGCGTTGCGCAGAGCTTGTATCAACTGTGGCTCGGCGCCAGCATCATGGTGAAGATTGTTCGCAACACGCAGCCGTTTGAAGTGGCGACGACGACAACGCAGCGGATCTTGCGACTTGCTCCCTGACGAAGCAGGGAGCAAGGTGCCAGCACTTCCTTAGAGGTGCTCTTTTTGAAGCATTTACTAGACGACTGGTCTACTAACCCCATCAACCTTCTTTACGGTTTCGCCTTATTCACCCACGGAGATGCAACATGAAAGTGCTCATGGTTCTGACCTCGCATGACCAACTCGGCAACACGGGCCGCAAGACGGGTTTCTGGCTCGAAGAGCTGGCCGCACCCTACTACGCCTTCAAGGATGCGGGCGCGGAAATCGTGCTGGCATCGCCTAAAGGTGGTCAGCCGCCGCTCGACCCGAAGAGCAACGAGCCGGCCAATCAGACCGAGATGACACATCGTTTCGAAGCCGATTCGCAGGCTACCGCGCAGCTTGCCAGCACGGTAAAGCTCGATCTCGTCTCGCAAGCCGATTTCGATACCGTGTTTTATCCGGGCGGTCATGGTCCGCTCTGGGACCTGGCCGAAGACAAAAACTCGATCGCCCTGATCGAAGCCTTCTTGGCCGCTGGCAAGCCTGTCGCGCTGGTCTGCCACGCACCTGGCGTGCTGCGCCATGTCCGCACGCCGGAGGGCGCACCGCTTGTCGAAGGCAAACGAGTCACGGGCTTCACCAACTCCGAGGAAGCCGCGGTCGGACTGACCGATGTCGTGCCGTTCCTCGTTGAAGACGAACTCAAGGCGAAGGGCGGCATCTATTCGAAGCTCGAAGACTGGGCACCTTATGTCGTCACCGATGGCCTTTTGATTACCGGGCAGAACCCGGCTTCATCGTCGTCCGCTGCGGCGACGTTGATGAAGCACCCGGCGCTCGCGCAATAACCGACGTTGACGTTACCGGCGCGCGCGGCCATTGGGCGGCCGCGCGCCATGGAACCCACGCTCGTGCCAGGACTTGCGATGCATAGGCAAATCGCCGGGCGCGTGAGCTCGTCGATCCCACATCACGAAACCAGCCCGCGTGTCGTGAGAAATCCTGCTGCGTGGCAGCATGCACGCGTTGCACATAGCCCCGGTGCGTTTCTCATCGCGGAATTTTCTCTCCAACCCTCTGATTCAACGCGCAAATTTAGCCGTCATTTTCCTCGATGCAGCGCCACGCTTAAGGGCTACGCTCTTATATAAGAGGCAGCCGCAGTCACGGCGCTTGCCCGACGCTTCCTACAACGCCGGAGTCATCATGATGCAAATCTACGTTGAACCCTTGCCCAAGGGCCGATGGGGCCCGATCGATGGATACACACTCGAGTATCCCGACGGCACGAAGATCACCGAGCAGGTGTTCAGTTCGGAAAAGCTCGCGGTCAGCGAAATCAGGCTGCGCGGCTATACGCCCTTGCTGGCGAAGGTGCGTATCACGGACAAGGGCGAGCCGGAGCACTGGGAAAGCGTCGAGTGACGCATCGTCGATACGAACGTGCTTCGCCGATTTTCTTTCGCGAAGCACGTTTTATTTTTGTGATATTGCTGCTTCATCCGGAACGCGAATAACGGCGCGGCTACATGGCCGATGGAGAAGCGATGCGACGAGGACCCTTCAGCGAAGCCGGCAGAAAACGCCGGCGTCTCTTTTTGAGCAAGGCGCATGTCGCGCTCGCGGCCTTCGGGACGCTCGGCTCGGTGCTCGGCATTGGTATCGCCATCGACGGCGGGCTCGAATTCAATCGCACCAAGGTGTTCACGGGCGTTGGCCTTATCGCCGTTTCGACCATTCTTTATATCTCGATGCTGTTCGTGAGCGACGAGCCATCCTGACGGCTCGTCGGCCGCACGAAATCACACGTGCACGTCGCGCTCGCCGAGCGGCCGCACCGGTTCTTCCACACGTTGTTCTTCAAGGCCATGACGCGCCCGATGCCGGCGCACCCAGAGCGCGGTCAGAATTGGCACGAGAATGGCCGTCACGAGACAGGCGGTCGCGACCATCGCGGTGGCCGCCGGCACGAGCGGCTTGAAGCGCGGAATCATCTCGCCGATGATCGCCGGATTCGCCACCGCCGCGCCCGCGGTCGATGAAGCCGCGAGTCCCGCCGCGCCATTGCCGCCCGCAATCCAGCGATCCGCGAGAATCAGCGGAATGCCCGTCACGACGATCACGCCCAACCCAAGCGCAACCCCCGGCAAGCCGCTCGTCGCGATCACGTGCAGGTCGATGCCATTGCCGAGCGCGAAGCCGAAGAACGGGATCAGCGGATGCACGCAGCGGCCGAACAGTTCGCGCAGGTCGCTGTCCAAATTGCCGAGCGCGAAGCCAATCAGAAACGGCAGCACCGCGCCGACGAAAAGGCGTGGCTCGAAGAACGCGACGCCCGTCGCGCCAAGAATCAGCATGCTGACGAGCGGCCCGGATTCCACCGACATCAGCACGAACGCGCCCGCTTCCTCGCGGCTGCCGTACTGCTGCATCACGGCGGCGTAGAGTCCGCCGTTGGTCATGTCCATCGACGTGGTGATGGCGAGCACGGACAGGCCCGCGAAGAGACCGGCCTTGACGCCATCGATGGGAATGAAGTGCGCGGCGACGATGGTCGCGATCCACGCAACCGCCATCTTGGTCACGAGCAAGGTGCCCGACTTGCGCAGCACGGTGCCGGTCGCGCGCAGGTCGATGGTCGCGCCCATGCAGAAGAACCACACCGCGAGAATCGGCACGGTGCCCGTGATCAACCCGTTCGTGAACGAGCCGAAGTACTTGCCCGCGCCCGGCGCGAAAGTATGGACGCAGGCGCCGAGCAGCAAGGGCACGAGCATGAGACCGCCTGGAATGCGGTCAATCGCTTTCTTTATATTCATGTCTCCTCCGTGGACTTTGGCGTCCGGATGGCGGGCTGTCTACCCAGTGCAATGCGCCGCTTTAAGCTCGGCCGCATCGGTTCGGCGCAATATAGCATCGCTGTTTTATATTCGCTGAATGCAAAGCCGGGAGGCGGGTTAATCGTTTACCCGTGCGCGGGCAGAGTTACCGGGTTTGCCTGTCCGGTGGGCCTTCGCGGACACTTCACATTCGCGAGCACGACAAAACGGAGCCTTAGTGAAATTCGATACGACCACCATCCGTCTGGTTCTCGCCATCGCGGACGAAGGCAGCATCTCGCGCGCCGCGGACAAGCTCAGTCTCGCGGTGGCCGCCGCCTCGCGGCGCGTATCGGACCTCGAAGCGCAACTCGGCGCGAAGCTCTTCACGCGCGTTCCGCACGGTGTGCAGCTTACCGAGCCGGGCGCGAAGCTGCTGCTCTACATCCGCCAGATCGACAATCTGATCGACCGTCTCGAAGGCGATGCGCGCGCGCTCAAGGAAGGGCGCCACGGGCGCATCATCATCGGTGCGCCGAAGGCGGTGGTCATGCAGTTTCTGGCGGGCGCCATCGCCGGGATTCAGCGCAAGCATCCCAGCATCTCGCTCATGGTTCAAGAGGAGAACAGCAAGATCGTTCAGCAGTTGTTGCGCGACAAGGTCATCGATATCGGCATCTACGAAAAGAAGAGCGGCTTTCTCGACCTCGACCGCGTGCCGTATCGCGAAGACCGGCTCGAACTCGTGTATAGCACCGAACATTTTCAGTTCGACGATGCGCCGCTCGGTATCGACGAGATCATGGACTTGCCCGTGATCAGTCTCGGCAAAGGCTCCGCCATTCTGTCCGCGCTGCAACGCGCACATCAGAGCCGGGGACGACTCTTCGCGAACAATTACGCCGTGAGCGGCTTCGACACCATGCTCGTGATGGTGCGTCAGGGCTTGGGCGTCGGCCTCATGCCCGCGGCTGTGCTGCGCAGCTTTCACCCGGAACGCGCGATTGCGTCGCAGGAGATTGCAGGCGACTGGCATAAGCGCAGCTACGTGCTTTCTTGCGTCGAAGGTCACGCTCAGGAACAGACACTTCAACGCGTCGTG
The DNA here is from genome assembly GCF_023631405.1 of Caballeronia sp. GAWG2-1. Classification (NCBI taxonomy): domain Bacteria; kingdom Pseudomonadati; phylum Pseudomonadota; class Betaproteobacteria; order Burkholderiales; family Burkholderiaceae; genus Caballeronia; species Caballeronia sp. GAWG2-1. Next base: position 195,154 of record NZ_JALQDD010000040.1, read on the forward strand.
GCCGAGCTGCTCGACGAACGCGACTAGTCTGAACGAGGAAGCACGCTCGAGGCTTTCGCGAATTGCGAAGCCAGCCTTGCCCGCGCAAGCCTTGCGGCATTGCAAGCGGTGGTCGAAAGTGAAGGCATGACCCGCGCCGCAGGTCGAAGCCCTTCTCCACCGAACCAATCGACATGACCCAGACAAAACCTCTCCCCCTGGACGGAATCCGCGTGCTCGACGTAAGCCAGGTCATGGCAGGACCGTTCGCCTGCATGCTGCTCGCCGACATGGGCGCGGATGTCATCAAGGTGGAACCGCCCGAAGGCGATCAGACGCGCGGCGCGATGGGCTTCAAGATGAAAGGGCCCGACAGCATGGGCTTTCTCAACATGAACCGCAACAAGCGTTCGGTGACGCTGGACCTGAAGAGCGACGAAGGCCGCGAGCTCTTCTACAAGCTCGCGAAGACTGCCGATGTGATCGTCGAGAACTATCGGCCAGGCGTGGTGCAGCGGCTTCGTATCGATTACGAGTCGATCCGGGAGATCAACCCGAAGATCGTTTATGTGAGCATCTCGGGCTTCGGGCAAAGCGGCCCGTGGTCCACGCGGCCCGGCTTCGATCTGATGGCTCAGGCCATGTCCGGCGTCATGAGCGTGACGGGATATCCCGGCGGCAAGCCGGTCAAGGCGGGCGTGCCGGTGGCGGATATCGGCTGCGCGCTCTTTGCGGTGTCGGGGCTGTTGTCGGCTTATATCGGCGCGCAAAAATCGGGCGTCGGTCAGCATATCGACGCTTCTCTCTTCGATTCCGTCATGGCCTTCTCGATCTGGGACATGTCGGAATACTGGGGCACGGGCGTGCCGCCGACACCGCTTGGCACCAGCAACAAGATGAGCGCGCCGTATCAGGCCGTGAAGGCGCGCGATGGCTACTTCGTGATGGGCGCGACTAACCAGAAGCTGTGGACGAAGCTGTGCGGGTTGTTAAAGCGGCCCGATCTGATCGACCACGCCGACTATGCGAACGTCTCGCTGCGCCTGAAAAACCGCGAGGCCATGATCCAAGTGCTCGAAGAGGAGTTCGCCAAGCGCGACAGCGCGGAATGGGTCGATACCCTGCTCGCGGCCGGCATTCCAGCCGGCCCTATCCTGACTTATCCGGAAGCATTCGAGAGCGAACATGCCACGCATCGCCGCATGGCAATGGAAATCGATCATCCGCACGAAGGCAAGGTGAAGAACATCGGCTTTCCGGTCAAGCTGCTCGGGACGCCGCAGACCGTGCGCCGCCATCCGCCCCTGCTCGGCGAACATAACGAAGAGATCTTCGCGGAGATCAACGGAACCAGTGGAATGAAGCCATGAGCGAACATGTCCGGCTTACGCTGCATGCATCGGGCGCGGCGGAGATCGTCATCGACCGGCCCGAGCGTCACAACGCCATGTCGATTCCCATGTACGAAGCGCTGCTCGCGCGTATCGACGAATGCCAGCGCAATAAAGACGTGCGCTGCATTCTCTTTCGCGGCGCGGGCGGCAAGTCGTTTATCGCGGGAACGGATATCGAGTACTTCAAGGACTTTCGCGGCGGACACGATGGCGTGGCCTACGAAGCGCTGGTCGAGCGCGTGATCGATACAGTCGAGCGCATCGCGCTTCCCACGCTCGCCGTGATCGATGGCTGGGCGGTCGGCGGTGGTCTCGCGCTCGCCACGGCCTGCGACTTTCGCGTGTGCAGCGAAAACTCCCGGTTCGGCGCACCGATTGCCAAGACGCTCTCGAACACGCTTTCGTCGCGCAATATCGCGCGGCTACATGCGGCTTTCGGCGTGCCGCGCGTCAAGCGCATGCTGATGCTCGCCGACTTTCTCGCAGCGAACGAGGTCCTGGCGTGCGGCTACGTATATTCGGTGGTGACGAAAGACGCGCTCGATGCCAGCGCGCATGCGCTTGCCGAGCGGCTCATGGCGTTGTCGCCAATCACGCAGAAGGCGGTAAAGGAGAGCCTACGGCGCATCGTGATCGACCAGAGCTTCGCGGACGAAGACATCATCGAGGAAGTCTATGGAAGCGCGGCTTTTCGTGATGCGGTGACAGCATTCACTTCGGGCAAGCCGAAACGGTGAGCGCGATTCTTCAACGCCCGCTCAGTGCGAGCGTGTTGAAGAGCGTTTGATGATCGAAGGGTTTTTGACAACGCGGATGATGCCGGTAGGCGATATCGATCGAATCGACACCGTACCCGGTTGCAAAGATGAAGCGGATCTCACGCAGCGTCAGTTCATCTGCTACGGCGTATGACTTCTCGCCGTTGAGGTCGATGTCGAGAATAGCAACGTCGATGTAATGTTCGTCGTCGTCTAGAAGCGCCAGCGCGTCCTGCGCCCACGCCACCGGCCCGACGACGATTGCCCCTGCAATTTCGAGCAACGCGGACAGCGCGAGCGCCACCAGGTAATCGTCTTCCACGACCAAGATGCTCAAACCTTCGAGCGGTGTCCCGACTACTGCCATTTTCGGACCCCCTAGGGACTGCTGCCGTGCATATGCGCTGGTCGCAGCGGGATCTCGATATGACACGAAACCCCATCCCAGTTGAAGTCGAGCTCGGTGCGAGCGTGTAGCGTGAAACGAAGCGCTTTCTCGATGAGTTGCCGGCCGAAGCCGATTTTCTTGTCCTCGGGCGTGATGCGCACACCGCTTTCGATCCAGTCCAGAACGAGCCATTCCGGCCCGGACTCTCTTTTCTCGACAATCCAGCTGACGACGAGCCGTGCGCCTTTATGCTTCAATGCGCCGTACTTGAGCGCGTTGGTCGCGAGTTCGTGAAGCACGAGCGCGATCGTCTGAACGTTGCGAAAGCCAAGCGGCACGACCGGTCCACTCACCGAGACCCTGTCGCTGCTGCCGACACCGAGCGCCTCGAATTCAAGGCGAACGATGTCACCCAAATTGATCAGATGCCCGTTCGCTTCGCCGATCAAGCCCTGCAGCCTGCCAAGCGCGGCGAGGCGACTCGTGAACGTGTCGAGCGCTTCGTCGCCCAAGAGCGTCTGTTGCGCGATCGACTGAATCACGGATAAAAGATTTCGCGTTCTGTGTTGCAGTTCCGCAATCAAAACGTCCTGCCTACCTTCAGCATGAACCATTCCCGTGATATCGACGAAAGCAATGACCACACCGTCGATCTTGCGATCGCCGTTGAGATAAGGTGCGAGACGCACGAGGAAATGATTCAGCCCATCCTTGCTGCTGACCTGCTGTTCGCGTGCTTCCTGACTCCTGAATACCTCACGGATGCCTTCTTCCAGCCCCGGAAGGTCGAGACGGCTGACGAGCTCCGAAATGGGACGCCCGCGATCGACCGGACGGATATGGAAGATATCGGCCATTGCCGGGGTAAACGAGCGAATGGAAAATTGCCGGTCGAGAAACACGGTGGCGACCGACGTGCTTTCGAACAGGTTGTGAAGATCGCTGTTCGAGCGGTCGAGCGCGTCGATCTTGCCATTCAGTTCCAGATTGACGGTGTGCAGCTCCTCGTTGAGCGAGACGAGCTCTTCCTTGGACGCCTCCAGCTCTTCGTTCGACGATTGCAGTTCCTCGTTGACCGAAACCAACTCTTCGTTCGACGACTTGAGTTCTTCGAGCGCGGTCTCGTATTCCTCTATCATCGATTGCAGGCGCTCACGGGTATCCCGTAGTTCCTTTTCGATTTGCTCCGCGGTGCCGTCGTGCATGGCCTCGGCGCGCGCAAGCGCCTCTTCGCGCGTGAGCACGGGCCCTTGGTCCTGGAACACGACGAGATACATGCGCTCACCCGGCGCTTGCTGGACGAGCGGCTCGATGGTCAGATTGATCACCTGTACACGGCCGTCCTCGCCCTCGACCACCACCCCCTCTCGCGCGATCGTGCGGCCCGAGTCGACCGCTTCGCGAAACACCGAGCGCAAGTCGAGGCCCAGCCCCTTGCGCGCCATTGCGAATAGCTGGCGCGTCGGCATGCCGGGCGCTGCCTCGAGATATTTGCCGGTGCGGCCCGAGTAGTAGACGACATCGCCATCGCGCGTCACGAGCACGTGCGGCGGTGTGAAGCGGTCGATCATATGACCGTCGACAGCAAGGCGCAGCGCAGCGCCGCCCAGGGGCGGACGGCTTGGCGTCAACGCGGACAGATGGCCGATAGTCAGCGCGGATACCGCGAGCGGCAGACGCACTTGCGACACGACATCGGCGCGGCGCTTGAAAAGCCTATGCTTCTTGTCGAGCGGAACGAACAACTCGTCGAACTGGCTCACGTTCTCCGACGGGCCGAGGAACAGAAAACCGTCCGGGCGCAGCGCATAGTGGAAGGTCGGAATGACCTGATTCTGGACCTCGATGCCGAAGTAGATGAGGAGATTGCGGCACGACACGAGATCGATGCGTGAGAAAGGCGGATCGCGAATGACGCTGTGCGGTGAAAAGATGCACAGTTCGCGCACTTCCTTGGCCACCACGAAGCTGCTGCCGTCCGGCACGAAGAAACGGTCGCGCCGCTCTTGCGATACATTGTCGAGCAACGCCAGCGGATAGCGCGCCGCACGCGCCACCGTGAGCGCTCCGTCGTCGATATCGGTGGCGAAGATCTGGATGCGCGGCGCCTTCTCGACACCTGCGATCTGTTCGGACATCAGCATGGCGATGGAATACACTTCCTCGCCCGTGGCGCAGCCCGGCACCCAGACACGCACGACATCCTCGGCGGTGCGGCCTTCGAAAAGCTTCGGCAGGACGAGTGTGGCGAGACTCTCGAACGCGTGCTCATCGCGGAAAAAGCTCGTGACGTTGATCAAGAGATCGCGAAACAGTGCCGTCACTTCCTGCGGATCGGCCGCGAGCCGCGCTACATAACTCTCCGGAGTTGCCATCGCCCGGACCTGCATGCGCCGCTGCACCCGCCGCGAAAAAGTCTTGACCTTGTAGCCGCTGAAGTCGTGTCCGACGTTATCGCGCAAGATGCCGTAAATGGCTTCTCGCGCCTCGTCGAATGCTTTCGCGGCGGCTTCGACTTCGGGCTCTTCCACGACGGAATCGAGCCTGAAGGCGCCCGCGGCAAAGCTCGCGAGCTTCGCGCCCATTTGGTCGACCGGCACGGCGAAATCGACCAGGCCAGTGGCAATGGCGCTATTGGGCATGTCCGGGTGATGCGGTCCGAAGCCGTCCGCAACCTGTGCGAGCGTCAGTCCGCCCCGCTCCTTGATGGCCTTGATGCCGAGCGTGCCGTCCGAATCGCCGCCCGAGAGAATGACGCCTGCCGACAGTTCGCCGATATCGAGCGCGAGCGTGCTCAGAAAATGGTCGATCGGCTTGCGCTCGCGACGCGGCTTGTCCAGTGACTGCACGTGCAAGGTTCGGTTCGAGACGCTGACGATGGCATCGCGCGGCAAGAGATAGACGCTATCGATCTCGATCGGCTCGCCTTCGGCAATCGCGTGTACCTGCATTGGCGTAAAACGCGAAACAATCTCCGGCAACAAGCTGATACGGTCCGGACTCAGGTGCGTGATGATCACGCAAGCGAGGCCTGGCTTTTCCGGCATGCCGCGAAAGAAGCCTTCGAGCGCCTCGACGCCGCCAGCGGACGCGCCGACGCCGACAATGGGGAAGTCGGTTGCCGGTGTCATGACTTCTCCCGCATCGGCGCATTGTCGCTGTGGTCCAGGCGCCTTGCCTCCGGGAGAAGTCCGGCTTCGCGAGCAAGGCCTGAGCGCGCCCTGACGAAAACCGCGAGATGTTCCGTAAGACGGACGTCGATTGCGTGCTTGCTGGTCATGGACCGCCTCGAAGAACAAAGGTATCAGTCTATATTACCGCGCGCGCAACGGGCGTCGAAGCGTGCATGCAAGGCGGGCAGACACGTATGGCGTGACGCGAGCGGTCAGCCAGAGTGTTGAACATAAACGGCCCGCGCGGGCCGCTTCACGAATATAAGCCTTGACTGGCCGTCGAATCCGTTCGATTTTTATTTCACGGCGATGGCGATGGCGACGAGCGCTGTCTGGCAGTACTTCTACGCTTCGTGAAAGAACCCTTCGAGAATACCGTCCCTGAGCGCGACGACATCGAGACTGCCGCGCTTGCGCGGACGCGGCAGGTCGACATCGACGATTTCGCCGATACGTCCCGGACGCGCTTCCATCACTACGATGCGATCCGAGAGCAGCACCGCCTCCTCGACGTCATGCGTGACGAGGACCATCGTGATGCGCTCCTGCGCCCAGATGCGTTGCAGTTCGTCCTGGAGCCGTGCGCGCGTGAGCGCATCGAGTGCGCCGAACGGTTCATCGAGCAAGAGCAAACGCGGCCGGTTGACGAGCCCTCGCGCAATGGCGACACGCTGCGCCATGCCGCCCGAGAGCTGATGCGGATACTGTCCCTCGCACCCCTCGAGGCCGACGAGCGCCACATGCTCGGCTACCGCACGCGCTTTCTCGTGCTTGCTCAAAGGCGCGTTGCGCAAGGCCACCGCGACGTTCTGTTCGACGTTCAGCCATGGAAACAGACGATGATCTTGAAACACGATGCCGCGCGAAAGATCCGTCGAGACCACGCGCTCGCCACCGAATTCGATCTCGCCTTCGTACGACGCATCGAGGCCTGCGATCAACCGCAAGAGCGTCGACTTCCCGCAACCGCTCGCCCCGACGATACTCACGAACTCGCCGCTTCGGATCGAGAGGTCGATACGATCCAGCACGGGCGCACCTGCATCGCCTTCATAACGCTTGCTCACCCGCCGCAGCGCGAGGCCGCTCGTGTCCGTTGCCATCGTTGGTATCGCTGCCATCGTCATTCTCCTCAAGCCGCGCGCGCTTCGCTGAACCAGCGCCGCTGCACCGCACGCGCGAGCGCGTTGAGCGCCCACCCCGTTATTCCCACGACGATCACGCCAAATACGACGAGATCCATCCGAAACTGTTCGCTGCCATCCACGAGCGTATTGCCGATCCCGCTTCCCGCGACGAGCAGATACTCCGCGCCGAGCGTCGCGAGCCACGAATAGATGAGCGCGAGATAGATGCCCGTGAAGATCGAAGGCAGCGCGGCCGGCAGCACCACGAACGCGAGCGTCTGCAACTTGCCGTAGCGATATGCGCGCGCCACTTCGAGAAAACGCGGCGGCACGGCGCGGATGCCGTCGCTCGTATGCATCACGACCGGAACCAGCGCGGCGAGCGACAGGAACACGACCTTCGCGACATCGCCGAGACCGAACCACACGGAGATGAGCGGAATCCACGCGAACAGCGACACTTGCTTGAAAGTGTTGAAGCTCGGCGCAATGGCGCGATTCGCGAGCTTCGACACACCCAGCAACGCGCCGAGCGCGAGCCCGAGCGAAGTGCCGATCGCAAAGCCCGTCAACTCCCGCGCAAGCGACGCCGACAACGCACGCGCCAGCGCGCCGCTACGCAACTGTTCCCACGCGACATGCAGCACTTGCGCGGGCGACACCATCATGCCGTGGGCGGGCTTGGCATCGCGCGATACGAGCCACCATATCGCCAGCGCCGCGAGCGGCAGCACGAAGCCGCGCCAGCGCCTCGGCAAGGCGACACGCGGGACTGCTTCGAGTTCTATCGATGACATCGTCCGCTCCTAGACCGCGCCGCGCTGCAACTTGCGCTCGAGCGCGGTCAACAAGCGATCGGCGACATAGCCGACCGCGCCCACGATCAAGACCGAAGCCAGCACCAGATCGAGCTGAAAGAGCTGACGTCCGTACACGATCAGATAGCCGAGCCCTTCCGACGATGCCACGAGTTCCACGACCACGAGCGTCAGCCATGCTTTGGTGAAGGCGAGGCGAATGCCCGTGCCGATCATCGGCACCGACGAGGGCAAGACCACACGCAAAATGGTTTGCCAGCGCGTATAGCGATACACCGCCGCGACCTCACGCAACTCGGGCGGCGTGCTGCGAAAGCCCTGCAAGGTGCTCAGGGTCACCGGCACGAGCGCGGCATGACCGATGAGCAGATACTTCAACGGCTCACCGATGCCCACCACGATCATCAGAAACGGCAGCCAGCCGAGCACGGGCACCTGCACGATCGCGTTGAAGCTCGGCAGCACATACGCCTCGACCGTGCGCGACAGGCCGAGCACGCCGCCTAGCAGAATGCCGAGCACCACGCCGCCGCCAAAGCCGACAGCCGCGCGCGACATGCTCGCGCCCAAGTGCATCCATAGTTCGCCGCTCTTGATGAGCGCGGTAAGGGTATCGAAGACCAGCGAGGGCGGCGGCAGAACCTGCGCGGAGATCCATCCAAAACGCGAGCCTATAACCCATAGCAACGCGCAGGCGAGCGGCAGAAGCCACGGCAATACGGCCCAGCCAAGCGAACGCGCCGTGCCGCCGGATGCGCGCGCGACCGAAGCGTTGCGGCGTGCCGCCGGCACCAGCACACGCGAGAGAGCATTCGCCATCGGAAGTTCTCCGTTGAGAAAGAAGCGGGTCAGGCGACCGGCTTGCCCGACGCATCGAAGCGCGGCCAGTAGCTTTCGAGCTTGAGCGACTTGAGCGCCTGATCGAGATACTTCGGCTCGAACCAGCCGTTCACGCTGACAGGTTGGCGAATGAGGTTCAGCCGCAAGGCGTCATCGGCGACGGACTGATAGCGTGCCTGCACAAATGGATCGATGAGCGGCGAATTGCGGTCCTTCAAAGGCTGATTCGCATACTCCGATGCCCACGACTCCGACGGCACGCCGCTCTTCGACCACAACGTGAAGAGCGCATTGCGATTGCCTTCGTCGGACGACCATTGCGCGGCCTGCACCACCGAAGTCACGACCTTTTGCACCACGTCGGGATGCGCGCTTTCGAAGTCGTCGAGTACGAGCAGATGCGCTTGCCGCGTCAGTTGCATGCCGCCATCGCGCGACGCATAAACGATCTTCGCGAGACCCTGGCGTTGCAACTTGAAAAGCGAGTAGTCGAGAAACACGGCATCGACGCCCTTCGACGCAAGCGCTGCCTGCGCCGCGGCCGTATCGAGATTGATGACGCGCAGATCGCGTTCGGTCAGGCCGTTTTCCTTGAGCACGTTATCCGCGACGAGCTGCAGATTCGTGCCCCGAAAAATCGCCACGCGCTTGCCCTTGAGGTCTTTCACCGACTTGATGTCGGAGTCCGGCGGCACCGCGACATACACGCCCGCGCGCACATTCGATTCGAGCAGCAAGTGCGTCTTCAGGCCGTTCGCGCGTCCGAGCACGGCGGGCAAGTCACCCTGATACGCGAAGTCGATCTGCTTGTTGGCGAGCGCCTCGTTCACGGCCGGACCCGCGCCCTTGAAGAAGATCCACTCGACCTTGATGTGATCGCCCTGCAATGCATCCTCGACACGATGCTGCAATTGCGCGGTGGCGGCAGGCGAGCCGCCGAACGTGGGCGGGTCGCCCGCGCCCTGCTGCGCGACGCCGATGCGCACCGTTTCCGGCGCCGCGGCGTGCGAGATGGAAACGAATGCGGCGCACAAAAGAGCGCCCGCGAAGCGCGCGAATCTCGTTGTCATCTTGTCCTTCGGCGTTATTCGATGATCGACTGGCGATGACCCGCGTCATCGCCAGTGAGGGCATTCAGGCGCGTGCTTCGCGCTTGACGGTGCGGCTCTTTCTGCCGTCGATGGAAACGGGCACGTCGCCGTGAACGGTCGCGCGACGCACGACGCGGTGGTCATCGCCGTAATCCGCCACCGCGTAGTGCTGCGTCGCGCGGTTGTCCCAGATCGCGACATCGCCTTGGGTCCAGCGCCAGCGCACCGTGTTCTCGAGGCGCTGAATGTGATCGTGGAAGATTTCGAGCAGTCGGTCCGAATCGCGCTGCGACAGCCCGACGAAGCGCTGCACGAAGTGACCCAGCACGAGCGTGCGTTCACCCGTTTCCGGATGCACGCGCACCACGGGATGTTCCGTCTCGTAGAGCGTGGAGGTGAACTGCTTGCGGTACTCGCGCTCCGTCTCGGTGTCGGGCGCGTTGCGCGTGGCTGCGTAGTCGTAGGCGTTCGAATGCAACGCCCAGAGGTTGTCGGCGAGATCGCGCAAGGGCTGCGGCAGGTTGCTGTAGGCGGCGGCGGTGTTGCCCCACACGGTATCGCCGCCGGCGGGCGGGATCACCACGCCGCGCAGGATGGAAATCTTCGGATAGGCATCGACGAAAGTGACATCCGTATGCCATGAATTGGCGCGCGTGCCGTGCTTCGAATCGAGTTCAAGCAGACGGCTCGTGCCTTCCTTCGAAGGCACCGTGGGATGCGCCACGGTGTCGCCAAAACGCGCGGCGAACGCTTCCTGCGAAGCGTCGTCCAGATGCGACTGGCCGCGAAAGAACAGCACCTTGTGCTTGAGCAGCGCGTCGTTGATGCGAGTGATGGCGGTATCGTCGAGATCGCCTGAGAGCGTCACGCCGCGCACTTCGGCGCCAATGCGGCCGCCTATGGGACGGACCTGGAAAGGCTCCTGCGTGGCGGCGGGCTGACGGACGGAATCGTGGTCGAGCGTAGCGGAATCGGACATCGGTTGCTCCGTTGGTTTCGGATATCGTGGGCAAGCCGCGAAAGAACGCGACCGAAACATTGAAGCATCGACTGCCCATCCGACCAACGAAGCGTTTCGACTAAGCTTTACAGCGCCGAGGTGATGACGCCTTGCTCGAATCCGCTATTCAACGCGAATAACGCTGTAAGGATTCGATCGTTTCATCGAGTTCCGCTTCGAGCCGCGCCATCAATTCCGCGGCGGACATTTCGCGCGCGAGTGCGGCCGCCTGCCCGCCCCATTGCGCGCCATAGCCGAACTCGCCTCGTGCCTTGGCCGCCGCATGCAGCGCCTTGCCCGCGTCGTAAGTCACGGGATACGCGGGGTTGTTCGGTGCGTTTGCCTCGCGCCCGAGTTCCGTGAACTTGTTGACGAGACTGCGCGCCGGGCGGCCCGATATGGCGGCGGTAAGCGTGGTGCGATTCGCGGCATCGCTCAGAAGCGCGCGACGATATCCAGCATCGATTGCGGACTCGGTGGTCGGAACGAAAGCCGTGCCAAGCTGCGCCGCCTGCGCGCCGAGCGCGAGCGCGGCGGCGATTCCCGCGCCATCCATGATGCCGCCCGCCGCGATCACCGGTACGTCGAACTTGCGCACGAGCAAACGCGTGAGCGCGAAGGTGCCAAGATAATCGTCGTCGGCTTCGCCGTCGAAGATACCGCGATGCCCGCCTGCTTCGATGCCTTGCGCGACGATCGCATCGATACCCGCTTTTGCGATTTGCTCCGCTTCACTCACATTAGTTGCAGATGCAATCAGTTTGATGCCCGCGTTACGGAGGGCATCGATATAGTCCTTCGAAGGCAGGCCGAAGTGAAAGCTCACGATAGCCGGCTTTTCTTCGACGAAGACCTTGAGCATGGCTTCATCGACGACAAAGCTCGTGTAGATTTCGCTGAGCCGCGCGGGCGGCGTGGCGCCGTATCGCGCGAAGACGGGCGCGAGCCATTCGATCCACGTGCTTTCCAGAGCGGCGTCGGCTTTAGCCGGGCTATGACAGAACACGTTGACGTTGAACGGCTTGTCGGTCAGCGCGCGCGTCTCGCGAATGACCTTGCGCGCCGCTTCGGCGTTCATCGCGCCCACGCCGAGCGACCCCAGTCCGCCCGCATTCGATACCGCCGCCGCGAGAGCAGGCGTCGTGACACCGGCCATCGGCGCTTGAATGATGGGCTTGTTGATGCCGAGTAACGGCAATAAAGCGTTGCTCCTGCTCATGACCATGTCCTCTCGATAGTGGCCTCGAGCTTCTCGACGATGAAACCGCACGCAAGGCTGCAAGGCCAGATGACAAATCGCCCGCTCCTTCCTGCACGGAAGCCAAGCGGGCGACGACTACCTGTGCTGCGTATGCCTTACTTCGCGGTCGGCATCACGAATTCCGCGCCCTTTTCCGTGCTTTCCGGCCAGCGTTGCATGATGGACTTTTGCTTCGTATAGAAGCGCACGCCTTCTTCGCCATAAGCGTGCATGTCGCCGAAGAGACTGCGCTTCCAGCCGCCGAAGCCATGCCATGCCATCGGAACGGGAATGGGTACGTTGATGCCGACCATGCCCACTTCGATGCGTCGGCCGAACTCGCGCGCAACGTGACCATCGCGCGTGTAGCAGGCGACGCCGTTGCCGAACTCGTGCGCATTGACGAGTTCCACGGCTTCGCCGAAGTCCTTCACGCGCACGCATGAAAGCACCGGCCCGAAGATTTCTTCCTTGTAGATGCGCATGTTCGGCGTCACATGGTCGAACAGCGTGCCGCCCGTGAAGAAGCCGTCTTCGTGACCGGGAACCTTGTGGCCGCGTCCATCGACGACGAGTTTCGCGCCTTCATCCACGCCCAGCGCGATATAACCTTCGATACGTTCCAGCGCGGCGCGCGTGACGATCGGCCCCATTTCGGCATCCAGCTCCATGCCGTTCTTGATGATGAGCTGCTGCGCACGTTCGGCGAGGCGCGGCACGATCTTGTCCGCCACGTCGCCCACCAGCACCGCGACCGATACCGCCATGCAGCGCTCGCCCGCCGAACCATAGCCCGCGCCGATGAGCGCATCGATAGCCTGATCGAGATCGGCATCCGGCATCACGACCATGTGATTCTTCGCGCCGCCGAGCGCCTGCACACGCTTGCCGTGCTTCGCGCCGGTCTCGTAGATATAGTTGGCGATAGGCGTCGAACCGACAAAGCTGATCGCGCGCACATCGGGATGTTCGAGCAATGCATCGACCACGACCTTGTCGCCTTGCACCACGTTGAAAATGCCGTCCGGCAGACCCGCTTCCTTCAGCAGATTAGCCATGAAAAGCGACGCGGACGGATCGCGCTCGCTCGGCTTCAGGATGAACGCGTTGCCGCTTGCAATGGCCACGGGGAACATCCAGCACGGCACCATGCAAGGGAAGTTGAACGGCGTGATGCCCGCGACGACGCCGAGCGGCTGACGCGTCGTCCAGTTATCCATGCCGGTGGAGACTTGTTCGGTGTAATCGCCCTTCAGCAATTGCGGAATGCCGCAGGCGAATTCGATCACGTCGATACCGCGCGACACTTCGCCTTGCGCGTCGGTAAAGACCTTGCCGTGCTCGGCGGTGATGATCGCCGCGAGTTCATCGCGACGCAGGTTCATGAGTTCGAGGAACTTCAGCATGACGCGCGCGCGCCGAATGGGCGGCGTATCGCGCCATGCGGGGAACGCGGCTTTCGCGCTCTCGACGGCGGCATCGACATCGGCGACTTCGCCGAGCACGAGCTTGCGCGGACGCTCGCCCGTCGCGGGATTGAAAATGGGCTGCGAGCGGGCGCCCGAGCCATTCACGCGTTCGCCATGAATGAAGTGAACCACGTCGGCGGTGTCGTTATACGCTTGCATTTCGTCTCCTGTCCAGAAGTGTCAATGCCAAGAGTGTAGGACGGAATCGTGCGCCGCGAACGCGTTATGATTGAACTCATTGTTCATAACGGCAAACAATCCCCGCGCATGGACGCACAAAAAGTCGAAGGGCTCTGGACGCATCTGCATTGGCTCACGGTGCTCGCCGAGCAGGGCAGCTACACGGCGGCGGCGGCGCGGCTCAACGTGAGCAAAGCCGCAATGAGTCAGCGTATCGCCGAACTGGAGCGCGCGGCAGGCGTGCCGCTCGTCACGCGCACCACGCGCAGCGTGCGCTTCACGGAGGCAGGACGGCGCCTCGTCGACGATACACGCACGCAGTACGAGCATATCGCCGCGAGCTTTTCGAGCGTGAGGGAAATGGCGGGCGTGGCGCGCGGCTTGATCCGCGTCACCGCGCCAATGGCGTTCGCGCGTCAGCAATTGGTGCCGCGTTTAGCGGGCTTTCTGCATGCGCATCCGGAAGTGCGGGTGCAACTGGAAGCATCGGACAGGTTGAGTTCCATTGCGACGGAGGGCTTCGATCTCGCCATCCGGCACAGCGCGCAAGCGCCGGAAACGCATGTCGCGTGGAAGTTGTGCGATACCCATTCGGTGATCGTGGCGACACATGCATATCTCAAACGGCGCGGCATGCCCGCAACGCCCGCCGATCTCGCGGTGCACGACTGCCTGTTTTATCCGCGCGCGCAGACATCGGGCGTGTGGTCGTTCGTGCGTAAGGGCGCGCGCAAGACGGCGGCCGGGCCTCATACGCTTGCGGTCAACGGGCCATTCTCCGCGAACAATAGCGAAGTGCTGCGCGATGCCGCGCTCGACGATCTGGGTATCGCGCTGTTGCCCGACTTCAGCGCGCAAGCCGCGGTGCAGGCGGGAAAGCTTGTGGTGTTGCTGCCGGACTGGCGCTGCGTGGACACATTCGCCGATCAGCTTTATGTCGTGCGTCCTTATGCGCCTCATGTGCCGCGTGCGGTCGCGCTTTTCATCGGCTATTTGCGCGAGACCTTTGCGGGCGGCTTTCCGCTTTAGCGTTTTCATTAGCGCTTGCTCTAGCCAAAGAAAAAGCGCCCGCAATTGCGAGCGCTTTCTTTATAACGAGACTACCTGTTGCTTAGTGATGCGCAAACGTCGGGAACACGTCGGCTTGCACCGCACGCGAGCCGGCTTGCGCCGAGCCTTCAGTCGCACCGCCAAACGAGTTGCCTTGACCCGCAACGCGCGCTTCAGCAGCTTGAATGTCCGACGGATAGTGCGAGTCGCTCACGAAGCCGGGGTTATAACCGGCCTTTTCCAACTGAACGATCTGTTCGCGAACTTCAGCGCGCGTAAGCGGTTGGTTCGATTGTGCGAAAGAAGCAACCGGTGCGGCGAAAGCGATGGCAACTGCTGCGATTCCAATGAGCTTGTTCATGATTGATACCCTCCAGCTTAGGTTTTTGGGGCTGTCGCTCACTTGGCATTTGCTCGTGTGCGACCGTTGAAGAGAGTTTAGTGAGTGCTTCGCTAAGGGTAAATACTTAATCCACGAAATCAGTTTTGGTGAAATCGCGACTAATCCAGGCCTGAAAACTCCAGTTCTTTAGCATCGACGGGAAATTGCTTAGCGCATCGCCTATAAAGTAAGCAGGACGTTGTCCACGACACATCATGCCAAATGGATCGAACGTTCGGTTTGCAAAGGAGGCAATGCCTTGAAGCGAATCGTGGTCGTTGGGGCGGGTTTTGCCGGACTATGGAGCGCGCTCGCCGCCGCGCGCAAACTCGATGAATTGCAGCAACCAGCGGATCAGGCCGAAGTGGTCGTCCTCAATCCGCAGCCTTATCACAGCGTGCGCGTGCGCAACTACGAGCAACCGCTCGATCCCACGCTCGTGCCGCTCGACGGCGTGTTCGGTCCGACCGGCGTGCGCTTCGTCCAGGCGACCGCGCACACGGTCGATAGCGCGAATCGGCGCGTCATGTTCACGCGGGAAGACGGAGAAGGTTCGCTGGAATACGACCGGCTCATTCTCGCGGTAGGCAGCGAACTGGTACGCCCGGAAATTCCCGGGCTGGATCGCCACTCGTTCGACGTCGATACCTATGCGGGCGCCTGCAAGCTCCAGGCGCATCTGTCCACCTTGCCCGCATTGCCCGACTCGCCCGGACGCTATACGGCTGTCGTGATCGGCGCAGGCCTCACGGGAATCGAACTCGCGGCGGAATTGCCCGGCCGCCTGCGTGAGATCGTGGGCGAAGCGGATCGCGACAAGGTGCGCGTGGTGCTCGCGGATCGGTCGCCGAAAATCGCGCAATCGATGGGCGGCGCGCAAAGCGTCGTCGTTCAGGCCATGACCTCGCTCGACGTCGAGCTTAGGCCAGGCGTATCGCTGGAAGAACTCGACGGACACGGCGCTTCGCTTTCGGACGGCGTCAATGCCGATTACATCCAGGCATGCACCGTGGTCTGGTGCGGCGGCATGCGCGCCAACGCATTAGCGAGCCAGCTTCCCGTCGGACTCGATTCCATGGGCCGCGTGCCCGTCGATGCCTATCTCCGCGTCACGGGCGTTCCCGGCGTATTTGCGGCGGGCGATTGCGCACGCGTGCTGATCGACGGCAAACGGCCTTCGGTCATGTCGTGTCAGCATGGCCGGCCGATGGGCCGCTACGCCGGCAATAACGCCGTCTGCGATTTATACGGAGAAGAGATGCTGCCGTTGCAGATCGACTGGTACACGACGGTCTGCGACCTGGGCCCGTGGGGCGCGGTCTATACGGAGGGATGGGAACGCAAGCTGGTGTCGGAAGGCGAGGCCGCCAAGGCGACCAAGCGCACGATCAACGGGGAGCGGATCTATCCGCCGAGGAGCGGCTGCCGCGAAGAGTTGTTCCGGGCTGCCGCGCCTATCGTGCAGACGCCGCCATCGACGACACGCGCCGATTCATGATCGTGGCGATGAGGGCAGACAGCACGCCTCATCGCCACTGAAGCGTCAAACCTTGTCGACCGATGCTTCGTAGATCTCGTCGATGGACTCGCCGAGCGTCGCGTTGAACTCTTCGTCGCTCATCGACTTCTTCAGTTCGTTGATAAGCGCGCGCGAGAAGCTCGCGATCATGCCGTGGTTCTTCGCCAGACGCTGGCATGCGTCGGTGCGCGTATAGCCGCCCGAAAGCGCCACCACGCGCACGACACGCGGATGCTCGATCAGCGGCGCGTAGAAGTCCACTTCATCGGGGATGGTCAGCTTAATCATCACCTGACTGGATTCCGGCAGCGCGTCGAGACCTTTCAGCAATTCGTCGCGCAGAATCTTTTCCGCACCCTTCTTGTCCGTGCTCTTGATGGACACTTCGGGTTCGAGAATGGGCACGAGACCGTGTCCGATGATCTGATTGCCCACTTCGAATTGCTGCTTCACGACTGCGGCGATGCCCTTTTCGTTCGCGTCCTTGATGACCGAACGCATCTTCGTGCCGAAGATGCCGAGCTTGACGGCGCGTTCCAGCAGCGCGTCGAGGCCGGGGTTCGGCTTCATGACCTGAACGCCGTCGGCTTCCGCTTCGAGGCCCTTGTCGACCTTGAGGAACGGCACCACGCCACGGTCTTCCCACAGGAACGCAGGCACGGACTTGCCATTTGCCTGACCGTCCATGGTGGCTTCGAAGAGAATGGCGCCAATGACCTTTTCTCCCGTGAATGACGGCGCGGTGATGATGCGCACGCGCATTTCATGCATCAGCTTGAACATCTCGGCGTCGCCGTTGTAGGCGTCTTCTGCAATGCCGTACTGCTTGAGCGCGCCCGGCGTCGAACCGCCGCTTTGATCCAAGGCGGCGATAAAACCTTGCTTCTCCGCCATTTGCGACAGCATCTTTTCGTTAGCCACGAACATTTCCCTCCTCAAAGTTCAAACACCGGAACGCGCGCGAGCACGGCCCGGGCTTCTGGTTCCACTACGGTAAGTGTAATGGTTTTGAGGCGCGACTTGACTGTGCATATCCGCCATTTCCCCTGCCACACACTCAAATCGAGGAGAGAAAGGGCGACGCGGCAGGGCTTTTGCGGCTCGATCTGCTCAAGGCGCAGCGGAGTTGAAGTCCCCGGCGTTCACGGGTTCGACCGCGCGTGCGCTTCGCCCGAGCATGAATGCAGCGCGGCGCAGGAACGATGGCGCGCCTTGCGCCGCCATGATTTCGAGGGTGGGTAATTCGGGCGTTTCTAAAACCGGCTGAGATTGCGCCTGTATTTTTTCAGGCGCTGGCGCTTTGACGTTCAAGAGCGCTTCACGCGCATTTGCGCAATGCACGTTGAGCAAGCGACGCATTTCCGGATTTTCGATGAGTGCTTGCGCCGTCGCGAGACCGCGCTCGAATTGCAGCGCATAAGCGATATCGGCGAAATTCTCGTATTGACCGCTATCGGCCAGTTCGAACGCCAATTGCTGGGTGCGCTGGCGCTTCCATACTTCGAGATCGTCTTGGCCCGTACTCACATTGGCCTCTTCTTGGCGATGAGGTGGCAATGATGTTAGCCCGAGACCCGCGCGTTTGCGTTGTCCCGCCACAACAAGCAGACAAAAAGTCGGACGATAAAAGCTTGCCTTCCATTACTTCCTTAGCAATGGCCAAAGATATTCTTAAGCGTGACTTTCGAGCGAACGAGCGTTCTTGCTAAAGAATCGCTAAGGAAATTACCAGGCACCGGCAAACGCCTGTACAGCACGATTGAATGCGGCCGGGCTTGCCACGTTCATTCCGTGCGATGCCCCGGCAATAGTTTGCCGATCCGCGAATTCAATCCATTCCGCCAGCTTGTCGACGTTATTGCGGAACATGCGCGGGCTCTTTTGTCCGTCTATCAGCAAAGTGCGGCACTTGATATCGCGCGCGGCGTCGCGGGTATAAGCGGGCAAGGGATCGCGAAGTTGCTTCGGCACCGTAAGCGCGTTGTCTATCGCCATCCGTCGAAAAGCCGGCGTGCTCTTTTGCCAGGAGCCCGGCATGCTGACCGAGTCGACGAACAGTTCCAGCCCCGGCTCGATTTCGCCCATTTCGATGAGTTCCGCCACGCGCGTGCGCAACGCGTTGGTCGCGGGCGGCAAGCTGGCGGCCGCAGGCTGCGGCGAAACCTGGAGCGGTCCGCCCGGGTCCGCGAGCGTGAGCGTCTTCACGAGACGCGGATATTCCCTTGCGAGATGAAACGCGACGCACCCGCCGCGCGAATGCCCGACCAGATGCACGGGTGCGATGTCGAGCGCCTCGATGAATTCCGCCATCTCCGCGACATGCGCTTCCCAGCTGAATTCGCCCTGCACGAAGGCATCGACGGCGGGCCAGTAGTGGCTGAGACTCGGCGCGATGCAACGAAACTGCCTGGCAAGCGGCAGAATCTGCGCGCTCCAGTAGCGGTAATCGCAGAGCGAACCATGCACGAACAGGAGCGGCTCGCCTTCGCCGCAATCCACGTAAGGCACGGAAATGCCGGACGCGGTCGTCGCGAAAGACGCTTCGGGCAAGGCTTGCAAGGCGGACAGTACGGCGGGATCGGTACGGGCGTTCATTGGTTCGCTCCTTTCCCGCACTATGCCGTCCGCCAATTTAAAAGAAAATCGCATAATATTGATAACATCGTTCAGATTTTCTGATACCAAGTCGTCATACACAGGCATGAAAGCACTCGACCTCGATGTCCTTTCCATGATCGTCGCCGTCGCGGACACGGGCAGCATCAGCCGCGCGGCGGAACTCGTGCATCGCTCGCAATCGGCCGTCAGCATGCAGATCAAGACGCTCGAGACCGCGCTTGGCAAGGCGCTATTCGTGCGCAAACCGCGCAGCGTGACGCCCACGCAAGACGGCGAAGTGTTACTGACCTACGCGCGCCGCATGCTCGCCTTGCGCGATGAAGCATGGGCCGCCGTCGTGCGGCCGGACGTGACGGGGCGCGTGGTGATCGGCGTACCGGACGACTACGCGTCGTCGCTGTTTCCGCCCATCCTCAAGAAGTTTTCGGCGACCTTTCCCAAGGTCGAGATTCAGGTGGTCGGCTTGCCGAGCGTGGCGCTTGCGCCGATGCTGAAAGACGGCTCGGTCGATCTGGTCTGCGCCACGCGCGTGAAAGGTCTGAGCGGCGAATTCCTGCGTCACGAGCCGATGGTCTGGGCCGCCGCGCCCGGGGCCACGGAAATCTGGCGCGAACGTCCCTTGCCCATTGCCGTGTTCCTGCCGGGCAGCGTGGCGCGCGAGAACGCCATACGCAGCCTGGAACGCGCGCGTATCGGCTATCGCACGTCGTACGAGAGCCCGAGTCTGCTCGGTCTTCTGACGATGGCCGAAGCCGGTCTTGCCGTCACGCCGCTTGCCAAGTGCGCTGTCCCCGCGCATTTCACGCTACTCGGTCAGGCGCAAGGGCTGCCGGAAATCGCCGCGCTCGAAGTGGTGCTGGCGCGCAGCGCGGCATCCAAACGGCCGCCTTGCGACTTCCTGGCCGAACGCATCATGGCCGAGCTGCGCCGTTGAGTGCGGCTTGGATGTCGCTGATCCTGCGTTCGGCCCACACCTTCAGAAGCCCATTCGATGCAACCAGCGGCATCGACGCCGCCATGATGCGATAGACATCGTTGCGGCGCACCTTGGTAATGCGCTCCGACGCGAGCCATGCGTCGTTACGCGCCAGCAGCACCAGCGTTTCCAGCCCGATCATGATCGGCCACAGGCACGCGAGCCGTAGCCGAATGGCGCTCGATGGAATCGCCATCGTGTAGGCCAGCGCGTCGCCATAGAGCGCGATGGTGGTTTGCAACAGCTCGTCCTGCACGGGACGCGCTTTATCGGATGCATCGGGCGCGAGCAGTTCTCGTGGCGCGATGCCATGACGCGCCAGCATCGACGAAGGCAGATAGCAACGCCCGATACGCAGATCGCGCGCGCAATCGCGCAGCACGTTGGTCATCTGCAGCGCCTTGCCGAAGCGCACGCCGCGCGCAAGCATGACATCCGGCGCGGCCTTGAGCGTGCCCGGCATATGCGCGTAGGTCATCTTCGTCCAGAACTCGCCCACGCAGCCCGCGACGAGATAGGTGTAGCGGTCCAGTTCGTCGAATTCACCGAGCGCCGCGATCTCGCCCGAGGTTTCATCCGGGAACGTGCGCAGATCGAACTCCATGCCCGTTGTGAGCGTGGTCACGATATCGCGCACGGCATCGCGGTCGGCCTTGCTCAATTGCGGCAGGATGGCAAGCGCTCCGCCGAGCGATTCGAGCAGCGCGCGTTCATCCGCTTGCGCTTGCTGGCCCGCTACTTCGCCGGCTATGCGGGCCAGCGCGCCATCGTCCGGTGCGCCGTTGACTTGCGCGCGCAACGACAGCAGCAATTCCAGACGAAGTTGCGGCGCGATGAGCGACGTATCCGCGATGGTATCGGCGGCGCGCGCAAGCAGATACGCCAGCGCGACGGGGTCGCGCATGCCCGCCGGAAGAATCCGCAGCGTCAGATAGAACGAGCGCGAAACGCTCTTGAGAAGCGGGCCGAGGAGGACTGCCCGGGTCGATTGATTCATGAGTGGGATCAGAGAGCGCTCAAGCAGGCGAGAGCGCATTGTATCCGGCTCAACGGTGCCGCTTGTGCCTTCGCCTCTTTGCGCGATGATGCACGGGAATGGCGACGGCATCATGCGCCGATACACGCTCGATCACCACTTGCGCCGTGCCCGCGTGTTGCAGGCCGAGCAATACCGCCGCCGCAAACGAAAGATCGATCACGCGGCCCTTCTGGTAGGGGCCGCGGTCGTTGATGCGCACGACGACCGACCGCGTCTTCGCGGCATTGCTGACGCGCACGTAAGTGCCGAGCGGCAGCGTGAGATGCGCGGCCGTGAGCGCGTTCATGTCGTAAGCCTCGCCGCTCGCGGTGGGGCGGCCTTGGAAAGCGTCGGCGTAATAGCTGGCCATGCCGATCTGGAAGGCATATGCCTTCTTGGCGTGCACATGCTTCGTGTGCGACACGGCCTTGTGTAAAGCATGATGCTTGCGTGCTGGCTTGACTGGCCGATGTGAAGTCCATCCGCACAGCAACACGCAAGCGCCGATGGACACGATCCAGGCCAATAGCCGGCGCGCATGAAATGCGCGGACCTGCATGGGCGATCTACTCCATGAGTTACCGATTCGTGGATCGGATCGCCCTTAACGCCCTCTGCTTTTTAGCGTTGACCTGCCTTCCTTGGATATGACGCTTCTTTACAGGACTACGTTTGCCTTACGATGATCATGATTCGTCATTCGAACTATTTCCAATCACAGCGAATCCTGTAGCGATTCCGCATGCGTCATCGGTTCGTCCTTTGTTTGCGGCATGAGCGCCCATACCGCCGCACGCAGATACGCCTCAAAGTCTCCGCGCACTTCAGGATGTTGCAAGGCCAGTTGTACCGTCGCCTTGAGATACCCGAGCTTGCTGCCGCAGTCGAAACGCGTGCCGTAGTAGCGATACGCCAGCACCTGTTCGACCGCGAGCAAGGAGCCGATAGCATCGGTTAGCTGAATCTCGCCGCCCGCGTTGGGCTTCGTCTTGCGCAGATGATCGAAGATGCTCGGCATCAGCACGTAACGCCCGACCACGCCGAGATTGGAAGGCGCAAGCGCGGGCTGCGGCTTCTCGACGACACCCGACAACTTGATGACGTCCTCTTCCCATTCGCGGCCTTCGATCACTCCATACGATGCGCTTTCCTCGCGCGCGATGCGTTCCACACCGATCACCGAGCTGTGATAGTGGTCGAATACATCGACGAGTTGCTTCATGACAGGCTCGGCGCCGTGCAGCAGATCGTCGGCCAGAATGACGGCGAATGGTTCACCGCCGACGAGCCGTTCCGCGCATAGCACCGCATGACCCAAGCCCAGCGCGGCCGGCTGGCGCACGTAGAAACAATCCACGTTGGCGGGCTTGATGCTGCGTACCGCATCGAGCAGAACCGCCTTGTTGCGCGCTTCCAGTTCCGCTTCGAGCTCATATGATTTGTCGAAGTGATCCTCGATTGCGCGCTTGCCCCGACCCGTGACGAAGATCATCTCCGTCATGCCCGCAGCAATGGCTTCTTCCACCGCGTATTGAATGAGCGGCTTATCGACCACTGGCAGCATTTCCTTCGGACTCGCCTTGGTGGCTGGCAAAAAACGTGTGCCGAGACCTGCGACTGGAAATACGGCCTTGGTCACTTTAAGCATGACTGCTCCTCCAGATCGAAACCGGAAATTGATGTTGTCCCCGCGCTGTTTTTCTTGTGAATTCGCCCGCACTTGCGGCAGGCTTTTGGCGTTGCGCGCGTTACTCCGCTTCCTCCATCTGCGATGCCTGCGCATTGTTGGAGCCCTTCTTGCGGAAGGGATCGAGAGGGTCGTTGCGCAACGCGTCGCGGTACGCAGACGCCGCCACGAGTACCAGCAGCACGGCTATGCCGGCGACTGCATGCATATCCATGATCGACACCCATTCGCCTGTAGATGAGGGCTCACCGTAGCAGAAAAAAATCGATAAATAATTCGCCCGCTTTAAGCCGTTACGCTGCCTGTTTTCTTAAGAAATGCGCCGAATTTTTTGCTTAGGCACGGATTTCTTGCTGCTCTAACATGGGCCGATCCCTTCGGCTCCTTAAGGTTTAGCGATGAGCGACTCCCCGGCCTTCGACGAAAGCGACATGGCGCTGCGCACTTCCGCGCGCAATTCGAACGCTATCGCCGACGATAAAGACGTCGCGATCAACGCATGGCGTGGTGTCGCCGCGTTGCTGGTCGCGTACTTTCATTGCAGGCAGGTTACGTGGGTCGGCATGCAGCAGTTTCATCGCGCCTCGCCCGCGTTCGACCTCAACGCGGTCGTCAGTTACCTCACGTTCCCTGTCGCCTGGGGATCGGCCGGTGTGCCGATTTTCTTCATCATCAGCGGCTATTGCATTCATCGCGCGATGGCGCGGCGCCTGAATGCCGACCCGCGCGCGCCGTTCGACGGCTTGAATTTTCTGCTACGGCGCTTCGTGCGGATCTATCCGGTTCTGATTGCCGCGCTGGTACTGACGTTCGTGCTGGATTCGCTTAGCGTCGGCTTTGATCCGGTCAGCCGCAAGATCAATCCCTTCGATCTTCATGCTTTCCTCGTCAATCTCTTTTCCTTGCAGGGAATCGCGGGCAAGACGTTCGGCTCCAATGGCGCCTTATGGACGCTCTCCGTCGAGGTGCAGTTCTACCTCGTATATCCGCTCGTGATTGCATTGCGGAGGCGAATCGGAATGCCGGCGGTCGTCGGCCTTGTCGCTGTCGTCAACATCGTGTCGGCGCTCGTCTTCGAGCGCCAGCAGATCGTGATCTTCACGTCCTACTGGCTTTCATGGATGCTTGGAGCATGGATCGCCGAAGCGAAAGCGCGCAACGTGCGCTCACCGAGGCGCTCGGGAGTCGTGGCGGGTGGCATCGCGCTATGCGGATGCGCTGCCTTCGGGCTTGCGCAATATCTGGCGTTTCAGCTTTGGGCGCTGGCCTTTGCCGTTTATTTGTTTGGCGCGCTAGATCGGCCCATGCGTGAAGGCGGCCCAGTGCGCGTGTTTTCCGTGCTCGGCGAGTTCAGCTTCTCGCTTTACGTCGTGCATCTGCCCATTTTCGTGCTGCTTGGGTCCGTGCTTTTTCATTCGGTCTTGCAAACGGGCATCTGGGCCTCGTTTGCTTTTACCGCCATTGCAGTTGTGGTTGCCGCAGCGTTCTATGCGCTTGTCGAGCGACCCGCCATGGCCTGGGCCGCAAGATTGAAACCTGCGAAGACACGCGTTCGCATTGCGCGTTGATAAAGCGCCAATAAAAAAAGCCGCCTCGAAAGGCGGCTTAATCGAAGTTCGAGTACCTCAGCTACGCTCGCGCTTCTTCGCCTTCGCCGCCACGTCTCCAAGGATTCTCTCGACGCTCTCGACATATCGCTCGGTCCCGAATCTTTTCGTTGCGTGTACGAAGCCGCTTTCGGTCAGACGGTCGCGAAGCGGTGAATCGTCCTTGAGGCGATCCAGTATGCGCGCCAGTTCGGCGGCATCGCCGGGAGCGCAGAGCAGGCCGTTCTCGCCATCGTCGACGATATCCGTCACGCCGCCCGCACGCGTCGCAACAACGGGCCGTTTCGACAACATGCCTTCGATGATCACGCGGCCAAACGGCTCCGGCATGATCGACGTATGCGTGACCACATCGACCGCTTTCATGCACGCGGCAATGTCATCCTGAAAGCCGAGAAAATGCACGCGGTCCGCAAGCCCGTGTTCGAGTACGAAAGCACGCAGCTCGGCCTCGTACTCGTGTTCTCCAAAAAGCGCCGCGCCAACCAGAACGGCATGCATGTCCGTGCATTCGCGCAACGCTTCGAGCAGTACATGCTGACCCTTCCAGCGTGCAAGACGGCTAAAGCATCCGACGAGAAACGCATCTTGCGGCAAGCCGAACCGTGCTCGCAACTCATGCTGCGCCACCGTTTCGATGCTAGTGAAAGGCTCCGCCGATATGCCGTTGAACACGACATCGAGCCGCTCCTCGCGCAAACGCGTGAGCGCCGTGACCGCGGCCGCCGATGCCGTCGAATTGGCGATGACATGCTCGAGCATGAGCTTGGTGCACCACTTGATGATGGAAAGCTGCGTGCGCCCGAAGTGGTCCTCGCTCACGATATCGCGCAGATGCCACACCACGGGGCGCCGCGAGATCAGGCCGGCGATGGCGCCGATCACCATCGCGCGCTGCGTGTTGACGTAGATGACATCGGCATTGCGCGACTTTTCGAGCGTGCCGCGCAGGAGCTTGACGACGCCGCCCACCACGCCCGCGCCGGGACGCGTCATGCCGTCCTTGCGAACATTGCCGAGCGCTTTGCCGTCGAGCACGTCTACCTTGATGCCCACCGCTTCCAGCGCAATGCGAAACGGACCATCGTCGAAGAGAACCGTCTGCACGTCGCCACGCATGTTCTTCACCACTTCGAGCATGGAGAGTTCCGCGCCGCCGAGCGAGCCGCTTTGATCCACGGCAAGCACGCGCAAATCGCTCTTTTCTTCGACCTGAACCTCTGGCTCTGCCGGCAGCGGAGGAAGAACGAAGCGCGGCGCCACGCGTGCGACATGCGCATGGAACTGTTCCCTGAAACGCGCGTTGGAAAAGCGCTCTGCGTTCTTGCGACAGTCGGCTGGCTTGAACGTCACCGTGCCGTCTTCGAAGGCCTCGACAGCATCCACGATGGCGTCCGCCGACTGCTCTTGAAAGAACATGCCCGTGGGCTCGGCCTCCGACGCATCGCGCACGGTTTCCAATGCGCCGCCCTTGCCGTAGGCAATCACTGGCGTGCCGCACGCTTGCGCTTCGACCACCGAGATGCCGAAGTCTTCTTCCGCCGCGAAGACGAACGCTTTCGCGCGGCGCATCTTTTCGTGCAGCACGGAGAACGGCTGATACCCCATGATGCGCACGTTGGGCGTAGCCTTCGCACGGATCTTCGCCATGTCCGGGCCCTCGCCGATCACGACGAGCTTGCGCTCAGGCATCTGCGCGAACGCCTCGACGATCAGATCGATCTTCTTATACGGCACCATGCGCGACGCCGTTAAATAAAAATCGTCCTTTTCCTCGCACACGTTGAACGCGGCGACATCGACAGGAGGAAAGATCACTTGCGACGAACGCCGATAAACCTTGTGGATTCGCCGCGCAATGAAAGCCGAATTAGCGATGAAATGATTCACCGAATTCGAGGTACGTATGTCCCAGCTGCGCATGTAATGCAGCGCCATGCGTGCGATCAGCGACTTCATGCCCGCAGTGAGATTCGACTGCTTGAGATACTGATGTTGCAGGTCCCATGCGTAGCGTATGGGCGAATGCACGTAACTGACGTGCACCTGATCGGGTCCTGTCAACACACCCTTCGCTACCGCATGGCTGCTCGACAGAATGAGGTCGTAGCCGGACACGTCAAGCTGTTCTATCGCGAGCGGCATGAGCGGCAAATATGCGCGATAGCGCTTCTTCGCGAATGGCAGCTTCTGGATGAACGAGGTCTTCGCCTGCTTGCCGCGCAAGAACCCTCTGTCTTCGAGGAAGTCGACGACGCTAAAAATATCCGCGTCCGGAAAGCACGCGATCATCTGTTCCAGCACACGCTCCGCGCCAGCGTAGGTCACGAGCCAGTCATGCACGATAGCGATACGCGGTACACCGTTCGCACGCGCGATACTGCGCTCGCGACGCGGCACCGGCGTCATGGCTGGCGCCGGCTCGTGCAGGAAATGACGCGCTTTCGCGGTCCCCATGAACGCGTCTTCGATATTTGTTTTCATGCGTCACTCCTCGCCTTCAACGGTAAATGATTGCGTCTTCCAAAACGCGCGCCGGCCTTGCGTAGCACTGCAAGCAAAAGCGCACGCAAGGCCGGCCGCGTCACCACGGACCATCCCGCATCGACGAGTGCGAGCAAGGCGGCAGCGGATATTGCATAGAGCGGATGCGCCATGGCATCGATCAGATAGCCAAGCACCAGCCCCGCGAGCAGAAACGCGAGATGGGCAAGCATGTCGAGCGCAATTGGGGTAGCGCGCACACGGGTCAGCCACAACAGCACCGCGTAGTCCGCAAGCGCTCGCAGGGCAACCACGCTTGCGGCGCCAACCGGCCCGTATCGTTGAATGCCGAACCATAGGAGCGCCACGAAGAACGGCAACTGGAAAAGTCCTGCACGTGCAGCCGAAGCGGGGTTGATCTGCGACTGAATGAGGATGCGCGTGACGCTCGCCTGACCGACGAGCCATACGCCGATCACGAGAATGCGGCCTACCGGTGCGCTTGCGATGGCGAGATCAGCGCCGATCCACACATGCAGGAACGGTTCGAGCACGAGCATCGCGAAGATCGCAAGCGGCGTAAATACGCCATTGAGGAATTCGAGCGATGTCGCGGCCATCTTGCCGGCGTCGCTGCGATCGATCGATGAAAGGCGCGGAAACAGCGTGCGCACCATCGCGTTGGGCAGCATGTTGAGACGCGTGACGAGGTTCTGCGGCACCGTGTAATACGTGACGAAACGCGCGCCGAGATGCGCGCCGAGCAGAACGCGATCGAGCGAATCGGTGAGCATGGAGGTCATCGTTGAGACCAGCATCCAGCCGCCGAAGCGAAAGAGCCCGCCCATAACGGCACGCTTCGGCCAATCGATGCGGCGTATCGCCAGCAGCTTCAGACTCGCTCTTCCAAGCAGAATGGCCGCAAGCAATCTCGCGACGACCGCGGCAGCTAGCACCGTTTGCAGATTGGCCGCGATGAACCACGCAGCACCGAGCGGCAGCAACTGGAACAGGAAAGTGCCGAAGGTCTGATTGGCGTTATAGATGCCGAAGCGTTCCATCGCGTTGATCGCGCCAGCAAAAACCCACGACACATTGGCAATGGGAATGGCGAGCGCGAGAAACGGCAACGCGCGATAAACCTCATGCTGCAAGGCCGGTGCGGAGTGCGCCACATACGCCGTATAGAGAAACGCGCCGAAGTAGATGGCGAGGCCGCCTGCCACGCCCGTCGCGAAGTTGAGCCACACCGCGCTCCAGAAGACCTGCGCGCGCTGTGCCATATCCCCGGCCGCATGCGCTTTCGCTATCTGATGTTGCGCGGCCATGCTCATGCCGAGATCGAGAATCCCGAAGTAGCCGATCAGCGTCCATACGAGACTGATCACGCCATAACGCTCCACGCCTACGAGGTGGATATAGGCAGGTACCGTTGCAAGCGATACGAATGTCGGCAGGATCAACCCGACGAAGTTGATGCCGACGTTCCTGACCATGCTCTTTTCCATCGGTTCCTCGCGACTTCATGTGCCGGGTTTCCAGCGGTACATCATCACCTTGCCTCGTGCGTCTTCCTCGACGAACACCAGGTACTCGCCATCGCCGCGCTTATAGGCGCTCACGCCATTGGGTACGTCCACCCAGCCCGACGCATGACCGACTTCCGCCCCCGGCTTGATTACGCCTACCTCTTTGCCGGAGTCCTTGTCGAACACGTGCACGTCGCCAACAGGCTCGACCGCGAACACGTATTGCCCTTCGACGGTCACACCAATCACGGTCGATAGCGGCTTCTTCTGCGTATCCCACGGCAAGTCGATTGCATAGCGTTGATGCGGGCCGTCGGACCATTGGTCGTAGCGCACGAGGCGCTTGCCGACCTCTTTCCAATAGCGCTTGTCGTAAGGCGCGTCCGCTGTATAACCGGTGACATAGAGCGTGTCGCTTGCCGCGTCGTAGATCGCGCGGCGCAATTCGGTGAACGGCGCGGGAACGGGGTACGTCTTGATGTTTTCGTAGTCGTAGACAGGATTGCCTTGCTTGTCGAGGCCGCCATAGCGCAGGCGATAAATGCCCTTCACGTCGCTCGTGCGCCAGATGTCGCCTTTGATATCGACCCACCAGCCCCAGCCGCCCGTCATGCGCGCAGTGCCCGGATTGCGCTTGAATTCGCTTTCGTCGAAGCGGCCGTTGCCATTGCTATCGCGCCAAATCCACTCGCCGCCTTCGGGGCGGTTCGGCACGTTCTGCACGGGGCGTGGTCTTCCCGCGATAAAGCCCGATGGAATCGCCAGCTCGCCGTCATGCTTCGCATCGAAGCGATAGATCTTCATGTGATCCGCATACATGTCGGTCAGATACAGGAACGTGCGGCCATCGAGTTTTCTTGCGATAGGCATGCCCGGCCATTGATCGACGTGGAACACCGGATCGTCGGGATACTTGAAGCGGCCCGACAGAAAGCCCGCGTATTTCCAGTCCTGTCCCGCAGGCTTTGACAGATCCAGCTCGAACCGCTTGTTGCCGGTAAAGACGCTATTGGGGCGGCCCGGATCGATCCACGCGCCATCGACGAAAAGAAGCCCTTGCGTCTGCCAACGCAACGCGCCATTGGCGGCATAGCTTTCCAGCGTCGCGCCAAGACCGGCGCCCGTCGAACCCGTGCGTGGCCCTATTCCGTTCGTCGACACATAGACGTTGCCAGCGGCGTCGACACCCACGCCTGTCAGGCCATTGAAGCGACGCGGGCCCGGCGTTCCCGCAACGCCGGAGAAGATGCCGCCGCGCTCGCCCAACGCGCCAGCTTCGAGATAAGCATTCGCCTTGCGCAAAAAGAACAACACTTGCTGACGCGGCCCGTTATCGGCTACAAGCAGACGCCCTTCTCTGTCGATGGCGATATCCACCGCGCTGCTATCGGCATTCAAGCGCGGCGCATCGTCCAATAACGCGCCCGATGCGGCGTAATGCGCGATGCGCGGATGATCGTCGTTGCTCTCCACGATCGCCCATAAGGAACCATCCGCCGACAGCGCGATTTTCCCCGGCTGCGGCGCGCTCCATTGCGCTTCTTTTTGCATCGACTGCGCGTCATAGACTTCGATGCGATTCAGCGCGGTGTTCGCCACATAAAGCCTTGTTTCGCTTGCAGCAAGACCGCTTACGTCCTGTCGTGCGTCGTTCGACTCGTTGATCGTGAGGAAGCTGCGCGCCAGCGTGGCGCGCGGGTCCTTTTCGTCCAATGCACTCGCACCGAAAGGCACGGGACGCTTGACGTCGTTGATATCGCGACGCGATACGCCCCACCACTGCTTGCCCGCAGGCGGCCACACGCCTTGCTTGACGAGCCGGCCTTGTTCGTTACCTACGCCGACGGCGACAAATACATAGCGCGAATTCACTGCAACGGCATTGCCGCCGGAAGCGCCCCATCCATGCGTGCCGCCGGCGTAACTCGACATGCGGCCATCGCGATACACGCTCGCTTCCGCGCCGCTTTCGTCCCACGGCGCATTGGTGAACACGCGGCCATCGGGCGCAACGGCAATCGCCGTGATGTTGATCTGCGTCCATGTGCCATCGCCAAAGCCCGACGTATTGCCTATCCACGATGTCTTTGCATCGAGCACGGGCGGCGTCGCGAATGCGCCACTCGCCACGCACGCGAGCGGCAAACAGATCAGCCTGCAAACGGAAGTGAAGAACGAATTACGCCGCAACGGGGCCTCCGATAAAACTGCGTGCACGCCGGGTGCGCTCGATGCATCGGGACGTCGTCTGGTCGCATCAACGAGAAGAGTCGCGGTCCGACGCTTTGCAGGTTAGAGGCCAAATAAAGCTAAAAAAACGAAAAATATTCGTCTGCTAAATGGCATTCGCATGGCTTAAGAAACGTCTTTTCCTAAGCGCCGAATGGCGCGCTCATTAAAAATTGCTAAAGGTTTTTTTCCGATTTCTTTTGCCTAGAATCGCCTCATGACATCACCGACGAGGTAACACCATGGCCACGCAGAACAAGGCGATCATCACCGGAGTATCGGGGCAGGACGGCGCGTATCTTGCCAAGCTGCTGCTCGACAAGGGGTACGAAGTGGTCGGTACGTATCGGCGCACGAGCTCGGTGAATTTCTGGCGTATCGCGGAACTCGGTATAGACCGGCATCCGAAGCTCAAGCTGGTTGAGCACGATCTGACCGATCTCGGTTCGAACCTGCGTCTGCTCGAATCCGCCGAAGCAAGCGAGCTCTATAACCTCGCGGCGCAAAGCTTCGTGGGCGTCTCCTTCGATCAGCCTTCGACGACCGCGGGCGTCACGGGCTTAGGCGCACTCAATCTGCTCGAAGCCGTGCGCGTGATCGATCCGACGATCCGCTATTACCAGGCATCGACATCGGAGATGTTCGGCAAGGTGCAGGCGATTCCGCAATCGGAGGAGACGCCCTTTTATCCGCGTAGCCCATATGGTGTGGCCAAGCTGTTCGCTCATTGGACGACGATCAATTATCGCGAGTCGTACAACATCTTCGGATGCAGCGGCATCTTGTTCAATCACGAATCGCCGTTGCGTGGCCGTGAATTCGTCACGCGCAAGATCACGGATACGGTTGCAAAAATAAAGCTCGGCAAGGAGGAGTTGCTCGAGCTTGGCAATCTCGACGCAAAGCGCGACTGGGGCTTTGCCGCCGAATACGTGGAAGGCATGTGGCGCATGCTGCAGGCGAGCGAGCCCGATACTTATGTGCTCGCCACCAATCGCACGGAGACGGTACGCGACTTCGTGCGCATGGCATTTGCCGCAGCGGGTTATCAACTTGAATGGGCCGGTAAAGGCGAGCGCGAACGCGGTATCGACATATCGACGGGACGCACGCTGGTGCGCGTGAACCCGAAGTTTTATCGTCCGGCGGAAGTGGATTTGTTGATTGGCAGCGCGGACAAGGCACGCGAAAAGCTGGGCTGGCATCCCACGACCACGCTCGAAGCGCTCTGCCAGATGATGGTGGAAGCGGACCTGAAGCGTAACGAATTGCAGCCTACCTTCTGAACGCCCATGCCTCGTCGCGCACTCATAACCGGGCTCTCCGGCTTCACGGGCCGCCACATGGCGGCGCATTTGATGAACGCAGGCTACGACGTCTGGGGCACCACGTCCGCTTCGCCGGAAGCCGATGTCCCCAATGTCGTCGGCCTGCCCGTCGATCTGCTCGACGCTGACGCCCTCAAGTCATTCGTCGCCGACGCGCGGCCCGATGTCGTCGTGCACCTGGCGGGCGCGGCGCATGTCACGGGCAACACGCCGAGCACGACTTATCTCGTGAATATCGTCGGCACGCGTAACCTGCTTGCCGCGCTCGCCACGCTCGACCGCAAGCCGCGCGCGGTCTTGCTTGCAAGCACGGCCAATGTGTATGGCAACGCAGTGGTGGAAGTGATCGATGAAGATGTCGATATCAAGCCCGCCAACGACTATGCGGTCAGCAAGCTCGCTATGGAACAGGCATCGCGGCTATGGATGGACCGGTTGCCGATCTTCTTCGTGCGGCCGTTCAACTATACGGGCGTGGGGCAAAGCGAAGACTATGTGTTGCCGAAGATCGTCGGGCACTACGCACGGCATGAAGCGCGCATCTCGCTCGGCAATCTGAATGTGTCGCGCGACTTCTCCGATGTACGGGACGTGGTGGCCGCCTATGCGAAATTGCTCGAAGCGGCGCCTGCGGGTGAGACGTTCAATATCTGCTCCGGGCGTAGTCATTCGCTTGGCGAGGTGCTTGAAATGCTTGCGCGCATAGCCGGCTACAAGATCGATGTATTCGTCGATCCGCGTTTCTTGAGACGCAATGAGATCGCGCGGCTCGTCGGGTCCAATCGCAAGTTGCGGCGGGTGATCGGGCAAGTGCCGGCTACACCGATCGATCGCACGTTGGAGTGGATGTACGAGTATATGAGCGCGCGAGTAGCGGTCTGATTTGCGCTTGAGCGTCGATTAAAAGCGCTTCGGCGGTTATCCGCGGAAGCGCTTTATCGTTTTTCAATGCACCGGTCCCGCTTCAATCGCTTCCTCATAAACCGCAGCCACGCGCCGCGCAATCACGCCGCGATCGAAATGTTCCCACGCGTAACGCCTGCAATCCGCCTCGTTCGGGAGATCGAGCGATCCATCGAACGCGGCAATCAGTCCATCGGCGATAGCATCCGCGCCGGTCGATGCCAGCACGAGGTCCTCCGATAGTCCACGTACCGCTTCTGGCAAGCCACCAACCGGCGTAACCAGCACCGGCGTTCCCGAAGCCAGCGATTCCACGGTAATCAAGCCGAAACCTTCCAGCGCGACTGTCGGCACGATACTCACATCGGCGGAACGATAAAGCGCGGCGAGCTGCTCATCGGGCACGAAGCCGAGCAGGCGCACGTTATCCTGCAAGCCCGCTGCATCGATACGCTGCTGCAACTCGTCCGCAAGCCGGCCTTTGCCCGCGATCAGCAGTAGCACATCGGGGATCTTCGCTTTCACGCGCGTCATCGCGTCGATCAGCGATTCGAGTCCCATGCGCCGCACGAGCCGCCGCACCGCGAGCACGATCGGTCTTCCCACTGGCAATTGCAGACGCCTGCGCGCTTCGGTGCGCGTCATCTTCAGGTCGAATTGCGCAACGTCCACGCAGCCCGGCACCACGCGAATGCGCTCTTCCGGCACGCCATAGCGCGTGCTCAAAATCTGCCCGAACGCTTCCGACAAGACGATCAGCCGCGAGGAACGCGCATACACGCGCCGCTCCAGCATGAATTTCGCGCGCTGCCCGAACGAGTCTGCGCCTTCCACATGACTCTCATCCGCCCAAGGCCCCTGAAAATGCGATACCTGCGCGATGCCGCGCGTCACATCGAGACCAGGAAACGTATAAAGCGCGAAGTGCGAGGAGACGACATCGGGACGCTCACTCTTCAAGGTATCGCGCAATGCGTTGCGTGCATTCATCAGGCGTCGCGGCAACGACTGCGCGGCGGGACCGAAGCCGCGAATCGCGCCGCCCGTATCGACAGCCACGCGAGGCGAGCCCGCGACCACGCCGCGCACATCGACGCCCGCCGCAGGCAGCGCACCGACCAGCGTGTAATACATGCGATCGAGTCCGCCCGCGCGCTCGGGGAACCAATGCATACCGATTTGCAGGGACTTGATAGTGTGCGTGCTCATGTGTGGGTCCAAGGTCGGGTTAGTCTCGGGATAAGCTCGGGATAATCTCGGGTTGAGCGGTCAGACGCCTGTTTGCGCGGAGGTTGCAGCAAGCGGGGCGGGTGAACGCTCACGCTGCGCGAAGCTGCGATAAAGGTCGAGGTAACGACGCGCCATGCGCGCCCAGTTGAAATTGGTCGCGAGTTGCGTCGCCGCTTCGCCCATTTCGGCGCGACGTGCGGGCGAATGCGCCAACGTATCGATGGCGCGTGCGAGTGCCAGTTCATCGTCGGGATCGTCGAGCACGATGCCGCAAGTGTCGCCTATGATCTCCGCGCCACCCGCCGTTTGCGCCGTCACCACGGGAAGACCCGCTGCAAGCGCTTCGAGCAGCGAAAGACTCATGGCTTCGTAACGCGAGGGAAACACGAAGACATCGACGGAATGCATCAAGGTCGGCATGTCCTTGACGAGCCCGAGAAAATGCACGCGGTCCGCAATGCCGAGAATGCGCGCCTGCTCCGGATAAGGACTGCCCGGCAGATAACCCGCCACGACGAGCTGCACGCTACTCGGCAGACCCACCAGCGCTTGCAGCACCGTTTGAAGGTTTTTGCGCGGCGTGCGCAAGTCGCCGACGAAGAGCAACAGGCATGCGTCATCGGGGAGACTGAACATCGCGCGGTTCTTGCTCGCATGCGAGAACGCGGCCGTGTCCACGCCGTTATAAACCACTTCGACACGATTTCGTTCTATACCGCCCGCGCGTATCTCCTCGGCCACTTTCTCCGATACCGCCGCGATCACACGCGAGCGTCGA
The DNA here is from genome assembly GCF_023631405.1 of Caballeronia sp. GAWG2-1. Taxonomy (NCBI): domain Bacteria; kingdom Pseudomonadati; phylum Pseudomonadota; class Betaproteobacteria; order Burkholderiales; family Burkholderiaceae; genus Caballeronia; species Caballeronia sp. GAWG2-1. The sequence continues at coordinate 229,950 of NZ_JALQDD010000040.1, forward strand.
TAAGCCCATCCTTCGAGCCACGCATTCATGCGGCTATAGATCACCTGATACGCCGACCAGACACCTCCGCTCAAGCGAAACGGATAATACGGGCTACGCGTCCAGCCGCCATGGACGAAGTGCGCGGTGTTCACGTCGGCCCTTGCCCACGTGATGAAGCCATTCACGTGCAGGACATCGTATTCATCGCGATGCGTGCGCAACCACCAGGCGCTCTTGATGGCGAAGACCTGTTGCTTGAGCAGCCGCGTCGGCCAGTAGCGGCCCGCTGTCACGCGCACCCAGCGCAATCGCGGGTTTTGCAGCAGTTCGGGCGCAACATGCGACGCAATCAGCGTCACGTCATGCCCTTCCGCGAGCGCCGCGCGTGCAATCTCGTAGTTGACGCGCCCCTGGCCGTCGTTATGACGCACGACGTGCGTGACGATCGCGATCTTCATCGGCTTGACCTCGTGATGGAAGGAGAAAACGTGGCGCGCCGGCGCGTGAGCTTGGCATGATGGCGCGCGGCGATGATCGAAAAGAGGCTCATGAACAGCAACGATCCGCCCGTGCTGACGAAGGTGTTCGCGAACACGAGAATGCCGACCATCGAAAATGAAAGACTCAGGCACGCTTGCGCGAACTTGTCGTCGCGCAGGGAAAATGAAGCGCGTAATGCACGCACGAGCAAGAGGCCCACGCCCGCGACATACATCAATCCTCCGGGCCAGCCGAGCACGAACGGCACGTTCATGAGACCGCTATCGAAGCTGCCGTATTTGCCAAGATCACCGTTTGCGCTCGCGAGTTTCGTCGAGGTTCCGGTAGCGCCAAAACCTTCGCCGGTGACATCGGTGAAGGCGGTGACCATGAAGTTCGCATAGAACTCGTTGCGTGCGGCGTAGCTGCTGTCGTCGCTCAGGTTGGTCATGGTCTGCAGACGCGTGCCCAGACGGTCGGCAATCGGGCCGACGGTCATCAAAGGGATCGAGATTCCGACGAGCACGATGGCGCCAAGCAGTATCCGCAAGCGCACGCGGTTGCTTGCCTTGATGAGCTGCAACACCATCGAGATGATCCATCCGCCCCACGCCGAGCGCACGAGCGAAAGACCGAACGATACGAAGCCGAGACCGCCCGCGATCCATTTGACGCGCTGCGTGCCCGCCATCACGAAGGTCAGCGCGGCCATGACCACGAGCGCAAACGGCCCTGACGAGTTCATCGTGCTGAATACACGCACGCCGAGCGGCACCGGCTCGCCTTGCGAGTTCATCTGCGAGCCGATCATCCACATGGCGTCCCACGGCGGCATGACGAAGAATTGCACGATGCCGTATGCGCCCATGATGAAGAGGCCCCACACGAACGTATCGAGCATGACCTTGCGATACGTCGGATACTCGTGCGCATTCACGAGAATGTGAAAGCCGATCAGCACCGGATAAAGCCAGTTGGCGAGGTCGTAAGTGGCGGCCATCGGCCCGCTCGCAGCCACCCCGATGAGATACGCATACGCGATACCGAGCAGCATCAGCAGCACCGGCAGGCCGCGCCGTTGCGCAAGCACGCGATATTGCCGCAAGAGCGTGATGCCGCAGATCATCGTGACGACGAGTGGCGCAATCTGAATGAGACTCGTCGGCGTGAAGCCGCCCTTGCCCCAGTCCGCGAGACGCCGCACTTCGGGGCTCAGAAACCAGACCCACCACATGAAGCCCACATAACGCGCAGGACTCTTGAAGTAGAGCCATAGCGCTGCAAGCGTGGCCATCAACGGGAAGGCGAGCGTGAGCACGGTGCCTTGCTTGGCGAGCACGAGCAGCGTCGTCAAGCCCCAGACGATGGCTTGCGCGGTCCACTCCGGTGCGCCCTTGCGCGTGTGCGTCGAGTCCTCGCTGACCTTGCCGATGCGACCGGCGAGATCGCGTGGGGCGCGTGGGGAATGAGGAAGCGTGGGTGCGGTCATCGCATCAACTCGTGCGGTGCGTCGGTTGTGAACGCGTATGCATGTTGCGTCCGAACGAAGGACGCAGCGCCTCACGCGTAATCCTCACGTGCTGCAGCGCGAATTCCCGCGTGGTGTAGTCCTGCTCGATGAAATGCCGCAGCGCCGCTTGTGCGCGATGAAGCGCAAGCGCCGGGTTCGAGCGCATTTCATCGAGCGCGCGGCGCATGGCGGCGGAATCGTGCGCGGGCACATAGGCGACATGTCCTGCGCCGAAGTAGTCGCGCAGGCCACCGACATCGGTGACGATCACGGGCTTGCCAAGCGCGATGGCTTCGAGCAGCACCGTCAGCCCCGAGGCATGCGTATTCGCGCGCAATGGCACGACGATCACGTCGGCCCAATCGTAGACCTCGCGCGCGGCCTTGAGACCGATTGCAGGCGCCACATGAACATTCGACGCACGCAAGGCCGCCGGCACCCGGCGACGCGTTGCAATTCGCACTTCATAGCGCGCGTCGTTGCGAAACGCGGCGGCAAGCGTCGGCCAGTCGCGGTCACGGTCATTGCCAATTGCGCCGATGCGCACCGGCGCGTGCGGCGTCCATTCGCGCGGCTCTTGCACCGTGAAGTCCTGCATGTTCAGACCATAGAAGACTTGGGTCGCTTCACGGTCGAAGTATTTGCGCACCAGCGCTGCATTCACGCTGGAATGCGTGGTGAGAATATCGGCCCGGTCGATCAGCTTGCGATACACCCAGCGACGTAACGCGCCATAACCCGCCCACTTGTCGAGCAACCAGATCGACTGCGCGAGCAAGAGCGGCGAGCCTGGCGATTCCTTGCGCCGGCCTTTGAGAAGCAGCAACAGCGCGACCGAAAGATGCTCGTGCTCCGTATGCGTCCATACGACATCCGAGGACAAGATGTCATCGCGATTGCGCCACGTATGAATGAAGTCGAACCCTACGATCGCCTTCAGCGCGCGCCGCAAGATGCGCATCGGCTTACCTTCGGCGGCATCGCGTGAATAGGAAAGCACGAACTCCGGCGATTCGGCATGGTGATAGCCGTAGAGGCAGCCGATCTTGTCGCCGGAACGGTAGTGCCGTGGGTCCGCGCCATGAAAGAGATGCACGTGCACGTGAGTCATAGCGTCCTCGCGGCATGAATGGATTGCGTGGCGTCATCGCGCGAATGTCGTGCATCGCGGCGCGCTTCATATGCGCCTCGTCGGACCGCGCGCCAGCGTTGCCATGCGCGCGGCAATCCGAAACGCGCGGCAGCAAGCGCGTGCAGCGCACCCGGATACACGCGCGTACCGATCAACGCATACCAAAGCCACGCGACCTCGCGATCGAACGATGCCAGTTGTTCGCTCAGGATCAGGTGGAAGTTGTAGGCCGCGTCCTTTAATGCGTTGAGCGTTTGCGCGTCGCGGCGATCATCGTCGAAACGTTCTGCCGGGAAGTGATCCACCGCGATCAGCGGGTCGTACATCACATGCCATCCCGCGCGCTCCACGCTCATGCTGAAGGCCATGTCGTTATGCACTTGCGCGCCCGCGCCGCGCAAACGTGTATCGAAGCGCAGCATCGCCACGGCCACGCGCCGATAGCTCATGTTCGCACCCTTCAGCATGCGAACACGGCGCGCCGCGCCCACGCCGAGATGATGATTGCCGACAATGCGCCCCGTGCGCCGGATCACGCCCACCTCCTCGCGCGACGTATCCAGCACGCGGCCTTTCTCGTGGACCCAGTCGCGTCCGCCGATTGCGCCGAGCCGCGTATCGCGCGCGAATGCCGTGACGATGCGCGCGGTCCAGTCGGGGCGCGGCGCCGCATCGTCGTCCGTGATGGCGATGATGTCGCCCTGCGCGGCCTCCAGCCCGCGATTGAGTGCGGCGACCTGGCCACCCGCGCCGGTATCGATCACGCGCAACGTAAAGCCGTTCGCGCTTTTCATCTCGATGGCGAGACGTCGCGCGGTCGCATCGTCTTCCGGACGCGCAATGACCAGCACTTCATCGGGCAAATGCGTCTGCGCGCGCAATGCGGCAAGACAGCGCTTAAGGTCCGCCGGGCGCCGATAAGTCGGCACCACCACGGAAACTTTCAGAGTCATGGCTCGTTCCTCTCGAATCGACTTCATGCGCTCAAATATTCTTCCGTGCTCGCGTAATGCGAGCGCCCGTAGCCGCGTGCCCGCAATGGCGTGCCATTGAGAATCGCGCCCTGCACCGCGATGCCCGCCGTGCGCAAACGGCGCGTGGCTTCGCTGATCTCCGCTTCGTTATGTGCGCCGGAGCGCAGCACGAGGAAGTTGGCGCCCGCGAGCTTGCCGACGATCAGCGCATCCGTGACTGCGAGCACCGGCGGCGTATCGACGATGATTGCGTCGTACGCGCGGCTCAGGCCATCGAGATACTGCTGAAGACGCGGCGACATCAATAGCTCCGAAGGATTCTCCGGACGCTTGCCCGCGGCAAGAAACCCAAGCGATGGAATGCGCGTCGTGCGTATTGCTTCTTCGAGCCCGATGTTCCCCGCAAGCAGCTCGGCAAGACCCGGCACGCGTTCGCCGTCGAAGGAACGTTCGAGCTTGCCGCGTCGCATGTCGGCGTCGATCAGCAAGACTTTCTTGCCGGTCGCCGCGAGCAGCACGGCAAGATTCACCGCCAGAAAGCTCTTGCCGACGCCTGCTGCTGGCCCCGTGAACATGACGACGCGATTGCGCGATTCCATCAACGCGAATTGAATCGACGTGCGCAGGCTGCGCATGATCTCGACGGTGACATCGTTCGGACGCATGGTCGCGAGGATCGGCGTCTCGCGCAGTCGATCGCCACGGTTCTGATAGCGGCGCGCGTCGGTATCGAACTTGATCTGTTCCGCGCTTTGCGGCACGAGGCCGAAGATAGGCAATGCAGCGACACGTTCGAGTCTTTCCGGATCGTCGATGCCCTTGAAGATCGCGCGCCGCGCAAACACGAAACCCGTGCCGAGGATCAAGCCGAGAATCACGGCCGCCGACATGATGAGCACTTTCTTCGGCTTGACCGGATCGCCCGGACGCAGCGCGGCATCCACGATATGCACGTTGCCGCCCGTTCCCGCGCGCTGCACGGACAATTCCTGCACGCGATTGAGCAGCAGCACGTAGATGTCTTCGGCCACTTTTGCATCGCGCTGCAAGGCGACCGCCTTCACTTCGGATTGCGGCAGATCGCGAAAGCGCGATGCATAACGTTCGCGTTGCACTTCGAGTTGCGAGAGCTGATCGCGCGCGGTCTGCAACGCGGGATGCGCGTTACCATAACGCTGCTCAAGCGACGAAATCTGCAAACGTAGCGCGGAAATCTGCGCTTCATAGTTGATGCTGCCTTCGAGATAGACCTTGGCTTCGTCGCTTGCGTTGATGACGCCCGCTTGCCTTTGATACTCCGTCAAAGCCGCTTCCGCGCGCTGAAGATCGGACTTCAGACGCGGCTCTTCGCTGCGCAAGAATTCGAGCATCTTGCTGGCGTCGGCCTGCTTACTCTCGATATGCTGACGCAGATAAGACTGCGCAAGCGCATTGGCGATTTCCGCCGCCTTGTCCGGATTCTGATTCTCGAGCGATATCTGAATCACGCCGGTCTGCTTGCCTTGCTCCGTCACCGTGATACCCGATTGAAACGCGCCGATGGCGCTCAGGTCGTTCGCGCGCATTACCTTGAACTGCGTGCCGGGGCGCGCCACGAGCTTCGTCACCAGCAGCGTCACGCCATTGCCGCTTGCGCTTGCGCCGGCCCTGCCTTGCAAGAGCGCATGACCGTCCGGATCGACGAGCGAAAAACGTTCATCGCCGAGTGCGGTGAGGATCAGGTCCTTGCCTTCGTAGCGCGGCTCGACATCGACGGAATCGACGTCGATCACCTCGCCGCCCCACGCATATTTCGTCATGCCGAACCAAGGTTTCGCGGGCTGGCCGGGCGTCGCGAACCGCGCCGCGATGCTGCCGAAAAACGGCATCGTCATGGGCGATACCGCGAAGTTCAGCTTGCATTGATCGACCACCGGCGCGACCACGCCACGGCTCTTGATGATCTCTATTTCCGCATCCGTCGGCAGCGCGCTCGACCCGCTGTTGATGGCCTGACCCGTCTGCGTCTGCGTCAGCGCTTGCGACGTGTTGTCGTTGGTCTCGACGCGCACGTGCGCGTCGGCGGAGTAGATGGACCGCGCGAGATAGCAGTACACGGCCGCCGCCGCGATGACGAAAGCAGCGACGCCGATCAGCCACCAGATATCGTCGATCACGGCCTGGATCAGATTGCCGAGGACCACGTCCTCTTCGTCCGGCTTTTGCAAATAAGGATGAGCTTGCATATCCACGATTCGACTCCCGCCACGGGTAATGGTTGAAACGCTCAGCGCGTCAGTTGCTTCAGGTAGAAGATCGTCTGCAGCGTCGGCAGCACCTGATTGATCAGGCGATTGAACTGCACCGCGCCAGCCGTTCCCACATAGACCACGTCTTGCGGACGAAGCTGAAACTGCGTCGACAGCAAGAGCGAATCCGGTTGCGACATGTCCAGGCGATAGATGTCCGGCTGCGAAGGATTCGCACGCACGCCGCGCACGACATAAATCTGGCGCACGTTGGCGTCGGTATCGAGCACGCCGCCCGCTTGCGTGAGCGCATCCGCAATCGATGCACGGCCGCGCACCATGTTCACCGGCATCGGCGTCTTCACTTCACCCATCACGAAGATGCGGCTGTCGTAGCGGTCCGGGATGTTGAGGATGTCGCCCGATTGCAGCATGACGTTCTGCGAGACATCGCCGCGATCGAGCATGCCGTTTGCATCGAGTACATAGAGCTTGCCGCCGCGCGTGAGGCGCACGCGCTGCAGGTCGGCTTCTGTCGTCGTGCCGCCAGAACGCGTGATGGCATCGACGAGCGTGAGCGGTACATCGCTCACGGCGAGCGGACCCGGCGTCTTCACTTCGCCCGTCACCGCGATCTTTTGACTGCGATAGGCCAGCACGCGCACATCGAGCTGCGGGTTCTTGATATACGGCGAGAGCTTGGCCGCAAGTTCGTCGCGAATCTCGCCGACGGTCTTGCCCGCCACACGCGTCTTGCCGATGAACGGAAAGAAGATGTAGCCGTCCGCGGAGACCGTCTGACCGTATGGGTCGGCCTGTCCCGGCAAAGCCTGCGTATAAGGCTGCGCCAGCGCGCCCGCGACGGTTTGCGTGGTGTTGCCGCCCATCGACAGGGTGCTGCCTTGCGGCGTCGTCAGTTCGGGGTGATCCCAGAGCGTTACGCCTAGAATGTCCTGCGGCGCCACGCGATAAACGTATTGCGATTCGTCGGCGAAGCGCGCGGGCGGCAAGGGTTGCGCGACTTCAGGCGCGGCCATTTCCTCTGCGACGACTTGCGCCGTGATCAGACGCACGGGATAGGTCGCGGTCGGCGTGGGGTCGTTGTCCTGCAGACGCGATGTGTTCAGGAAGTTTCCCGGTGTGGCGGCACATCCGGCAATCAAGGCCGACAAAAAGGTCGTCAGCAAAATCGAGTACTTAGACAAGCGCGAAATCAGCATATTTTGTTTAGCCATCCAAGGACCAGACGTTCGATGAGTCCGACACTCTCCCGATAAGCGGCTTCATGGCCGCCATACGGGTCTGTCACCTCCGAGTCTTCCCACTTGCCTAAGAGATGCACCTTGCCGCGCGTCGTGGGCGCGAGTCGTGAAATTGCATCGATCTGTTTGCGCTCGGGCACGAGGATCAATTCGGCTTCGCGCGCCATTTGACGATTGAAGCGGCGCGAGCGATGCCCCGACGAATCCAGCCCCAGTTCGGCGAGCAGACGCTGCATGGTCGGGTCGATGTCGTCGCCTTCATGCGCATAGAGACCCGCCGAACGAAACTCGATCGGACGGCCACCGCGCCGCGCGAGATGCGCACGAAAGAGCGCTTCGGCGGCGGGGCTTCTGCAGATGTTGGCGTGACAGACGATCAATACGCTTCCGAACATGCGCGCGCTCTAGGCCACGCTCGCCGTCACGTCACGTTCGACGTGGCGCACGCCGCGCCCGATCGCGTGATACTCGATACCCATTTCCTGGAGGGTTTCCGGCTCGTAAAGATTGCGGCCATCGAAGATCACGGGTGTCTTGAGACGCCGCTTGATCGCGTCGAAATCGGGGCTCTTGAAGACTTTCCATTCGGTGACGATCACGAGTGCATCCGCGCCGTCGAGCGCTTGCTTGTGATTGTTCGCATACGTGAGACGTCCGAGCGCATCGGGCTTGTCGTGCAGGTCGATGGCAAAGACGCGGCGCGCCTCATCCACGGCGACGGGATCGTAAGCCACGATGGATGCGCCGCGTTCGAGCAATGTAGCGGCCAGCACGCGGCTCGGCGCATCGCGCATGTCGTCGGTATTGGGCTTGAACGCAAGTCCCCAAAGCGCGATGGTGCGTCCCGTGAGATCGTCGCCGAAACGTTCGACGATCTTGCGCGTGAGCGTATCTTTCTGCGCCTCATTGACGTTCGAGACCGCCTTGAGAATGCTCATTTCATGGCCGAATTCCGTCGCGGTCTGGATCAGCGAACGCACGTCCTTCGGAAAGCACGAACCGCCATAGCCGCAGCCCGCATAGAGAAAGTCGTAACCGATACGCGGGTCCGAACCGATGCCGCGCCGCACCGCTTCGATATCGGCGCCCACACGGTCCGCGAAATTCGCGAGCTCGTTCATGAAAGAGATGCGCGTGGCGAGCATTGCGTTGGCCGCATACTTCGTGAATTCCGCCGACTGCACGTCCATGTAGAGCGTGCGTTCGTGATTGCGGTTGAATGGCGCATAGAGGCGCTTCATGCGATCGCGGGCGCGCTCGCCGGGCACGTCGTCGTCGCAACCAATCACGATGCGGTCGGGCCGCGTGAAGTCTTCTATCGCCGCGCCTTCCTTGAGGAACTCGGGGTTCGAGACCACCGAGAACATGTGATCGACGCCGCGTCCGGCCAACTCGGTTTCTATCGCAGCCTTCACGCGTCGAGCGGTGCCAACCGGAACGGTGGACTTATCGACGACGACCTTGAAGCCATTCATATAGCGGCCGATATCGCGCGCGGCGCCGAGCACGTATTGCAAATCGGCGGAGCCGTCTTCGTCGGATGGCGTACCCACCGCGATAAACAGCATCTCGCCATGTTCGACCGCCTGCTGCACATTTGACGAAAACGAGAGCCGCCCGGCTTCGCGATTGCGATCGATCACTTCCTTGAGTCCCGGCTCGTGGATCGGAATTCCGCCGCTGTTGAGAATGGCGATCTTGCGTCGATCGACGTCGAGACACAGTACTTCATTGCCGATGTCCGCGAGGCATGCGCCGGTTACGAGCCCCACGTAGCCGCTGCCGATGATCGTCAGTTTCATGGTCCTGCTCCAGGTAGTGAAAATATCGTTGCATCGCTAACTACTTTGTCCGCCGATCAATACGCGTTTGCGCCTGCAAAGCCCTTCCACAGCGTCAGCGCGACGATCTTCATGTCGAGTCCGAAGGTCCAGTGCTGCATGTAATAGAGATCCAGCTTCACGCGTCCCGACATCTTTTCGATGCGATCCGTCTCGCCGCGATAGCCGTTCACTTGCGCCCACCCCGTGATGCCCGGCTTGATGCGGTAGCGATGCATGTAGCCTTTGACGAGGTCCTTGTAGATATCGTCGTGTTCGAGCGCGTGCGGCCGCGGCCCAACCACCGACATCTCGCCGCGCAGCACGTTGATGAACTGCGGAAGCTCATCCAGACTCGTGCGCCGCAGGAACGCCCCGACCTTCGTCACGCGCTTGTCGCCGCGACGCGCTTGCGTTATTTGCCCGCTCGCTTCGGTGTGTACCTTCATCGAACGAAACTTGTAGATCTCGAACTCGTATCCGTCGATCCCCTTGCGCTTTTGCTTAAAAAACACCGGTCCAGGCGACGAGAGCTTCACCATCAACGCGATCACCGCGAGCAACGGCGCCATGCCAAGCAGCACCAGAGCGGCGAAGACGCGATCGAAGACGAGCTTGGGAAGCACTTTCACATCCGTGATCGGCGATGCCGCCAGGTTGATCGCGGGCACGCCGAGCAAATCCACCACCGCGTTGCTGAAGAACGAGAGGCTGCGGACATCCGGAATGAAGCGCACGTTCACGAAGTCGTCGCGAAACTCGTTCACGAGGCGGTGAATGGTCTGCTCTTCGGAAATCGGCAAGGCAAGCCATAGTTCGCGAATCGCACGGCCGCGCACACGCTTGGTCAATTCCGCGAGATCGCGTTCGATAGGCACGCCCTTGAAGGCATCGCCTTGCATGGGTGAATCGTTTGCGTCGAGTTGCAAGTCGAAGACGAGCACGGGGCTAAAGCCCGCTTCGGGACGATTGCGCATCTGGCCAATCAGGAACTTTGCATAAGGCGCCGAGCCGACGATAGCCACCGTCTTCTGATTGAAGCCTTCGCGGCGGATAAATCTGAGCGCGGTATAAATCACAGTCTTGGTGACGATCAACAAACCAATGGTCGACGCAGCCCAGTAAATCAGCCACAAGCGCGACAGCGACTCCGCGCGATGAATGCTGAAGGTGAGCAGCACGCCCGCGCTTTCGACCAGAATCCACGCCGCGATCACGCGCAGCAGCAGGTCATAGAACGGCTTGCCGCGCCATGATTGATAGATGCCGAGAGACGGAAACGTCATCACCATCAGCACGCATGAAAACGCGAGCATGGTGCCTTCCACGTCGTCGACCCATACGAAAGCGCCCGCATAGAGCGACGCGCCGAGCGCTGCGCCCAGCACCGCCATGGCAATGTCGACGACTCTCGATAGCACGCTCAGCATCGCTTTACCCCTGGAAGAAAGATCGCCCGCATATTCGTCTTGTCGCGGATGGAGTCGCCAGCAAATTGCTTGAGTGCTCTTGTCCATCCGCTGTTCAGGCATATGGAATCGGAATAATTAAGGCGCCGCAACCGCGAAAATATGTCTGCGTGTTCAGCCTGATTTTTTTAGAATTATTTGCTCAAGACCCCCTTGCTGGACGGGGCTTTGCAGGCATCGGCTCGCTTAGCGAAAAATATTCGGGCACTCGAACGCATGACAGTCGCGGTTGCTTTCAATGAATAAATGCAGCGCCGCGTCATGATTTTTTTGTTTTAACGTCTCTTTTGCTGCGTGCTAAAAATTGCCTTACCGAATTAGGCGATCAACGCCAGGAGGCTTTTCATGAACGCTTCAGATACCGTGCTCGCCACGGTCGCCGCAGACACGCGCCTAGCCATTCAACCCGTGATCCTTGCAGGTGGTTCGGGCACGCGTCTTTGGCCAATGTCGCGCGAACATTTTCCCAAGCAGCTCATCGGTCTCATTGGCGAGCAGTCGTTGCTGCAGGCCACTGCCAATCGGCTCGATGGTCTTGGCTCGGTGTCCGCGGAGAAGACGTTGCGCGTGGCGGATGCCATCATCGTGTGCAATGAGGAGCATCGCTTCACGACGGCTGAACAACTGCGCGGCCAAGGCCGGCGCGCGCGGCTCGTGCTCGAACCCGTGCCGCGCAACACGGCGCCCGCGCTGACTGCAGCGGCCATTCACGCGTTACGCGCAGGCGAAGATGCAGTGCTCGTCGTCATGCCCGCCGATCATGTGGTTGCAAATCAGGACGAGTTTCATCGAGCGATTGCGACCGGCGCGCAATGCGCGGAGCAAGGGGCGATCGTCACCTTGAGTGTCGTGCCTTCGCATGCGGAAACGGGCTACGGCTACATCAAGAGCGGTGAAGCTCTGCCGTGCGGCGCGTGGAAGCTGGAGCGCTTCGTCGAAAAGCCGCATCTCGAACTCGCGCGTCAGTATCTAGAATCGGGCGAATATGGCTGGAATGCCGGCATTTTCATCGTGCGCGCATCGACTTGGGTTGCAGCTATCGAACACTATCAGCCGGCTATTCATGCAGCGTGCGTCGCGGCATTCGATAAAGGCAGCGACGATGGCGAGTTCTTCCGGCTGGATCGCGATTCGTTCGCGGCGTCGCCGTCGGATTCGATCGACTATGCGGTGATGGAGCAACTTGCGGGTGAACGCGCCACGGAGGCCTTCACGGGTGCTGTCGTGCCGCTCGACGCAGGCTGGTCCGATGTCGGCTCATGGGATGCGATCTGGAACATATTGCCTAAGGACGATTCCTCGAATGTCGCGCGCGGACGCGTGATGTTCCAGGGCGCTTCATCGACTTATGCGCATTCCGAAGGGCGGCTGATTGCGTGCGTGGGTACGCAAAATCTCGTGGTGGTCGAAACAGCCGATGCAATCCTCGTTGCCGATAAATCTTGCGCGCAAGACGTTAAGGCAATCGTCGGGCGCATCAAGTCCGAGCGCGGCACGGAGGCTGCGGATCATCGCAAGGTGCACCGGCCGTGGGGACATTACGATTCGGTCGATCAGGGCGACCGCTTCCAGGTCAAGCGCATTGTCGTCAAACCGGGCGCGCGCCTCTCATTGCAGATGCATCATCATCGCGCGGAGCATTGGGTCGTGGTGCGGGGAACGGCGCTCGTCACACGGGGAACGGAAACGTTCATTCTGGCCGAGAACGAGTCGACGTATATCCCTATCGGTATTCAACACAGGCTGGAAAATCCGGGGAAGATGCCGCTTGAAATCATCGAGGTGCAGTCGGGGACTTATCTCGGCGAAGACGACATCGTGCGATTCGAAGATACGTACGGCAGAAATTAAGCTTTAAGCAAGAGCGCGCGGGCCAGCCTTGAGAAGCTGGTCCGCGCGTTCGCATTTTTAGTCGCGCATCTCGAGCGTCATGCGCTCGACCGGTCGCTCTTCGGGCTGCATGACTTGAGCGGACTCCATGTCCGCTTCATCGGGTGTATCGCCGCGCGTGGCTTCGGCCGCGATCCAGCGCCGCGCCCATTCGAGCGCATACGTGCGCGCTTCATCCGACGAAGCGAAGCGCGGCCCGATCAAACCGGAACGCTCGATACGCCGCCCGTCTTTCACGATTTCCGCCCAGCCGCGAAACATGTTGCCGGACACCGGCCGCGCGATGGGATAGATGTTGTAGCCGCGCGCATCGACGACAGGCGGACATGCCGGTTCGAAGGGCAACGGCGCCTCGTACGGCCGCGCGGGACGCGATGCGCGCATGCGCCTGACCGTCAGCACGGACGCATTGGCTTGCGCCACGTCGCGCGCTTCCGGCAGACGCCGTGGCGTGCTCGCGAGACTGTTGAACGGCAAGGCGCCCGGCGTTTGCCACGACTCCGGGTTCTGCCAAAACACACCGCGCAGACGGTCACATTCGTACGCCACGGGCGCAGGACGCGGCGCCGCTTCGGTGACCGGCTGACGCGGTACATAGGCGAAAGAACGGCCCGCGTTCGCCAGTACCTTGACGATCTCGATGAGAATGCCGTTCAGTTGCCATTCGACGAAACGGCGCCGGCAGGTTGGAACCGTTGGGTAATGGCTTGGCAATCTGGACCAGGTTTCGCCTGTGGTGAGAATCCACAACACGGCATTGACTACTGTGCGTGGATGAGCTTTGGGACGCCCGCGCCTATGCTCGCGGACTTCGCTCTCTCCTATGATTTGGGAGACCAATACCCACTCTTCATTGCTGAGTTCGCTAAAAAACATTGCTTTGCTCCATGCAGTCGACTGCGCTGCGGATATCGGTCTGCGTACTGGTCAAGCACTGACGACGAAGCACAAACCCCGGCTTTGTCAGCACGCGAACGAAGGATCTCGAGGTACTCGCAAACGTTTGCTCGAACAACAAAATGGTGCATTCGTCCGATTCGGTTTTCGCTCTTGGTGCAGCAATTTAACCAAACCGGCGCACGACGCGTAGTCCAGCTCGTGTATGAAGAATATGTGCACGAAGCATACCATTACTATGGTTTGTCCGAATATGACAACACAAGACTTTTTGAGCGAGACTTAGCAGTTTTTTCGCTAAGGCCTAAAGCATGGGCTAGCGCGGCAGGACGGCATTCTTTAGCGCAAAAAATAATCTTTGTGAAGCGCTAAAAAACCTTGGTGCTCAAGTGCTTCAGCGTGCTTCGCCGCCGCTTAATTCGGCATTGGCCGGACCTTGCACTGACAACCGCGTAAAGCGCCGATTCTTGAGCCGTAAAATCGGTGCTTCGATAAAACGCCACGAAAGCCGCGCCAAAATCCACGTCAGCGCAAACGACGCAAGTACGCAAAGAACACGCGCCCACCATGGAACACCCGACGCGCCAAACAGCGCCTTGACGCTCGCGCTCTTGTAGAAGTCGGGAATGAAGCCGTGGTAAAGATAAAATCCATAGCTAATCTTTCCTAGCGCCGCCAATGGCGCCCACTCAAGCACACGTAAGAGCGGACCGCTTGCGCTACATGCTATCGCGCAAACGAGCATTGCGATACATGCGCCATAGAGAACATACAGCGCGGTGTATGAATAGGGATTGGCCAAGCGCTCCCACTCGGGTTCCTGAAAACACAAGAGCGCGATCACGGTAGAGAGAATGACGACCGCGTAAAGCGGCGCGCGCAAGCGACTGCGCTTGACGAACGCGGCGCCTATACCGCCAAGCGCAAGCAACCAAAAATTGGTTAGCGGATGCGTGTAAATCGCAATCGGTGAGTCGTGCAGCGCCTTCATGGTAAAGAGCGAGCCCACGCCAAGCGCAAGCACCAGCCAGCATATGCGCCCGTGCCAATCTGCCCGAAGGCCAAGCAACAGCGGCGCGAAGACGATATAAAACTGCTCCTCGATCGAGAGGCTCCATAAGTGTGAATAACGGCCCGGCCACGCGTGCAGCACATCCGCAATCCAGAAGTTCGACAAATAGACGAAGTGATACGGCATGCCGCCCGCCAACTCGGGGCCGGCGAAACCCATGGTCATCAGCACCGCGAGCGTGGCGAGCAGCAGATAGTAGATCGGGAAAATGCGCAACGTCCGCCGATACAGAAAGCGTTTCAACTCCGCGCCGAACGTACTCGTGCCTGCATCGATATACCGTCGCTGTGTCGTCAATATGTCGGTGATCAAAAATCCGCTTAGCGCAAAAAATATCCATACGCCCAGATGGCCCAAGCCGGTTCCTTCGGCCATTGCCTTGTGATGAAGAAACACCAGGAACACGGCGATGCCGCGCAGGCCGTCGAAGCCGCGAATTTTCTTGTTCATCTTTGCACGATCTTGTCTGGTAGATAGGTGGCAGCTTAAGAATAGAAGGGATAAAAATAAAAAAATCCCTTTGTACTTTTCTTGTGTGCTTGAGCCTTGGGCTGAAGCCGCTAAAGCTGCCGCTACCGTGCACCGGAAATATTTCCTAACAAGCCGCGCTATTTCTTGCCAATTTTTTAGACCGACCATCGAGCTCGAGCGCGTGCGACTAAACGACTAGCCGCCGATCATGACTTCCTTAAGGAATATCGATGAAGAAGCATGTGCAAGAGCTGACAGGCTTGCGCTGTATTGCGGTGATGATGGTCGTCATCGGACACGCGCAGCATATGAGCGATGGCGGTTTCAAAGGCGTCTATGCGCCGCTGCGCCTGATATCGGATGGCAGGCTCGGCGTGCTGATGTTCTTCGTGCTGAGCGGTTTTTTGATTACAGGCATTCTGCAAGCCGAGTGGCAAGCAACCGGCACTATTGGCCTCATGCCTTTTTACGCAAAGCGCGCGCTGCGCATCTGGCCCGCGTTCTATATCTATCTCATGATCGTGTCGATGCTAGCGGCTGCCGGTCTCGTCGATGTCGATCATCGGCAAGTTGCTTTGGCTGCATTGCATCTCTGGAACTATGCCGGCGTCGCGGGCCTTGCGAACGTGAACGCGGCTCACGTCGAAGGCGCTTGGTATCTCGGGCACTTCTGGACGCTCGCGCTCGAAGAGCAGTTTTACTGGTTTTGGCCGCCGCTTCTCTTTTACATCCTGAAGCGCGGCAATCAACGTGTACTCATCGGATTGATCTTCTTCGTGCCACTCGTGAGAATAGCCACTTATTTTGCGGCGCCGAGCCTTCGCGGGCAACTCAGCATGATGCTGCATACCGGTATCGATCCAATTCTCATCGGCTGCTATGTCGCGATGAATAAGGACCGTCTCGCGCAAAAGGTCGCGTCGCTGCCGTTAGGCTCGGTCATTCCCAGCGTGCTGATCGCGCTTCTGATGTTCGTCGTGCCTCCCGTGCAGGACAAACTCGGCGGCTTATGGCGCGCCACCTATGGCACGACGCTCGAAGCCGCGATGGTCGGCTTCGTCATCATCGTGTTGGTATCGCAAAAGGGCTTTTGGTTCTCGCGCTTGCTGCGTACCGCGCCGTTCGTTTATGTCGGCACGATCTCGTTCAGCCTTTACTTATGGCAGCAGCTATTCATGCATTCGCATTCGCCGGTTGCATTCGGCTTTCCGGGCTGCGTAATCGGTGCGCTCGTCGCCGCGAGTTTGAGCTACTTTCTGGTCGAAGTGCCGTTCCTGCGCATCAAGGATCGCTTCGCGGCGTGGGTGGGCAGAAGCCGGCAGGCCGGCATGACGCATGGCGATGCGCTCGGCACGCAGGGGCCGAAGTAGTTTGCATGCGCCATTGACCGTGTGCGGCGTGTCGCTGACGCGTACTTGCAGGTGCTTGCAATTGCGATGGTTAAGCACCTTACTCACTCTTCGCCCCATACTCCAGCTTCGGATACCAGTCCGTTCCGCGCCCTTCCGGCGTCATGTCGAGCACGGTCCAGAGCGGCATTGGATCGGGCGCGCCGCGCGGGTCCTCGCCGGGATCGGCCGTGGCGAAATCCATCTCGCCGCTCCAGAAATGGCGAATCACGCCGTCGCGCCGCGTGAAGACATTGATTGCCGGTTCGTCGCCGCCGTCTTTCGAAACGCCGTGATAATCGCGGCTGAAATTGCCATTCGTATCCGAGAACAAGGCGAGATCGCGCCAGCCGCGCTCTTGCTTGAACGCGACCAGCCGTTCGAGCGGCGAGCGCGCGATGACCGCCAGCGCCACGCGCTGTCCAATGTCCGCCGCCTCCCCTTCCCACGCCGATAGCAGCGACGTACACATCGGGCACGGCCGCTTGCGCTCCGGCCCGAACATGTAGCTATACGTGACGAGCGTGTTCTTGTCGCCGAAGAGCCCGTCGATATCGACCGCGCCGCGCTCGCCATCGAAGTGATAATCGCCCTTGACGATACCGCCAGGCGGCAGCGCGCGCCGCATCTCCGCAACCCGCTCGATATGTCGCCTCAATTCGATTTCCTCGGCAAGCAACGCAATACGCGCCTGCCGATACTCCGCGCTTTCGTTCGGAAAAGTCATGGTGGCGCGTTGGGCCAGTTCTGCTGCGGGAACGAGCGTATTCATGTTTCGTCTCCTGTCATGAAGGCTTAATCGCGATCCGGCGCGCCCGGCGGAAAGAACGCGCGATACGGCCGCGCTTCATCCACCGCACGCGCGAACGAAGGCCGCGCGAGCAAACGCTTTCGATACGCGACGACGTTCGCGTACCGCTCATCGATGCGATGCGTCCAGTCCGCGTAAAACAGAAACGGCGCCGCGCCGCAATCGGCGAGAGTGAAGGCATCGCCCGCCGCCCATTCGCGCGTGGCCATCAGGCGGTCGAGCCAGGCGTAGGACGTGTCGAGCATCGCGCGGGCATCCGCGACACCGTGCGGGTCGTGCTCGCCATCCGCGCGCATGCAATCGAACACGATCTTCTGCTGCGGCGTGGACACGTAGTTGTCAAAGAAGCGGTCGAGAAAGCGCACTTCCAGCGCGGCGCGCGGATCTTCCGGAATCAAGCGCGCCGGGCCGGGATGAAACAACCCGAGATACTCGATGATCACGCTCGCCTCGATCACGGAACGGCCGTTGTCGACGAGCACGGGAAAGCGCTTTATCGGCCACAACTCCGTCAGTTCCTGCATCGCTTCGGGCGTTTGCGGCGAAAGCGCGCGCCATTCGAACGGCGTCGCGTTCTCGTACAGCGCGGTCAGCACCTTCTGACAATACGAGGAAAACGGATGCGCGTACAGAATCAGACTCATCGATAAACCTCCTGTAATAAGCCGAAAGAAGCAAAAAACCGTCGCGACTTTGGCCTTTATCTGCACGACGCGCGGCCACGTTGAAAATCGACAGCGGATCATGCGGAATTAAAAAAATTTTGTTGTGCGATGCAGCGCTGACGTGCCGTCCTTTGTTAAGGTGCGAGACCCGAAGCACCAGCGAAACCCGCGAAACTCTGCATGACGCCCATCTATAAGATAAATATCGTGATAGCGGACGACCAGCCCGTCGTGCTGCTGGGCCTGCAAAGTTGGTTCGAGGCGCGCGGGCGTTATCGGGTGGCGGCAACGGCGCGCAACGCCGCGCAGTTGTTCACGAAGCTCGAAAGGACGGGCGGCGATCTCATCGTGATGGATTGTGCGTTCGAAGGCGCGCCAGGCGGCGAGTTTCCGCTGCTGCGCATGGTGCGCGAGCGTTTCCCCGATGTACCCGTGGTTGCTTTTACGCAGGAAACCGAGCCGAGTACGCTCTTCGCGATGCAAGAGGCGGGCGCGGCGGGTATCGTCAGCAAGTGCGACGAGTTGCGCGAAATGGAGCGCGTTTGTCAGCGCGCGTTGTCAGGGGCAACGGGCATTGTTTCCCGCCGTATCGCGGCGTACTGCAACACCGCGCGCAGCTTCGATATCAATCCGTCGTATCGCGACGTGCGCGTGTCCGTCAAAACAGTCGCAAGTTGAACGCGGGGCGCGTGCCCCGCGCCATTGCTAGACCTTCTGTTTGTCCAGTTCCACCAGCGCGCGCCTGGGGTATCCGACTTCCTTGCCGTCATCGAAACCCTTCTCGTACGCGCGCTGATCGAGCGCCCTGAAAAGCGGTTCGAGCTCGTCGACCTGTGTGCGGATCAACTGCATCAAAGGCTTGATGAGCGCGGCGGACACGACGCCCGCGTCCTCTCCTGGCCGCTTCGCGCCGCATACCACCTGGACCATCGCGCGCAACGTCTGCGCGCGCTGCACGCAGTAATCGGCAAGCGGCATGCCGTGCGTGATGACGGGCTGCCCTTTCTCGTCGATCGACACGGATATGTTTGGCTCCATGAGTCTTCCCCTTTTAGTTGAGTTGGAGCTGAACTCTAGGAGTCTGGGCTTGGCGGCCGCCACGGGATAAATCCTAAAACCGCGCGATAACTGTAAGCCTGCCGTCAAGCAATTGCCCATCAGCAAGAACCCGCCAACTTCGCTACGATGTTCGACTGAACGAATATCCCCAGTCCGCGCGGATGACACGCATCCCGCTCATCGATAAAAACACCATGCCCACGCCGCCCCACGCCATCGGTTTCACGCTTGCTCCGCTCGACCGCGTCTCCGAAAAGCGCGACGACGACAGCTTCGTCGCCGGTCTGCGCGATCAGACGTCCACGCGCTTTCTGCTCTTCGTGAACGATGTGCCGCTCTTCAAGCGCGCGCACGGTCACGATCCTTTGTTCGATGCAGACGAAGCCGCGAAATTCGGCGCGCCGCTGCAAACCGTGCTGCTCGGTCGCGAAGCGGATGGCCGCGCGCTCTTCGCGCACGCCCTCGAAGGCAGCGCCGAGAGTATTGCGAATGCGCTCGACGCGTCGCCCGTCGAAGCGGTGGAGTTGCGGCCCATCGCAATGCAAGGTCTTGTCGAACCGTCGCTCGTCAGTGCGCTCGGCGAAGCGCGTTCGATGCTCGACTGGCATCGGCGGCACCGCTTCTGCGCGAACTGCGGCCACGCCACGGATGCCGCCGGCGCGGGCTGGCGACGCCTTTGTCCGAACTGCCACGCACAGCATTTTCCGCGCGTCGATCCGGTCGTCATCATGCTCGTCACCGATGGCGAGCGCTGCCTGCTCGGGCGGCAAAAGCAGTTCGCGCCCGGCATGTACTCGGCGCTTGCGGGCTTCGTCGAGCCGGGCGAGACGTTCGAGCATGCGGTTTACCGGGAAGTGCTGGAGGAAGCGGGCATCCGCTCGGCCGACGTGCGCTACTACGCTTCGCAACCGTGGCCGTTTCCATCGTCGCTGATGATCGGCTGCTTCGCACGCGCGGTCGAAACCGACATCACGATCGACTACAACGAGCTCGAAGATGCGCGCTGGTTCTCACGCGAGGAAGTAGCGTCGATGCTCGATGGCTCCCACGCGCAAGGCTTGTCCGCGCCGAAGCCGTTTGCCATCGCGCATCATTTGCTGAAGGCGTTCGCGGAAGAATAAAAATCAGCCGCGTGTCTTGCGCCATTGCGCGTAGGCGGCGAGCGTTTCTTCGTTCGGCGGATACATGCCGCGCAAGATCGCGCCGTCCGCCACGCGCTTCGCGATGAACTCTTCCAGCAACTCCTGCTCGGCCGCGTCCCTTGCGACCTCGGACGCCATGTGACGCGGCACGATGACGACGCCATCCACGTCGCCGACGACGATATCGCCCGGATACACCGCCACGCCGCCGCATGCAATCGGCACGTTCATATCGACCGCGTGATGCTTCGCGAGATTGAGCGGCGCGCTCGCGCCCGCGCAGAACAACGGCAAGCCGATATCGCCGATCGTGCCGCTGTCGCGCACGCAACCGTCCGAGACCATGCCCGCGACGCCGCGCACCTTGAGACGCGTGGTCAATATCGATCCCGTCGACGCCACCGTGCGGTCGCCGCGGCAATCCTGCACGAGCACGCTGCCAGGCGGTGCCGTTTCGACGGCCTTGCGCTGCGGATGATCGGGGTCCTGAAACACGCCGACGTGATCGATATCCTCACGCGCCGGAATATTGCGCAACGTGAACGCGGGGCCGACGAGGTTCGGCGCACCATTAGCGGGCTTGACGAGCGGCGCGACGCCTTGCAGAAACACGTTGCGCAAGCCGCGCTTGAAAAGCTGCGTGGTGAGCGTCGCGGTGCTGACGTGGCGCAGTTGCTCGATGGTTTCGTCGGCGACGTCGATGTCTTGAATGGTCATGGTGTCAGTGAATTTCCGGATCGTCGTGCGATTTCATTTCAGCAGAGTCATCGGCCAAGGGTTCTTCGAGAAAGTCGAAGTCGCAACCCTTGTTCGCCTGGGTGACGTGCAGTTGATGCATCACGCCAAAGCCGCGCTCGAACGGGCGTTTCGGCTTGACCCACGCCGCCTTGCGCGCGGCGAGTTCCGCGTCGCTTACGTCGAGATGAAGCTTGCGCGCGTGCACGTCGAGTTCGATGACATCGCCATCCTCGACCAGCGCAAGCGGTCCGCCGACGAACGATTCCGGCGCCACGTGCAGCACGCACGCGCCGTAGCTCGTGCCGCTCATGCGCGCATCCGAGATGCGTACCATGTCGCGCACGCCTTGCTTGAGGAGCTTTTGCGGAATCGGCAACTGGCCCCACTCCGGCATGCCGGGCGCGCCGACCGGTCCTGCGTGCTGCAGTACGATCACGGAATCGGCGGTGATGTCGAGTGCTTCATCGTCGATGCGCGCGGCCATGTCGGCGTAATCCCTGAACACGACCGCCGGGCCGCGATGCCGCAACAGATGCGCTTCCATCGCAGCCGGCTTGATGACGGCGCCATCGGGCGCAAGGTTGCCGGTTAGCACGGCGAGGCCATCGTTCGGCACGAGCGGGTTGCTTCGCCGGCGAATGACGTCATCGTCGAAAATTTCGGCACCCTGAATATTTTCGCCGAGGGTCGCGGCATTGACAGTTAGTTGCGAGCCATCGATTAGATCGCCGAGTTCCGCGAGCAGCGCGCGCAGGCCGCCTGCATAGAAGAAGTCCTCCATCAGATATTTGCCGGCCGGACGCAGATTCGCGATGACGGGCGTGATGCGCGACAACTCATCGAAACGCGCGGTCGTAAGCGGCACGCCCGCGCGGCGCGCGACGGCCACGAGATGCACGATGGCGTTGGTCGAGCCGGACATCGCGAGCACGGTGGTGATGGCGTTGTCGAACGACTTCGGCGTGAGGATGTCGAGCGGCTTGAGATCGGTCCACACCATTTCGACGATGCGTTGCCCCGTCAGCGATGCGAACTGCGCGTGCCGCGAATCCACGGCGGGGATCGAAGCGAAGCCCGGCAGCGTGAGGCCGAGCGCTTCGGCGGCGCTCGTCATGGTCGAGGCGGTGCCCATCGTCATGCAATGGCCCGGCGAGCGCGCAATGCCGCTCTCCACGCCCTTCCACTCGTCTTCCGTGATTTTGCCCGCGCGCAGTTCGGCCCAGTACTTCCACGTGTCCGACCCGCTGCCGAGCGTGCGGCCGTTCCAGTTGCCGCGCAGCATCGGGCCGGCGGGCAGGAAGATGGAAGGCAGATTCATGCTGATCGCGCCCATCAGCAGGCCAGGCGTGGTCTTGTCGCAGCCGCCCATGAGCACGCACCCATCGAACGGATATGACCGCAGCAGTTCCTCGACTTCCATCGCGAGAAAATTGCGGTAGAGCATGGTCGTCGGCTTCTGGAACGGCTCGGCGAGCGTCATCACCGGCATTTCGACGGGAAAGCCGCCCGCCTGCCAGACGCCCCGCTTCACTTCCTCGACGCGCTGCTTGAAGTGCGTGTGGCACGAATTGATCTCGCTCCATGTATTCACAATGGCGATGACCGGCTTGCCCATGTAATCGGACGAGTGATAGCCCATCTGCGCCGTGCGCGAACGGTGACCGAAGGAGCGCAGGTCGTTCACGCCGTACCAGCGGTGGCTGCGCAACTGTTCGGGCGTCTTGCGGGATGAGGTCAAACCGTGTCTCCTTGTGCGGCCGGATCGTCGTCCGGTCTTTCAGTGCGATGGTATCGCTACCATAGAATCGAACCGCATCCTAGCGCTCGCATCGAAGACGCGTCGCCTAGGGTTTACGATTCATTTGATACTGAGCCGCACCGACGCGATGAGATCGGAGAGCCCGAGCCAGAGAATCTGCACGCCGATGCAGAAGATGACGAACGCGAAAAGCCGCATGGCGACCTGCGTGCCGACCGTGCCGAGCAGCCGTTCCAGATGCCCGGCAAAGCGCACGCACAAGTAGATGCTCGCGCACACGAGCACGAGACCGACGATCACGCCGATCAGATGCACCGGCTGCAACCCTTCACGCGGCGACCCGGTTCCGAGCGCGATGGCGACAGCGATGGCACCCGGTCCGACGGTGATCGGCAAAGTCAGCGGATAGAACGCCTTGGCGCGCAGCGAAGCACCGCTACGCGGCGTGGGCGCGGGTTCGGTCGTTGTGTCGTCGTCGGGCGCCTGGAGCAATCCCCACCCCGCCATGGCCACGACGATACCGCCCGCCACGCGCAGCACCGGAATGGAGATGCCGAAGAAGTTGAGCACATAAGCACCGACCAGCAGCGACACGACCAGGATGGCGAAGCTATTGATGCAGATGCGCCGCGCGAGTTCGCTGCGTTCGGCATCGGCCAGATGCGGCAGCATGCTCAGCACGACGAGTGCGACCGCGGGCGGATTGATGATCGGAAAAAGGCCCGCGACGATCACGAGCACGGTCTTCGCGAACTCCGTGAACATGTCCGCTCACTCCAGATTGAACGCCGTGATCCGAACGTCCGAGTCCTTGCAGGCGTCGTCACGGCACACGCCGCTGAACCAGATTTCGCCGTCGCCGATCATCGCGCCTTGATCGCGCACGAAGAGCTTGGCGTATTGCTGATGCGCGACGGTATCGACGAGTTCTGGCGTGAAGATACCCGCGTAGGCCGCCACGAACTCGCGCTTGTTACGCAGCAAGGCGTTGTCGCCATTGCTGTTGCGATGCACCGCGATCGGATAGTGGATCATGCCCGCGACCGCGTTCTTGTCGCCGGCCGCGACGGCCTGCTTGAGCTTGTCGAAGAACGCGCGATATGTCTCGTGGGCGCCGAAGAGCGTGTCGATGCGGGCATCGACATCCTGATCGGTCTGCGCGTTGGCCGCCGGTGGCAGCGCGCCGCACAACGCGGCGGCGGCGCAGCAAGCGCTCAGGAAACGGAACATCGATCGAAGCGGCATGCAAAGGCACTCCGTGTCAAAAGAAACCGCGAAGCATCGCGCCAGGCGTCGCACTCAGGCGAGCGGCGCGCCGAGAATCAACAGCCATTCGGTCAGAAACGAGCCCAGCCCCACGCCGATCAGCACGCGCGCGAGGATCGTCCAGAAGCGGTTATCGACATTGCCGGAACAACGCCACGCCACCGCGCACCACGCCAGATAGAGTACCGAACCCGCCGCGAATAACGCGAGCGTGCCGGGCCAGAACCAGATGGTGAGCAACAGGAACGTTTCGGGAGCGAGGCCGCTCGACAGAAGGTAGAGATAGAGCGCCCACCATGCGAGATGCAAGGGCAGACCCAGTAGCCACCAGACTTTCCAGAAGCGTTCTTCTCCGCGCCAGGCTCTGGGCAACATAGTCAACATGCTTCGTCTTAACTGCTGGAATGAGGCCCGAATTCTACTCCACGCGTCTCGTTTCCTCTGTCCGCGCTCACGCCGACAGGCTGCGCCGCTTCGCCTCGATGCGCGTGATGAGTCGCTGCAACACGCTTTCCGCCGAGCCCGAAAGCCGCGTGAAGCGAAAGCCGACGACATAGCGCACGTCGCCACGCGGCGTCGTGATACTGCGCGGCGAGACGAGCGCGAGATCCACCGAAAGCGAGCCGCCCGCACCGAGGTTCAAAAGGACATCGGTGAAGAGCGTGCCGATCTCCGTTTCCGCGAGGCGCGGCGTATCCATGCGCAGCGCGACGCCGCCAAGCGAAATGTCGTGCACTTCGCAGTGGAACGGGTCACCGTCCGGATAAGTGCCCTTGGCGAAGAAGGGATCGAGGATGGGCGCCGGCACGCGGAAGTACTCGCGGCGCTGCACGTGATAGACGGCTTCCGGGAACGATACTTCGAACGCTTGTCGTCCCTCGAAGCTCACCGCTTGCGCCGGGCCCGTCGTGAACTCGACGCGTACGCCTTCCGGCGCGCCCTTGAAGTACAACTGCGGCGCTGCGAGCAACGCGCGATTGTCCGACTCCACGCCGCCCCAGTCGAACACGATACGCCCTTCGCGCGGGTCCACTTCCAGCAGTTGCGTGACGATCTGGCCGTGCGCGCTCGCCACTGTCAGCATGTCGCGCCGCTGCAGGAGCGAACGCAGACAAATGCCCATTTCGGAAGGCGTACGGCGGGCAAAGCGCGCGTAGTCTTCCGCGAGTTGTTCGATGTCGGTAATGGGCGGGGCAGTCTGCGACTGCGTTTCAGCGAGCATGGCGGTCGGGTCGATTGAGGTTTCCAGCAGGAGCGACGAACAATGCGAGCTACGTCTCGAATATGCGCAGTTTGCACGAAAAGCAAACGCTTCATAACGCGGGTTACGACTAGGTTTTCGTGTTATTTCAGCGTTTTGCCCGGCAGGAAAGGGTTCGAGGCTTTCAGAATGCCTGCGCCGACGCGCCAGCGTTGCAACATGCGTGCAACAGGATTCAAGACGACGAGCCGCCAGCGCTTTCACAATGGGTCACTTCGAACCGAAACGGACAGCCCTTATGACGAGCGCATCACCAGAACAACATGAACCAAGCGCGCGGCCGCAACGCTGCGTGATCGTGGTGGATAGCGAACTGCCAACCGGCCGGGCGGCGAACGCGGCGGCGGTGCTGGCGCTGACGGTGGGGCAGCGGCATCCGTCGCTCGTCGGCGCGCCGCTCGTCGATGCCTCCGGGCACGCGCATCCGGGGCTGATTCCCATCGGCATTGCAGTCCTGGCGGCAGATCAGGACACGTTATCGGCGTTGCGCGCGAAGGCCGCGGCCGCATCGTGCGATGTCGTGACGTTTCCCGTGCAAGGCCAGCAAACGACCGATTACGACGCCTTCCGCGATGCCGTCGCCAGCGTGGAAACCGAGGCCTTGCGCTATGTCGGTCTCGCACTGATCGGCGACAAGAAGCCCGTCAGCAAAGCGGTCGCGAATCTCGGCCTGCTTAAATAAACTTGCTTCGATTCAACGCGTCGCCGTCTTGTATGCGCCTGGCGTGACACCAAGCATGCGGCGGAAAGTGCGCGTGAGATGCGCCTGATCCGCGAAACCGGTCGCGGCCGCGATATCGCTCAACGCGCCGCCATCGCGGATCAACGCCATGGCGACGCGCACGCGCGCCTGCCGCTGATACTCGTGCGGCGTCATGCCGGTTTCACGACTGAAGGCGCGAAACAAGCGATAGGGCGGCAAATTCGCCGCCTCCGCGATATCTTCCAGATGCACCTGCTCGCCCAGACGTTCGTCGATAAACCCGCGCGCGGCCGCCACGGCGCGCGGTTCGCGCGGCGCTTTTGCGTCCTTCGTGCGATCCGTCATATGCCGGCCGGTGAGACGCGCCGCGAACTGCAAATACCGCTCGTCGCGATACAGCGACGGTCCCTGCTCTTCCGATGACCGGTGCACATCGTGAAGCGCCGCGCACAACGCCGGATCGCGAATGATCGGGCCGATCAGCCCTCCGCCGCGCATACGTTCGTCGCCCGCGAGCGCACGCAGATGCGCGACATCGACATAGAGTGTGCGCTGCGTCCAGCCGGCTTCGTCGACGGGCCAGCCCGCGTGCGGTTCATCGGCGTCGATGGCGTAGAGGTCGCCACGTCGCGCCACGAACTCCGTGCCGCGCATGCGGATGCGGATGGCGCCGCCCGTCAGCAGCGCGAAACAGGCGGTGTCGTGCGCATGGACGTCGTAGGAGAAATCGGCAAAGCGGCCGCGCAGCAGTTCCGCGCCGAGTTCCGGCGCGCGCCAGATGTGCGTGTCGGCCTTGAGCGGCGCTTTCATTTCGATTCGAACGGCAAGCTCGCGATGAACTGATCGACCGCGGCGTACAGCGCGTTGCGACGCACGCCATCCTGCGCCTCGATGGACAAGCCCGCGAAGAGCGTCATGCAAAGCGCAGCGAGCGCATGGATATCCGCGTTGGCATGGAGCTCGCCGTGTTTGCGCGCATCGTTGAGCCGCGCGGCGATGGCGCTTGCCACCTGACGGCGAATCTTGCGCAACTCGTCGCGCAACTCGCCGTGCTCCGGCGCCACCGACATGCCGCCCAGAAAGATCATGCAGCCGCGTGACCCCGTCCCGCTCGTGAAAAGCTCGATGCTCGTGCGGAACATGGCGCGCAAACCGTCGCGCGCGGACTCGTGCGCGCGCAACTGGCGCACCGCCGCGCCACCTTCCGCGGCGGAATAGAGCGCGATCGCCTCGCGGTACAAGTCTTCCTTACTGCCGAACGCGGCATAAAGGCTCGGCGAGTTGATGCCCATGGCATCGACGAGATCGGCCATGGAACAGGTGTCGAAACCCTTGGCCCAGAACACTTCCATCGCGCGCCTGAGGGCGGCGTCGCGGTCGAAGGCGCGCGGTCGGCCACGCGTCTTGTGAACCGTCTCCAAGACTTCATCTCGATGCAGCGTCATGTCGTCTCCATTTTTATGAACGACGTGGCACGCGATTGGTGCGTTCCATGGAATTCTGAATTCTGTGTTGATCGTAACAAAATATCTGGACCTTTGCACGGACCAGTGTTTTAATATGTGTGTCGATCATTACACAATTCAGCTTTCTGGAGCATCAACATGAAATCATCTATTACCGCCTTGGCCGCCGCGTTCGTTCTGGCCGCGCCGCTGGTTTCGTTTGCGCAAACCGCCGCGCCTGTCGTGTCGCAAGCGAGTCCGGTTTATTCGGTGTTCGTGGATCAACCCACGGGCTACACGTTCGTGAAGATGCCGGCCGGCTGGAAGTTCGTCGGCGCCGTATCGGCGGAAGACACGCAGCATCTGCCTGCCACCGTGCTGACGTCCGGCGCCATGCCCGCCGACTATGCACAGCTCAATAGCGCTGCATCGGTGAAGTAAATGTGTGGCCAAGGCCCGCTTCGTTGTTCGTTTTAGCGCGGGCCGTTTCACTCGCGTCGAGCATCAGGCGCACGCGATCGATATCTGATCGACCGTGGCGGCCCGTTCGGCACAGATCGCATCGACGATAAATTGCGCGTCGCGCGCGACGCCCGAAAAGCGGCCCGAGCCCCATGTATGCAACCACGGCAAGCCCACGAAGTAGATGCCGGGCGTGGCTGTCACGCCGCGCCGGTGCGTCGGGTAGCCGCGTCCGTTGAAGACCGGCGCATCGAGCCAGCTGAAGTCCGGCGTGAAGCCGATGCACCACACCACCGACGTGATCCCGCTGTCCGTCAACGCAAGCTCGGTGCGCTCGTCTTGCGGCTGCCACACGGGTTCGTAGCGTTCGCCTGCGGGCGCGTCGATGCCATGCTTGTCGATGAAGCCATCGATACTCATGTTGATGCGGTTGTAGATATCGTCGGCTTCGTCGAGATTCGCGCGCAGGTTGGGCGCAAAACGCAGCTTGCCATCGCGGAGATCCTGCAGCCGCCCGAACAATTCCATGCCTTCCTGTGCAAAGCGGCGCAGGTCGATATCGCGGCCGCCGTCGCGGCCCGTCACGTAGTGATTGGTGTTGTCGCGCACGCCTTCGCGCAACGGATGATCCGTCACCGGCATTTCGTAGTAGCGCATGTCCGCGAGCCAGTCGACCACGTCGCGTCCGCGATAAAACCGCGCGCAACGCGGCGCTTCGCCCACGGCGAGATGCACCTTGCGTCCCGAGAGATGCAAGTCCTCCGCGATCTGCGCGCCCGACTGGCCCGATCCGACGACGAGCACCGCGCCCGGTGGCAACTGATCCGCATTGCGATATTCCGACGACTGCACCTGCGCGATCTCCTGCGGCAAGCGTTCGGCCATGCGCGGGACGATAGGCGTGTGATAGCCGCCCGATGCCACCACGATCTGATCCGCCGTGAACTCGCCCTGCGTGGTCTTCACGGCATAGCGGCCCGCTGCATCACGTTGCACGCGTAACACGGCGGTCTGCTCGAGCACGGGCGCATTGACCTTCGCGATGAAGCCATCGAGATAGTCGATGATCTCATCCTTCTTCATGAAGCCATGCGGGTCCGCGCCAGTGTACGGGTAGCCCGGCAACGCGCATTGCCAGTTCGGCGTGACGAGGCAGAAGGTATCCCAGCGCTGCGTGCGCCAGGTATGCGTGACGGTCGCTTTCTCGATCACGAGATGATCGATGTTCGCCTGCTGCAGAAAGTAGCTGACCGACAGCCCGGCTTGCCCGCCGCCAACGACGATCACGCTGTAGTGCGTCTCTGTGGAAGTGACGTTCGACATGTTCCGATTCCCTTTGATCCAAGGACTTCAATCGAGCGCGAGCACGGTGACGAGCGCGCCGGGTCTTGCATCGAAGCGGCCCGCGTCGGCTTCGATCTGCGCGAGTTGATCCATCGCGGCCGAGCACGCGAAGCCGTACTTCTCGCGCACGCGCTCGGAGCCTATCGTCAGCGCCTCGCGTGAGCGCGCGACGAAGTCATCGACGGGATAGGTGCTGCCCGGTGTGAAGAATTCGCCGACAACCGTGGACGGCGAATAACAGTTCGCTTCGACGCCATCGGGCCAGCGAATTCGAAAGTGCATGACAGGCATGGTGGCGTTCCTTTAGACGGTCGTGAGCGGCAGGCTTTGCAGCCACTTGCCGTAGATGTCGAGATGATGCGCAGCGCTCGCCTGCCATGTGTAGCGGTCGAGCAAGGCCGGCACGGCTTGATCGAAATCGATGTCGTGTGCACCGTCCATTGCTTTTGCAAGCGCCTTGGCAATCGAAGCGGCGTCATGTGGATCGGTAAAGATGCAGGTTCGATCGTCGAGATAGTCGGTGAAGGGTTCGATATGCGAGACCATGACGGGTTTGGCGCTCGCCAGCGCTTCGAGTACGACCAGGCCGAAGCCTTCGCGTAGCGAGATCATGGCGACGACATCGGCGATGCTGAACAGCGCGGGCATCTGATCGTCGGGCAAGGGACCGGTAAGGATCACTTGCGTGTGATCGAGGCGGAGCTCGGCTGCACGCGCAAGAAAGCGGCGCGTGTAGGCGTCGTGGTCGAGCAGGCTCGCGCCGCCGGCAAGCACCAGTTGCGCCGATGGCCGTTGCGCACGCAGCAGCGCAAACGCTTCGAGCAGCATGAGCGTGTTCTTGCGCGCCTCTATGCCGCCCACAGCCAGCACGACCGGCCCCGCGCCTATCGCGAAGCGCTTGCGTAACTCGTCGCGCTGTCGGTCCGCGCGCGCCGCATAACGCGTTCTGTCGATGCCGTTTCTCACCGTGCGCGCATGCACGCCATGCGTGTCGTACATCGTGCGCGTCCATGCATCGCTGACGCAGAGCACGGCGTCGGCGTCTTGCCACGCGCGACGTTGCCAGTGCGAAAGACGCGCATCGTCGAAATTGTCGAGATGATGAACGGTACGCACGAATCCCTTGATGCAGCCTTCCGCTTTAAGCTCGGCGAGCGCATTGCCGCCAATGCTGTCTTGCGCATGGAGAACATCGAAGCTCTCCGCGCCTTCTTCGATCAGCGCATGTTTCAGCGCGCGGATGCGCTCATCGACCATTGCGGCGAGACCATCGCGCGTTCCGGCCACGCGCGCCAGCACCACGCGGCACGGCGATGCGCGGAACATGGATTCGCCTTCACGCGCGGGCGCAAAGATCGTCACGAGGTGGCCGCTTTCGTGGAGCGCACGCGCGAGTTCGAGGCTATGCACGACACCCCCGCGCGGATTCACCGAATGCGTGAGCAAGCCTATGCGCATCATGTCGCGCTCCTCGCGCAAATGAAGCCTTCTTCGCGCAGATTCCATAACAGCGCGCTTTCCCCGCCACGTTCGACGACCACTTCGCGCGACGCATCCACCGAGCCGATCGCGGCGCACGCCAGCGAACGGGCTTCGAAACGCGCGCGCACGGCATCGACATGTTCGGGGCGCACCGACAGCACGAAGCCGAAGCTCGGAAAGGCGGTGAGCCAGCGTTCGAGGTCGGCGTCAGCGGGACGCGGGATGGCATCGAGATCGATACGAGCGCCCGCCTTCGAACATTCGAGCAGCATGAGCGCGGTGCCGAGCGCGCCCGCCATGCTGATGTCCTTCGCCGCATCGCAGAGTCCGTCTTCAGCGAGCGCGGGCAGTATCTCGAAGTCGTCGCGCGCACGGCCTTGCGGCGCATCGGTCGACGCATTCCAGAACGGATACGGGTCTTCATACTTGCCGCGCAGATCGACGGCCATCAGAAGCGCGTCGCCGGGTCGTGCATCGAAACTCGTCAAGAGCTTGCGGGCGCGGCCGAGAATGGCCATCGCGAGTTGCGCGCCGTCGCTCTGCACGTTGCTATGTCCACCGACGACAGGCACGCCGTACGTCGCCGATGCGGCCGTCATGCCCGCGAGCACTTCGGAGGCGTCCTCGATGTTCGCGTTCCATAACGCATCGACTACGGCGAGCGGGCGGCCGCCCATCGCGTAGATATCGCTCACGTTGACCATGACCGCGCTATAGCCCGCGAACCACGGCATGGCGCGCACGAAGTCACTGACCATGCCTTCGATGGCGAAGAGCAGAAAGCCGTCGCCATCGCGAATAGCCGCGCAGTCGTCGCCGATTGCAACCGCTTGCGAAAGATCGAGACGGTTGTCGGGCAAGCGGCTCACGACATCCGCGATATCGCGCTTGTGGCGAAAGCCGCGGCTCTCGCGCAAACGCTCGACCAGTGCGGACAACGTGCTCATGACGGCTTGCGCGCCAGCGCGACGAAGCCGCTTTGCGGCGTGACGCACGGCGGATACGCATCGAGTTGCGCCTGCATCAGATGATGCGGGCGCCCGAAAATGGCTTCCTCCTTCAGCGAATCCCAGCGCAGGCGCGCAAAGAGCGGCGCGTTCTGCGACTGCACGTGCGCGAGAAACGTCTCGCAGCCCAACGCATGCGCGCTCGATACCGCAAGCCGGATCAAGGTCGCGCCGATCTTCGCGTGCGAGCGAAACGCAGCGTGCACGGCAAGACGCGAGCCGAACCACACGCCGGGCTCTTCCTCGTGGATGCGCACCGTGCCGACGACCTGTTCCGGCATGCCCGCCACGCAACTCAGCGCGACGAGCAGTTGCGCGCGTTCGTCGATAGCGTCGCGGTCATCGCCGATGAATATTCCTTGCTCCATGCAGAACACCGCGCGCCGCAGCTTGTAGGCTTCGCTCGCTTCCCACGACAGCGTCGCCCACTTCACGCGATATTCGACCGGCGAGTAATCGAGATCGGGCACATCGGCTTCGACGAACATGATCACACCTCGTACGATGAAAGCGACGAACACGCGCCGCACTTGCCGCAGCCGGCCTTGATATCGGTCGAGCGCATCTGTGCTTCGGCGAGCATCGAGCCGATGGGCGCGAGCACCGAACGCATGAATTCCGGCTCCGGCGCGGGATGGTCTTCGAGCGGCGTGCCGCTGATCGGCACGAACGGCACGACGAACGGATACACGCCGAGCGCAATCAACTCGCGCGACATGTCGATGATCGACTGCGCGCTATCGCCGAGGCCGGCGAGAATGTACGTGCTGACCTGTCCGCGTCCGAAGACGGCGACGGCTGCCTTGAACGCTTCCATGTAACGCGACATCGGCACGCTGGCCTTGCCCGGCATGATGCGATCGCGCACGGCGGGCGTCACCGCTTCGAGATGCATGCCGAGCGTATCGATGCCGCTTGCCTTCATGCGCTCGAACCAGCGGTCGTCATCGGGCGGTTCGCACTGCGCCTGAATCGGCAGATCGACGGCGGCCTTGATGGCGAACGCGCTGTCGCACAGCACTTTTGCGCCGCGATCCGGCGTGGGCGGCGTGCCGGTCGTGAGGACCATATGCTTCACGCCATCGAGCAGAACCGCCGCGCGCGCCACTTCGGCAAGCTGCTCGGGCGTCTTGTGCGCGATGGTGCGCCCCGCCGCGAGCGATTGCCCGATCGCGCAGAACTTGCACGACTTGCGGCGGCTTTCATAGCGGATGCAGGTTTGCAGCACCGTCGTCGCGAGCACGTCCTTGCTGTGCAAGGTGGCGATGTGCGAGTACGGCACGCCGTCGAGCGTCTGCATCGCATAGAAACGCGGCGCTTTCGGGAAGCTGATGCTCGCGATAGGGATCGCATTGCGCATCAGCGCGCTCGTGCCGTTCGCGTCCGCTTCGCCCGCGACGAAGGGCGAGTTCCACGCGGTGCTCGTATGCACGGGCACCATGATCGTCACGCCATCCACGGTGACGGCCTTGTGATCCGATGGCCCCGCGCCGCCGCGCCGGCTCGAAACGCCGGCGCGCGGATCGACGAGCCGCAGGCCCGCCGACTGAAGCTCAGTCATCAATTGCCGGCTCGACGCTGGCAGGTTCTCTCTGGCGCTCATCGTATGAGGCTCCGGTGAATGGCATGACGGGCATGGCGGGACGGTCGTTGATCGCAAGACTCAGCAACTCGGGTCGCGCGTAATGGCCGACCGAATCCATCATGCGTTTGCGCTTGGTGATGAGCGACATGTCCAAATCGGCGATG
Organism: Caballeronia sp. GAWG2-1; assembly: GCF_023631405.1. NCBI lineage: Bacteria > Pseudomonadati > Pseudomonadota > Betaproteobacteria > Burkholderiales > Burkholderiaceae > Caballeronia > Caballeronia sp. GAWG2-1. The sequence goes on from NZ_JALQDD010000040.1 coordinate 263,418, forward strand.
ACCATGCCCTCGCCTTCGCGCAATGGCTCGACCACGTGCTGGCCTTCGGGCGAAACGATCGCGGTGTTGCAGCCGCCACGCAGCGCGCGCTGCAGATTCGGATCGGGCGTGATGGCTTCGATCTGCGCCTCGGTGAGCCAGCCCGTCGCATTGACGACGAAGCAGCCGGACTCCAGCGCGTGATGACGGATCGTCACTTCGATCTGATCCGCGAAGATCGGCCCGACGAGCGAACCGGGAAACTGACTGCAGTGGATCTCTTCGTGCTGGGTCATCAACGCATAGCGCGCGAGCGGGTTGTAGTGCTCCCAGCAAGCAAGCGCACCGACACGTCCAATGCTCGTATCCACGACCTTGAGACCCGCTGCATCGCCCTGTCCCCAGACCATGCGTTCGTGATACGTCGGCGTGATCTTGCGGCGCTTGAGCAACAGCTTGCCGTCGGTATCGAAGATGAGTTGCGCGTTATACAGACTGCCGTGATCGCGTTCGTTCACGCCGAGCACGACCACGATATTGCCGAGCCGCGCGCGTTCGGCGACCGCATGCGTGACAGGTCCCGGCACCACGACCGCCTGTTCGTAGAGCTTCATGTGATCGGCGCCCATGGCAACCGGCGCGCGCACGAACGAGAAGTACGGGTAGTACGGCACGAAGGTTTCGGGGAACACGATCAGCTGCACGCCTTTCGCGGCGGCTTCGTCGATAGCCGTGCACACCTTGTCGAGCGTGCCGTCGGGCCGCTCGAAGTCGGGCGTGATCTGCACGGCCGCCGCGCGGACGATGCGTTTTGCGCTCTGTGCGGCCATGATCGTCAGACGGTCCACGTATGGATGATGAGCGCGTTATCCTTGCGATGGAGTAGCTGGATGTCGAGCACATCGAGCGGACTGATCGGCCGGATGCCTTCGATCAACGACGCTTCGCCGTGCCCATACAGCGCTTGCAACGCGAAGCGGCATGCATAGACCTTGCCGCCTTCGGCCATGAACTTCTGTAGTTGCTTGTTGAAGTTGAGATGACCGGGGAAGGCTTCGTCGCCAAGCGTGGGGAAGCCGCGTTGCAGACCGAGCGTGACGCCGGGGCCGTAGAGCAGCACGGAAGTATCGAAACCCTTGCGTTGCAGACGCGTCGCCTGCAGCAGATTCACGAAGCCGATCGAGCCTTCGAACGCGACCGTATGAAACGTGACGAGCGCTTTTTCGCCGGGCTCGGCTTTGACATCCTCGAAGACCTTCTCTTCGTAGTCGACCAGATAATCGCCGTTCTTGTGAAGCGGTTGCGTGACTGCGGGCATGGCATTCTCCGATGGTGGTGTCTGATATGGCGCGCATCGAGTTGTCGCGACGGCGAGCCTACAAACGCAACGGATATGCCAATGATTGGCCCGCGAAATGCAATCACTTCGCGATCAATAAAAAGCGCTGCGGCGATGCGCGCCGAAAAAATTTTCACGCGCCATGATGGGTAACGCTTCGCGACGTTTTGTCGATGCAATCAATGAAGATCGCGCGCACGAATTCGGCGCAGACGCGCATGGCGCTGGTGCGCGCGACACCGAAGCCGTGCATCGATGCGATCAATGCAATCAAGTTGCCCAGGCTTATGCGATCTTTTTTGATGCGGCATGCTTGGCTGATCGCATGCACACAAGGGAGATCGCGCCTATGAATCAGCCCGCGCATCACTGGATCAGGAAGCTCGAAGAGAGCCGCAAGCCTGCTTATCTGACGATTCCCGATCTCATCGAGGAAGATCTCGCGAGCGGCCGCTTGCGTCCGCGCGATCGTCTGCCGGGACTGCGCGATCTCGCCGACGTCCTGAACCTCAACTACACGACCGTCGCGCGCGCTTATGCGGAAGCACGCAAACGCGGCTTGCTGGATCTGCGCGCGGGCAGCGGCACCTTCGTGCGCGGCCGAACGCAGACCTTGCCGCTGGCGGGCGGCAGCAGCGTCGAGATGTCGATGAACATGCCGCCCGAGCCGCCTGGGTTGACGGCGCGCTTGCGGGCATCGGCGGCCAGTCTGATGCAGAGTGCGGACCCGTGGCAGTTGTTGCGCTATCAGGACTTCGGCGGGACGGCGGCGGATCGCGCGGCGGGCCGTGCGTGGCTGCGTATGCGACTGCCCGATTGCGAGGACGATACGGTGCTCGTCTGTCCCGGCATTCATAGCGCGTTGGTGGCGCTTGTTTCGCAGCTTGCGCGGCCGGGCGAGATGATCTGTCTCGATACGCTGGCGTATCCTGGCATCAAGGCTATCGCATCGCAACTCGGGGTTCGCTTGCAGGCGTTGCCGCGCGACGACGAGGGGCCGCTGCCGCATGCGTTCGAAGCGCTTTGCAAGACGGAGAAGCCAGGCGGCTTCTACTGCAATCCGACCTTGCAGAACCCGAGTACGTTGACCATCAGCGCGCAACGACGCGAGGCATTGGCGGATGTCGCCATGCGCTATAACGTGCCGATCATCGAGGATGAACCGTACGGCATGTTGCCGCTCGATGCGCCCGCGCCGCTTGCCGCGCTCGCGCCCGAGCTGACTTATCACGTCACGGGCTTATCGAAGACCTTCGGTGCGGGCTTGCGCGTGGCGTATCTCAAGGCGCCGACGCCACGGCAGACGCAGCGTATCGCTGGCGCGTTGCGCGCGACGACAGTGATGCCGAGCCCATATACGGTGCTGCTGGCGACGCACTGGATCAACGACGGCACCGCCGCCGACGTGCTCGATGCCATGCGCGAGGAATCGATCGCGCGGCAGGCGATTGCGGCGCAGGCGTTGCGCGACTTTCCGTTTAGCGCGCATCCGCATGGCTTTCATCTCTGGTTGCCCGTGCCCGACTTGTGTGACTGGAGCGCTTCGGAATTGGCGTTGCAGTTGCGTAATCAGGGGATCGGAGCCGTTGCGGGCGCGGCGTTTTCAACGGATGGCAATCCGCCTAATGCGTTGCGCTTGTGTCTGGGTGGACCGCAGAATCGCGAGGATTGCAGGGAGGCTTTGAAGCGGGTGGCCGATATGCTGGCCGATCCGCATCATTTGCATATGCCGATGCTTTGACGTTCACTGCGCTCTGTTGATTGAATAGGCATCGAGCAGATCTTTGACGAGCTCGTTCGACACATAATGCGGCCCATCGAAAAGATAGGTTTTATATCCGCGATAAGCATCGATCTGCGGCTTCAGTTCATCGACCGTTGCGGAGCGAAATCCGCCACCGACATTCGGTCGAAACGCCTCCGCGATTATTCTCACGCGATGGCGCCCCAGGCGCGCCGCAAGCTGATCCGCATATTGCCGCGCGACTCGCGGTTCGCGCGCATAGACGCCGCATCCGTCCTGCAAGAGCACACCGACATCGCGCGGCAGCCAGCCATCGAGCCATTCGGCGATCGCATTCCCACCCACGTTCGCGCGATCGTAGACGCTGATCCAGAGCGGCCGGGGCAACGCATCGAGCAATGTGCGCAGCGCGCTCGCATCCTGCCAGGTCGGATCGATCTCGACGGGAAAGTAGTAGCCCGTCACGTGCACCGGCAAGACGACATCCGCCAGACGCATCGACTCGATGGAAAGCTGCGCGGCATTCGCACGCGCCACCGCTTCGCTGAAACGTCCCGACAAGCCGATGATCACATCGCGTGCCCAAGGCTCACGTCCAATGCGCTCCCAGTCCGGCATGCGCGGCGCCGGCCGAAAGCCCGCGCCGGGCACGAAGGAGATGCCATCGACCGCCGTCCATTGGACGATCAGTTCGTGCGCGCCGAGCTTGTCCCAGTCGCCGTGCGGATCGTAATACGTGTTGTCCGGCTGCCAGACGATGCCGGAGACGATGCGCGGCGGTTGCGCCGGCGCCGCGCTCGCGAAGCATATCGATGCGAACACGCACGCCGTCGTCATCACACGGATAACGGCGCGCGAAGTCCGCGCGGGCAACGCGCTTGCGGTTGCATCTGCCTGCGAGCCCAATCCAGGCGACTGATCGACGCCGCCGCCCGCACTTACACGCGACGAAGCAAGCGACCGAGCGCCGCGCGCACTGCGCCCCGCGAACAACGAAGCGCGTAATCGCCGTGCAAACGCATGACCCGCGAACATGTCATAAACCTCGTACATGCAAGACCTGCACTGCATCCAACCCATCGGCAGCATGAGCGCCATCAGTACGAGAATACCGCACCGAAGAACACGCCCTTCGCGCGATCGTCGCCCGCCACGCGCACGCGATATTGCACCGATATATCGACGAACGAGCGCGTCGTATCGTAACCATCGCCACGGAACCAGTAACGCGCCGCCACGCCCGCGCCGATGCCCACCGGCACGCTGCGATCGATTGCAGAATCGTAGTCCACGCCGACCACCGCATGCGGAAACACGGTGAGGCGCGGGCTGATCGAATCGATACGATACGTGCGTCCGAGCCGCGCGTTCGCGGTCGCATACGTCGACGGATTCACAAGGTAATGGCCCGCCTCGCCGTAGAACGTGCCGGTCCACCAACTCGGCACGTCGAGGCGGCGCGTGTCCCCGAAACCGGTCGAATAGGCCGCGCGCGCGAGCCAGTCGGAGCGCACGTCCGAGCCTATCGGCAAGATCTTTTCGATGGCGAAGATCGCATTCACCGATGCAAACGGCTTCACGCGCGCACCCAACGCGGCCTGCAACGTCGATGCCCCCGACGGTCCGCTACCCTGCACGCCGAAGTTCTCGTAACCGCGCGCATAGACTTCGAACATGCGGTCGCCGAGGCTGCCGAACGGGCGCCAGTACGCCTCCGCGCCCGCTTGCCAGTTGCTCGACAGGCCGGGCGTCGGGTTGAACGCAAAGCCCTGCTGCGCGCCGCTGCCGCGATAGTTCACGTTCATGCTGAAGCCCCAGTCGCGGGTGGCTTCGGCGTGGGCCGCGCGCGCGTCGTACACGGCTTGCGGCGGGAGCGCGTCGTCTGCGTGAGGCGCGCTCGCGGTGCGATCCATCGCGCGTTCGAGATAGCGCGCGCCTTCCTCGTTGCGATGCATCGAAAGCGCGGCATAACCCGCATCGGCTTGCGCGCCCGGTGGCAATGTCCCGCTTCGTTCAGCGCGTGCAAAACGGTCCAGCGCAAGCTGCCGCTCGCCCGCCCGCGACGCGATGAAGGCCGCCTGCAGGTCGCTCATCGAATCGAGCAGATTGGCGTCGATGGCCGCGCGCGCTTCCTTCGATGCCTCGCGCGTTTTTCCCGCCGCCGCGAGCGCATCGATCAGCGCGATGCGCAATTGCGGATCGTCGGGTACGGCGGCGACTGCATTGCGCCAGTGGTCGATGGCCTCGCCATGCTCGCCATCGCGTTCGGCCAAGCGTGCGGCGCGCGTGTCGGCGAGCGCGGGGTCGTGGGCGTAGACATCGCACGATGCGCCGTAGCGGTCTTCGCGGCAATCGAAGGTCGGCCGCGCACGCGGGTCGATGTCGTTCTGCGCGGCGGCGGCCATTTGCAGCATCGTCTTTGCGCGCTGACGGCGTAAAGCGATGGCTGCGTCGGAATCGTCGAGCGCGGCGGCGTTTCGTTGCGATACGTACGGCAGCGCGTCGAGCGCGGCTTGCGGACGGTTCTGCGCGAGCCGCACATCGGCGATGATCGTGCGTGCCACACGGGCATCGCGGTATCGACGTTCGGCTGCGGAAGCGGCTTGGCCGCTCGTCGAGGCCACGTCGTTCGTGGCTTGGTTGCCGCGCGACTGCGTTACGCCCGCAATCGACGGATTGGCGCGGCGCGCATCGGCTTCGTCGAACATCACGTTTTCGCCGGAAGCCGCGGCTTCGGCGCGGCGCGCGTCGCCTTCGGCGATCAACACGCGTTCCAGTTCGATGCCCGTGGGGTCGGCGCGCATGGCGCTGCCTTGCGTGTCGGCGTTCACGTTTGCATCCGTAGCTTCGCTGCCGCGTGGTCGATGGCGCACTGCCGCCGAACCAGCGAGCATCGCGCTGCTTGGGTCTGAGGGGTCGGCGCTTGTCTTTGCACTGGCAGCGTCACTTTGGCGCTGATTCCGCAATGCCGACGAAGCAACGCTCATCGCGCCACCATCGTTCTCATCATCCGCCTGCGCCCCAACGTTCGCCCGCGTATCCCCCGCCTGCGACAGCGACTCCGGCGCCACCGCCAACGCGTGCGCGAAATCCGCGTCCGCATTCGCGCCGCGCGCCGCACGCGCATAACCGCGCAAGGTCCACCAGAGCGCGTCGTTGCGATCGATAGCGATGCAATCGCTCGCCGCCGCTTCCACGCCCGCCAGATCGCCACGCGCGAAGAGGGTTTCGAGCAACTGCGTGCGAAACTCCATCCGCGACGGCGCGAACGCCACCGCCTTGCGCGCATGGCTTTCCGCTTCGACGAAATCGCCATTCGCACGCGCCGCATACGCCGCCTTCGATTCCACCGGCGCCAGCCGATCGCCGATATAACGCCGCCGCGTGCGCAATTCGTTGTTCTCGCCGAAGCGACGCGCGGCATCGTCGGCGGCGGCGTAAGCGGCGGGATCGTCGCCGGAAGCGGCGAGCGAATCGACGAGCAGATAGCGCAAGCGCTCGACTTGCGGCGCGAGACGCACGGCTTCACGGCTCTCGCGCACGGCCGCCGCGTAATCCTTCTTGCCGAAATCGCGATACGCCGCGCGCGCGGCCACGAGCGCCGGACCTTGCAGATCGCCGGCGCCGCCACCGCCCGGATGCCCTTCGCCACCGCCCGCGATCGACGTATCGATCTGCCGGCGGCGCGAAATCAATGCGGGCACGGGTCCGAGTTGCGCGATCGCATCGGACAGTTCGTGGCTCGCTTCTTTCAGACGGCCACGCGCCGCCAGCGAATTGGCCAGCAGCACGCGCAAACCCACGACGTCCGGCCGCTGCCGAATCGCCTCGCGCGCCGACGCGGTGGCATCGGCATATCGATGTTCGCCGAACGCCGCATAAGCGTCGCGCGCAATGCGATACGGCGCGCCGCTCAATTGCAAGGGCAAGGTTTCATCGGCGTGTGCGTGACCGCTCGCGCACATCATCGCGGCGGTCCAGAACATGACGCGAGCGACGCGGGATGTCGCGCGCGTTGCCGGCGGCGTCATCCGGCGCGCGTTCGGCACCTGACGATCGGGCATCGTTCCGGTGTGCAATCGAGCCCCATGCTTTCTCGCAACCAAATCGATTCTTTCCCGCAAAGCCGATTCTTCGCCACGCAGGCGCGCACGATAGCGCTTCATTGCCCACCCGCCCGCTTCGCATACCGGCGCCGTTGCTCGCCCACCGCCGAAGCGAGCGCTTCGCTCGTAATCACGCGTTCGGCGACCATGTAATCGCCGATACGTCCATGCCGCTCCGGCCGATAATTCTGCAACGCCGTTTCGAACGCGCGGCGCGTGACGAGGCCCATCTCGATCATGATGTCGCCAAGCAAGGGCACGCCGCGCGCAGCCTCGTCGTTCACCGCCTTCGCGGCCGTCTGCTCGTCGCCGGAAAGCGCCGACACGCCCACATCGCGCAACATCCGCAAGCCTGCCGCGATCTCGCTTTCGCGCACCACGTTGATCGATACCGCGCAGCCGGTCGCTTCGCGCAATTCGGCGAGCGCCGCGTCATCGAGCAGACTGGCGCTCACGAAGATCGCGTTGCCGTTCGCGTCGGCGCCCTGGGGCATGGCGCGCAGGCGCACGAGCGTTTCCGGCGGCACCGCGACGCCCGGCTCGTTCTGCATGCGAGCCACGTCGAACCTTCCACGCGGCAAGTCCGCCTGAAACGCGATTGCTTCCGCGAGCGTCTCCTCGTCGAGCCAGCCGCGCGTGACGAGCACGCGTCCGAGCGGCGCTTCGCGCGCATGGTCCGTCTGCTTCGCCTGTTCGAGCCGTTCGGGGTCGATCGCCTGCCACGACACCAGCAAGTCGCCGAGGTCCTGACGCGTGCTGCGCAAGCCATCCACGCTCGGGAAATCGTGCATCGTCTTGTCCCACGCGAGCCGCCTTCCCGTCACCACATGCACGATAAAAAGGCGCCACGCGCGCGACACCGCCATGAAGTTGACCACGTTGCCGATCACCATGCGCGGCACCGCCAGAATGCCGTGCTCCCAGCCGTAAAGCCGCGTCGTGAAGATGATGCGCTGCGTGACGCGCAGCAAGAGCGCGACGAAGTTCGCGGCGAGCAGCGCCTGCAGCCAGCCGGAATCGATGAACGGTGACGGAAAGAAATCATTCGTGAAGCCGAAGTACGAAGCGCTCGCGAACAGCATGAACTGCACGGCAAGCAGATAGGCCAGCATGCCGACGAACGCCGTCACCACGCCCTTGCGGTCGCGCAGCAAGAGATAGCGGTTGGCGAGCGTGCCGCTCCAGCCTGTCAGCGCCCAACCTTGCAAGCCGATGCCGAGCGTCCAGCGCGCCCGCTGCCGGTACGCTGTGCGAAACGTGTCGGGGAAAAATTCGCGCACGCATAGCGGCATGGTGGTCGTGATCTCGCGCTCGGGACCCAGGCCGAACCACACCTTGCGGCGCGACGTGAACTGCACCGGAAACAGCGGAAAGATGGACTGCATGCCCATCTTGAGAATGCGCGCGCCGATATCGTAGTCTTCGGTGAGGCTCTCGGTATTGAACGGCTGACTCTCGGTCTGCCGAACGAGCGCGAGCATCGCGCGGCGCGAGAAGCACGTGCCCACGCCGGCGGAGGGCACCGCACCCGCGAGACTTTCGCGCACGACCAGATCCTTTGCGTGCCATTCCGCGAACTCGTCCATGTACGTGCCCGCGACCAGTTCGAACCAGTTGCGTTCGAGCGATGCCACCGGCAACTGAATCATGTCTTTACGCGGCAGCAAATAGTTGAAGAACTTGAGTTCGATGGGATGCAGCACGTCTTCGCTATCGTGCATGACGATCCCCGCGAACTCCACGCCCGCCTCGAACTCATAGCGCAGAATCGCCTGCACGAGCCAGTTGAGACAGTCGGCCTTGCAGGTCGGCCCGTCGTGCGGCACTTCCACGCGATGCAAATGCTTGTAGCGATGCCGCATGCGCTCCACTTCGCGGATCGTCGCCGGATCGTTCTGATAGGTGCCGACGAAAATCGTATAGCTGCGGTAATCGAGCACGCGCACGAGGTCTTCGATCATCGGCGCGATGACATCGTGCTCCTGCCAGGCGGGCACCATGATGGCGATCGGCTGCTCGTCGCGCGCGTAAAGCTGCTCGACGGTGAGCGGCGCGTAACGGCGTTCCACCGTCACGCGCCGCCAGAACTTGCGGGTCCAGAACCAGATATCGATGAAGAGATCATCGAGACTCGACAGCAGGATGATCGTCGCCACCACCGCCGCGACGTATTCAAGTGTCTGGTAGTACTCGGCGACGAGTATCTGGCCGTACCACCTGATCGTTTCCAGGATCACGCGCCGTTGTCCTTCTTCTGCCGGCGCAGATGCCTGCGGCGCGCCTGACCCGCCAGCGCGATCAGCACCAGCAACAACACCACGAGCACGGCCGGAATGCCCCAGCGCGCCCAGTGCCGCGTGATCCAGTCGGAGCTGCCCGCCGGTTCATCGACGAGTTCGTCGGGATTCACGGTATCGAACTGCTTGAGGACGCCGCTGCCGTCCACCACGGCAATGTCGCCGCGCGAGAGTTGCAGCTTGTCGCTGAGTACGGGCATGGCGCCCGCCGAGCGATACACCACGCCGCTTTGCCCGTTTGAGCTCGCCACGCTCACCACCGCGACACGCGAAAGGCCCGACATGTCGAGCAGCATGTCGCCCGAAGCGGACTTCAGCGAAAGCCTGTCGGCCGAATAGACGGCGGGATTGTGCTCGTCGGCAAGCGGGACATCGGCGGCGAGGAACGCGCCATCCGGATGCACGGTCGCGCCCGACTCGCTCACGGCGAACTTCGCCTGCACGGGAGCGACGCCCGCCGCGCCTGTCAGATAAGCGAGACGCGGCACGCTGTTCAACGCATCGTCGAGCCAGGCGTGCGGCACGTAAACCGTCGCCGCCGATGCAAAGCGCGCCGCCATGCCCGCGAAGGTGTTGTCGAGCGTGGAGTTGCCGAGTTGCAGATGGCTCGTCGGCAACACGGCGACCGGATAGGCCTGGCGCGCCTGACAGCCCGCATCCGGTTGACGGCGAAAGCTCACGCGCAATTCGTTGGTGCGTGCAAGCGCATAGCGCGGAATCGGCACGACGATGCGTTGACGCACGCCATCCACGTTCAAGAGGCGCGCGCCGATCATCACGTCGTTGAAATACACCGTGGCGGTCGCGCCGCCGTTGGAGAGTGTCGGCGATGCCGCGAGGTCGAGCACCACGTTCTGCGGCAGACGGCCGTTGCCCGAAGCCGCGGCGAGGTCGAAGCGCGCGGACCACGACGCGTTGGTCTGCACGTCGATGCTGCGCGGATCGCCGCCGAGCTCCGAAAGCGCGATGTTGTCGCCGCGCACGCGCTGGTCGGCATCGATCGAATGCACGATCAGCCGGTTCGATACATCGATGGGCCGCCAGCTTGCCGCCAGCGCGCCGATGCCGCGCGTGTCGCCGACCACGATCACCGCGCGTCCGCCGACATGCGCAATGCGCACCTCGCCCGGCGCGAGCGGCGCTGTCAGCGTATTCATCGTGCGGGCGCGCCATTCGTCGAAGGCGGGCACGGCATCGGGGGAAGCGGTGGCGACTTGCGCGCGCAACGAATCGAGCGCGCCGACGATGCGCTTTCTCATGCCGTCATCCGCCACGATCACGTCCGGACCGAACGCCGCGCGCGCTCCGAGCGCGACGAGCGCGCCGAGTTCGGCGTCATCGCTTATTGCATGCTTGCCGCCCGAGGCCAGCGCGCTGAACGCGGGAATCGCGCGCAAAGCCGCGGGCACGTCGATGCCGGTCAGGTCGGCCGTATCGCCCACGGCTGGCAGCGCCTGCACGAGCGGGCGCTTGCCGTCGCGTTGCAGGAGCGCATCGGTGCGCCAGGCCGTGTCGAAGGCGTCGCTGGCGAGTTTTGGCGACGACACCGCGAGCACCGGCGCGTAAGGCAGCGCGCTCCACGCCGTGCGCAGATCGCGAATATCGGCGGGATCGAAGCTGAAGGTCAGACGCGTTTCCGGACGCACGCGCAGCACGTTGCCGATCGCGGTCTGGTCCGTACACACGTTCTGATTGATTACCGAGGCGAAGCCGAGCCCGAGCCGCACGAAACCGGCCGAACGCGGCGCGCCGTCCACGCCGATGTTCACCGCAACGTTGCCCGCGTCCTGCGTGAAGGCGCGCGAGAGCACGGGCGAGCCGTCGAGCGAGAGCAGCATCGTCACGCGTCCGCCGTCGCCGCGTACGTAACCGCCGTCGAGTTGCAGCGTGGCGTCGCTGAGCGGGACATCGGCGGGAACGGGGAGATAGAACTCCTGGCGCGTGTCGGGTGCGCTCAGCGTGACGTCTTGCAAGAGCCCTAGCTCGCGTAATGTCACCGTGCGCGCTTCGCGGCCGTTGAGCCCGAGATGCGCGAACGTGCTTGCAAGATCGCCGGCGGCGGCGAGCGCCGCGCACGGAAGCGCCATGAAAAAGGCCGCCCATGCAGCGGTCAAAGCGAGTGCGACGCGCAATCGGCGCGGTTTGATGATGTCGTTGATCAAGGCGAATGGCTCGAATTTTGGCGCATTCTCACGCACAGCCGCTCTGTCGCCCGAAGAGGCTCGAGAGCGCGAACGCGCGAGATTGCGATGGTCTTTTTGGTGCAACGCCCAAGCTGGCAGTTATTTCGTTCGATATCCGCATCGTTCGCTTCGCGGCCTTGCGGCGCTTCGCGCGATGCGCGCACTGCCGCACTACGCAACCGCCGCGCGCATCAGACGATGCTGCTCCTCGGACACGCGCAAGTCGGGGCGAAACTCCTCGAAAGGACGGTCCAGCAACGCTGAGACGATGCGCGACGAGGCATGGCCGTCGCCATAAGGGTTCACGCTGCGGGCGAAGGCGGCGCGGGCGCTTTCATCGTCGAGAAGCAGCGACACAGCGCAAACGATTGCATGGCGATCCGTGCCGACGAGCCGCGCGGTGCCGGCCTGCACGGCTTCGGGGCGCTCGGTGACATCGCGCATCACGAGCACCGGCTTGCCGAGCGCGGGCGCTTCTTCCTGCACGCCGCCAGAGTCAGTCAATACGATGGACGCGCGCTGCAGGAGACGCACGAAGCCCATGTAGTTCTGCGGCTGGATGAGGAACACGTTCGGCGAGGCGCCGAGCGCGCTGATCACCGTGGCCTGCACGTTCGGATTCAGATGCACCGGATAGACGATCTGAACATCGTCACGCCGGGCGATCTCGCCGAGCGCCGCGCAGATATCGCGCAGACCCTGGCCGAAGCTTTCGCGCCGATGACCGGTCACGAGCACGAGTTGCTTCGAATCGTCGAGATACGGGAAGCGAGCATCGAGCGAGGCTCGCAGCGTGGCGTTCGAGTCGATGCGCTTCGTCACTGACAAAAGCGCGTCGATCACCGTGTTGCCCGTGATGATCGAGCGGCCTTGCAGCGTCTCGCGCGCGATGTTCTGTTCCGAGCGCTGCGTCGGCACGAACATGAGGTCGCTCATGACATCGACCACGCGGCGGTTCATTTCTTCCGGCCAGGGCCGCGTCATGTCGCCGGTACGCAAGCCTGCTTCGACGTGCGCCACCGGCACGCGCCGATGAAACGCCGCGAGCGCGCCTGCCGTTGCCGTGGTGGTGTCGCCGTGCACGAGAATGCGGCACGGCTTTTCTTCTTCGATGACGTTATCGATCGCGCCGATCAGCCGCGCGGCCAGCCCGTTCAAACTCTGGTTCTCGGACATGACCGCGAGGTCGTACTGCGGAGCGATATCGAAGAGATCCAGCGCCTGTTGCAGCATCGAGCGATGCTGACCGGTTACGCACACAATGGACCGAACGCCCGGCTCCGCTTCCAGCGCCTTGACTAGCGGCGCCATCTTGATGGCTTCGGGGCGCGTCCCAAAAATGGACAGTATCGTTGTTCGCTTCGTTGTCATTGGTCCCGACGGCTACACAATCTTTAACAATTTCGATTGTATTCAGACGTTTAGAAACCTTCTGCCAACTAAAGTGTAAAAAAGTCTAACCAGAGCATTCTGCCCTTGCGTGGCCATGTTTTGTCAAGGCATGGACGGTGGTTTTTACCGGAACGGTTAGTTTTTTCCCACACTTCGAAGCGCGCAGCCGCCGCATGCGCACGGCCGTTTTATACGATCAATCCAAGTCGATATCCAGTAGTACCGAACTCATGGATTTCCCATGAGCGTCGAGAGCGAGGGACGTCGGGCCCTTGCCTGGGAGCGAATGCCATTGCCGCGACACAGCCGTCTTCTATCATTCGCTGCGCAGCCCGCCATGCAGACTCCCGTGAGCATGGATAGCGGGCGGACGTTGTCCGTAGTGAGGAACGCGGTTCGCGAGCGAAATGTCCGTCGAACTGAATCAGTGCCCCGGTGCGCAAGTCTATTTTGTGCCGCTTGCCTTAGTATCGGTGAGCTCCGTTACTTGCCGATCGGATAGCCCGAGTTTGAGCGGAGCATCGGCGGACAGCTTCTTCGCCTCGACGACCTGCTTCCAGCTTCCGTTCGCAGGCGGATCGCGATAGAAAGCGGCGATCGCTATGTATGCCGTTTCCTTTTCCAATGGCTGTGAAAGACTCGCCGATGCAGCTGGGTTGACCACCACGCCTAGGCTTGCCTGGAGATCCTGCGCGAGCATGGTTTTGTCGTCACGAATGAGATCGCCATAGGCCGCGCTGTCGAATAGCTTGCGGTCCTTCAGTTGATAAATGCGTACCGCCACTGAAGTCGAACGACCCGCCGCGTCCTGATTCAGCCCGGCGCGCGCGGTCAGATCCACGTCGAGCACTTTCACCCGCTTGTGGAAGACTGCGTTATAAGCGTCGACCGAGGTATCGGAAACGGTTTGCCAAGCGCCGCATCCGGAAAGCAGCAGCGTCGCGGCGACGCTTGCTGCGCTAAATCGTTTCAACATGATTGCCTTCTGCTATTGAAGTCACGCCGCGTGCGGGCTGACATGTGGCTTGAGATAAGGATTGATGCCGGGAGCAGGAAGCGCCTCGCACACACCGAGCGATATCTCGATGTCGCGTTCCGCCTCGGAGGGCAGCACCACGGTCCAGCCGAGCCGCGGGGCGCGCGCCCCCAGCAGGACACCAACCGCCGGTGTCGGAACGAAACGCGAGGACATCTGCACGCGCAAATGCACATCGGCCTTGACGCCGATATAGAGACGCACCAGTGCCATCAGATCGCGATGCAGCCAACCACCGGGCAGGAGATCGTTGGCCTGCTCGGCGTCGCGCGGACGCATCGTCACACGCACCGCACGGCTTCGATAGGTAATTCGCTTGCCGAGCACATAACCTCCGCCGAGGCCACGTCGCTTGCTGCCGGCGCTTGCGGCACCCACGTCTTTCGCGCTTAGCGGCGAACCCTGTTCCGTGCGCTTCGCAACCGGCCAGAACTCATCGACCCTGACCTCCACGCCGGGCGCACCAAGCGCAATGACGCCAGCCAGACCCTCCGGCGTGCGAGTACGTTGAACCATCAGACTTAGCAAGGCGAGCATGCGCGAATCTGGCAAACCGGCGCGCGCGGGCTTGTTGCCCCAGCCGAAACCAGCGAGACACAAAAGCTTTTGCGAGTGCTGGTCCGTACCGCCGTGGCAAAAACTTTCCGGATAGCGATACTTCTTCCACGTCCGATAAAGCAGCGTCGCCAGCCGATGATTGAATTGGTCGAGAAACGCTTCGACTGCTTCGTGCCCCTCCTCGCGCTGGACGATATCGTCGAGATAATGCGTCGGCATCGTCGCATCGACGCCGTACAGACCCATGAACGTAGTGCGCACGGTAGGCGCAAGCAGGGCATCGCCCTCGTCCGCGTATTCGATACTCGCCATTTCGCCTGCGGGAAAGCCCATACGCGGGCGCGGCCTGAAGCGCACGGGTTCGTGTTCGGGCGTATCACGCTCGCCGAAACCCGGCCTGTTCGGCTCGCTCGCCTCAAAAAGACGGCACAGTTGCATGAAGCTCATTCGTGGCGCGCGCGCGAGCAACGCGGCGACGAACGGTTCGACCCCCGATAGATCGCGCGCCGTCATAGCGGAGCACGCCGCGTCTTGCTGCGCGGCCATTCGATGCGAGCCTGCGACGGCAGACTCACGATGGCGAGCTTCGTGAAGAGATTGATTTCCGCATACAGTTCGAAGAAGCGATGCAGCAGTTCGGCGAACAGCATCACGTCGCCTTCGCCCGAGAACGCCTGCGAGTCGAGCGTCACTTCGATCAGCACGCCGCGCTCCACAGCGCCGCCGGAAATCTCCTCCAGCAGTTGCTCCGAGACGTGCAGAATGCCGGCGAGCCGCCGCCGGTTGAGTTCGTCGTTGGTCCAGTCATAAAGTGCGAGCGCGCCGCGCAAGACCTCGGCGTTGAGCATCGATAGAAAATTCGGCGCGAGATGTGACAACACGCGCCACTGAAACCGGTCGCCGGTGGGCGGATAAAGCGGCAGCGTCGGCGCGACGAGATTACGCACGCCGCCCACGTTTGGCGTGCTGAGCGCGAGCTCGTCGATGCGCGCTTCGCGCAAACCCTTACGCGGCAACATTCCGTTGGTGCCGGTCACGCGTAGCGATATGCTTTCCTCTGGCAGCGTCTGCATCGAATCCCATGCATGTCCGCCAAGAATCACCCACGTCTCGTGTAGACCGTCCATACCCGGCCGCACGCGCGTATGGAAGTATCGTTCGGGCGACTCGTGCCGCAACATGCCTCCGCGATGTCGAAACGTCGCGAAGGGAACATATTCGAAGCGCTCGGCGGTTTCGTGATCGAAAGATTCGGCGGCATCGACCGAATAGGTTTCGACGTGCCCGCCCTGATGCCCCGCGGGCACCACGCGATACTCCGTCTCGTGATGATTGATTACCACCGGCTCGGCGTCGAGGCTGAACAGGTTGATGACCGGCGTGCAAAAGAGACGCAAATTGTCTTTGTTAAAACGCTGATCCGACGGATATGCGTGCTTCAACACAATTTCGAACTCGAAGCGCGTCGCGCCCACCGGAAGCATGTCGATGTCGAGCCCGCAAAGATCGACGAACAGAAACTTCTCGCGGAACGTGAAATATTCGAGCAGCAGCTGATAGCCCGAACATGCAGCATCCGACTTAGGCCACAACCGTTCTTCAGGAGAGAACCCTGCTGGTTCGATGCTCACGCCTTTGCACGGCAGGGCCTCGCCGTTACGAACCTCCGGGATGCGCCATTCGATGGCGTCGACCTGACGGGTCAGCGCAAGGTGCATGGCAAATGCCGTCGGCTGATCCGCGCTCAGGTGTAGTCGCAGGCGCGAGAGATCGGTTTCCGTGCGGCGCGCCGAGTTATCCAGTTCAAAGGCTATCCGAATGACCGAACGGCCGTCGTGCCGCACCGCGGGGCCTGCCTGCAAGAGGCGCAACGGCTGCATGGCGACGGGCTGCGTCGTGCGGTAGAGGCATTGCACCGTCCGAGGCGCAGCGGTTGTGCCTGAATCCGTCGGCACGGAAATCGGCGCGGAGCGCACCGCGACGCCTGCCGGGACGTATGCGGTTTTCTGCATCCGCTCGCCTTGCGGCAAGAGTTCCACGACGGACAGCGATGGGATCATCCGCAAGTAGTGCGGCCAGAGCAGGCTTACGATGCCTTCTGTCAGCTCCGGCAGTTCGTCGTCGAGTTTCTGCCGAAGCCGGCCCGTGAGAAACGCAAAACCTTCATAAAGACGTTCGACGTAGGGGTCGCGATCACCCACGCGATCGAGATTGAGCATGCGCGCGCGATCAGGATGCGCCCGTGCGAACTCGCGCCCAGACTCGCGCAGATAACGCATTTCTGCTTCGTAGTAGCGCAGGACCGGATCGCCGCGCGAGAGGTCCTGATTGGGGTCTTGTGTCGATTCGTCGTTCATCTATGTTTTCATGACAGCGTGAGCGCACGCGCCGGGTCCAGCACGATCAGTTCACTACGCAGTTCGCCGATACGGTTGGTCAGCGTTGTCTTGTCGGCGTCCTTGCGGACGCTCATCGTCTTCAATGCACGCATCAATTGCTGCTTGACCTCAAAAGCGAGCGCCGGCTCCCAGCGTGCGAGAGGCAAGGTGCGCGTGGCGGCATCGAGTTCCGCGAGAAGTGAGAGTGCGGTATCCGCGCGGCCGGCCTGCTCGGCCAGACGCGCCATCATCAGGCGCTGCAGATAGCGATGCTTGTCTGTCTTCATGCCCGGCAGCGCATCGAGCCAGATAAATGCAGCTTCAATACCATCGCGCGCGGACAAATCACGCGCCTGTGCTTCGATCTCGGGCCAGTCTCCGGCCGCACCTTCCGCGGCATTTGCCGACACCGGCAACGCCGCGATACTCTCGCCTGCGTCAAGATCGCGCACGACGGCGTGACGCGCGATCCACTCGAGCGTGACATCATCGGCGAAAGGTGTACCGTCAGTGAAGGCAAGCCGCTCGATGCCGGGAAGACGTTCGAGAAAGAGCGCGAAATCCGCGCGCAGCAAATCGCGCCATGCATCATAAGGCGTGCCTACGTTATCGAGCGCAACGTGCTGAAAATGTTGCAGATCGAACCAGAGGTGATTGACCCCTTCCATGAACGCCGCTTCGACGCGTTCCAGCAACTCGTTCCACTGCTTTTGCAGCACGAGGCGCTTGAACTGCTGACGCAATTCGCCGCGTGGCGCGGCGAGGCGGGTTCGAGCGCCGGCATCCGCGGGCGGAACTTCGTGAAGCGTATCCCAACGGATACTGCGCACGAGTCGCGCAGAAGGCAGATAGCCGTTTTCCTGATCGCGCAACCATGCTGCCATGGTGCGAGCCTGATCGAGCAATTCGCGCTGCGATGCGATCGGGGCGCTACCGGCAAGCGCCGGAGCCGACGGAATCGGCGCGGTCGTGCTCGGCTCGGCGCTTTGTATGCCGTCGTCCTTGCGTTGGAAGCGAGAGGCGAGCATCTGCAAGTTGGGCCGCGCCGCTTCCGGCCATGTGAGTGTCTTTCCGACGATCGCATCGAGCGCGGCGACCGCGCGTTCCACATCACCAGGATCGAAAGCGTCCCGGCTGTCGAGCAAGTCCAGCGTGCGTGTCGTAGCGAGCATTTCGAGCGCGCCCTTCCTGGCTTCGGGACGCAAAGGCAAGATGGCATCGCCGAAGCGGTCGATCATGGCAGCAGCGAGTTCGAGACCATCGACGAAGCCTTCAGGTCCGTCCTGACGCAATCGCGCAAAAGCGTAATGGCCCGCGACACGCAGATCCTTGCCGACTTCTTTCGTGATTTGCTCGCACGAGCGGACAATCAACGAATCGTCGATGCCCGAAAGTTTTCCTGCTTCATCCTTCAAGCTGAAAAAGGCGTCTTCGTAACCGGGATCTCGACCGACGCCTGCATCTCCGGGAAGCGGCGCGAGCCAAGCCTCCCAAGTGTCGAGGCGAGCGCGAGCAAATTGGGCAGCATCGCGCGAAGGGAAAAGCGTTTTAAAAAGACCAGCAAACATCAATGCATCTCTATGGTTGCGCCTTGCGGCAAGGGAATGCCCAACTGATTCGCCGCAGTGAACGCTCCGGGAGGCAGCGGCGGAGGGTTCGAGGCCGCCGACGTCGCCTTCGTCTTCGCGGGGTTATTGACCAGGAAGACGCGCTCCGGCAAAGCGAAGTGTCGTAACACAAGCACATCGAGCGGACCCGCGCCGCCTTCCGCGCGCATCTGCACCGAAAGCGGTAGCGCCTGACTTTGATCGGGTGTCCAGGAAAGCAAGTAGCGCGCGCTGTCCTGTTGCGTAACCTTCGCACGCTCGAGCAGGCGTATCACGCCGAAACGGCCTTGGGCATCGAGGGCCGAGCGCAGGCCGCCTTGCGCCGTTTCCCATTCCAGATGCGTGACGTTCTCCAGCGACTGGCCCGGCCATTCGAAGGGCATCCATTCTTCTTGCTGATTGAAGTACTTGAACGTGCGGCCCGCAAGCACGAACGTCATCTCGGTGACGCCGGGAGTTGGCACACCACGGAGATCGAAGCGGACGTGTGCATCGCCGGATGGAAACATCACGGTCGAGACGCGCGTGAGCTTGTTGAGCGCGATAAGGAACGCGGGATCGAGCGTAAGCGCGCCCTGATTCGCGCCCTGCGCCGCGACCCAGTGATCGCCCTGCCGTTCGATGATGCCTGCAAGTTGCGTCGCGACGAACTGCGCAATCACGCCATTGTCGAGCCGCAGGAAGCGCGCAAGATCGGGCAACGATGCATCGTTGTCAGAATCCGCGAACGGATAGCGGGATGCGAAGTTGCGATTCCAGTCCGCGAGAATGGCCGTGCGCCAGATGTCATTCAGACTTGCGGACGCGGGGCGCACGACAACCTGCCACGTCTGGTCGAAGGGAGCTTCAAAGAGTTTGCCGAAACCGGCCCAGCGCTCGCCGAGGCTCGCGGACACACGGCTTGCGTAGTCGCGGCTGTCAGCAATATCCGAAGTCTTTCCTTGCAGCATCGCTTGCGCCGCGGCGCGCGACATGGCGTCCGGGTCGGGACTGGACATCATCTGCTGCGTTCTCAGGCGCATGGCGGTGACGCGTTCGAGATAGCGCGGCAGACTGAGGTCGCCGACAGGTTGCGGCACGCCTTTCCCATTCGCGGACGCAGCGGCCCCGAGATCGCTTCCGGTCAGGCGCAGGACGGGGCCGAATGCTTCGGCGAGCGGGGTGTTTCTAGCTTGAGCGCGCTTCGATGGGTCTTTCTCATCGGCGCCCACGAGTTGCTGCGCCTTCGTGATCAGACTGTCCGACAACGTTTGCGTCGATGCACCCGCGCCGGCCTGATAGACGATTGCGTCCATCAACGCGACGAGCGGCGAGCGTTGCGGGTCGCCGAGCAGTGTCAGTTGATCGACCGTGCCGGAAAGCGACGATGCATCCTGCCAGCGAATACCGTTGAGAAATTGCGCCCAGGCGCGGAAGTAGTCGTCGAAGTAGCGTTGGCGAAGTTCGGCCTTCAGCGCCGACGGCGATGTATTGTCGGCTTTCGCGTCTGAGAGCACCCAATCGCCTGCGACGGTGTGATGTTCGCTCGCCTCGTCGATCGCTTTGGGAATGCGTTCTTCCCAAGCGGCGCGCGTGAAAACGCCCGGGACCGTGGCGCTCGTGCCGAAGAGGCCGCGACTAGGATGATCCCCGAGGATGCCGGCCAATGTCAGCGGCGGATATTTGGGCTTGGTTTCATCGATGATCTGCTGGTAGATCGCATCCGTCGAATTCTGGATTCCGCGCACGCCGATGATCGTCTGACGCGCCGACGCTATCAGTGCCGCGTCGGGCGTCAAGGCCGGCGACGCCCCGTGCTTTAAGTGGCTTGCATAGAATGCAATTGCGTGCTGGCGCAGGTCCTCCCACGCGCCTTGCGTGAGCGTCGCATTTTGCTGGCGCGCGGGTTCGTTGGTGGCGAGTAGCTGCGTCGTAAGGAAGGTTGCGTCGGCGTGCTCGGGGTTGGCGAGCATGAGATATGTTCTGAGCGTGTCATAGGCTGCCTGAACTTGTGCGTTGCCGCCACTGGCGATTTCGGCATCCGATAGCGAGGCAAGTTGGCTCAGGCGGTTTTCGAGTTTGGCTTTGATGGGAACGATCAGGACGCGTGAGGCGGCGTTGAGGTAAGCCGGCCAGAGGCGCTGGTATAGGGCGGCGTCGTGGTTCAGACCGAAGCGGGTGTAAAGCGGCGCGCCTTCCTTGCTGCGGATTTCGAGCGTGTCGAGTTGTTTGTCGAGCGCGTTTAACGCCTGCAGTCGTTGCGCGGGATCTTTCGCGGATGACAGACTTTCCAGCGTGCCTGCATCAGTTCGGACCATTGAGCGATTGACGAAGCCTGAAAGCAACGTGCCAGCGACA
Source organism: Caballeronia sp. GAWG2-1 (assembly GCF_023631405.1). Taxonomy (NCBI): domain Bacteria; kingdom Pseudomonadati; phylum Pseudomonadota; class Betaproteobacteria; order Burkholderiales; family Burkholderiaceae; genus Caballeronia; species Caballeronia sp. GAWG2-1. Next base: position 284,374 of record NZ_JALQDD010000040.1, read on the forward strand.
AATATGCCCAGGACAACGATGACGCCATATGCCGCCGCGCTCGATAACGACACGCCCACACGGCGGCCATGGATAGCGCGACTGTGCGTTAAGACGGATTTCCAAAGAGCGTCATAAGACGGCAATGCAAAAGCTTGTTCGCTCACTTCGCGATCTGCGTCCTCGACCTGTTCAACACAAATCGGGGCAAACAGCAAACCGTGTACATCACTGCGCCAGAATCCCGACGTTCCAACCGTTTCGAGGAGGACACGTAACGCGGCACGAAACCGCTCTATGTGTTGCGACATCTCCGCCGCAGCCCGATCGAGCGGGTCGCGAGCAAGGCGTGCAACCCCGTTGCCTGCAAGACTGCCGGCGAGATTCGTTAGAGTGGTTTCAAGTTCTGCCGAGTTCGAGCGACGATCCGACCACGTCACGCCAATCGATGCGTCGTACGCGGAAATATTCCCGGTACACCTGACGGCATCGACAAGATAGACAGGCGCCGACCAGCACAACGTTCGAGCCTGAAGCACGAGGCGCTGCGCCATGCCCTCTGCATCGAAGGGCGTCCTTGCCGGGCCGAGCACTTCAGTGCAAGCAACCACTGCGTCCACAGGGCGGTGACGACGTAACCGCCGAAGTTTTTTTAACCATTCCACGTCGGGTTGACCGTCGTCATGGCATCCATGGAGCAACACGGCGCCTTGAATCATTTGCCAACCGCTGATGGAAAGTCCTGGCGCGATGCGATCCACGACCGAGCGCTCGCCGGCTACGAGTATCCACCGAGCCCGGTGTCTCCACCTCAACCCGAAGCGATGAACGAGCGCGGTCTGTAATGCCTTCGCGCGGCCGGCCGAGTCTTGCGAGCGCAAGTTGTCAGCCGTGCCACCGGGTGGACTACCTTTTTCCGCGTCGTACCGCATGAACCATCGTGTGGCCCTTAGCGATGCAATCAACAGCAAGATTGCCTCGAAGAACTTGCTCAGCAAAATCAATATCAAGAGCACACAAAACAACGAAAGTTCAACGATGAGCAGCTTGTCTCCTGACAAACCAATGCTTGGGCCCTTTACCGCCAAGCCAACCGCCAATGCCAGATAGACGATGAAAATAGCGATAGCAATTAAGAGCGCCAGCGGTCTTTCTCTTTGTTTAGTCACGTTCTTTCCTGCAAACCAGAGCGGTCATTTCGTCGTCTTCCCGTGCCAAAATCAATTGAGGGTTGGGGCTCGCGCCTGCGCTTGCTGCAGCTAGCGCAAGCGCGAGCCAACCGCTAGCAGCCGAGCAGTCGCCGATCGACGACTCGATCGAGATCAATTGGGTTTGCTCATCGAGCTTCGCTGACCGACGAACAAGGCCCACATCATCTTCTTGCAAACCAGCAATCCAGACAGCGCTCAATTCCTGCACACTTGCCCCGGACCAACGGCTTGCAAGGCCAATCGCGTCCGCGATCTTATCGACGCCTGATTTGACCGGCCGGTGCAGGTGCACTGCCGGCTGACCGCCAGCCTCAGGCTTGGAGACATAGCCAAGCAACACGGCAACCCCTACTTCGGCGACTCCCCCGCCGAGCACGTTGCTTATGGCATTGCGAAGTTCGATTGCAATGACGAGATGAAAGGTATTTTCGTCTTTCTGATCCAGCCACGCGTCGGTGGTGAAGAGCGCAAAAACGTCTTCGCAACTGATCCGGAGATCGAACTTTCCAAGCTTTTTCAGCAACGCGCAAATTCGATCAATCACAGGCTGCGTCTTGAGATTGGCGTGCAAGCAGAGATGTACGTGAAGCGTGCTTTTTCCCGGTAAAGCTGACAACGGCAACTCTAGATCGCTGAGTATTTGGTCGATCAGCCATTCGCACACAGCCAGATGACGAGTGTGCTCCCCCAGTTCGTTGCTCGGATAAAAAGGCTCGCCGGGCACGTCTATCCAGCGCGCCAAGACTTCTCTATCTCTCTCGGCAGCGCTCAGACGCAACTCTGAACGAACTTTTCCATCGACGATGCTCTGGAGACTGTTTTCCTTCTTGTCCGAAGAGTAGTGCCAGGAATAGCCATAAACGGTCAATGGCTTACTGGCGGCAGCGTGACATGCTGCTTCTGCATCTTCGCTAACTCGATTATTGGCAAGCGCTGATGCTCGCGCCGCGGAACTGTATGCCAAAGTCGAAAAGAGCAAGAAGGCCCAAATCAGAACGGGGTATCCGACGGCGCAGAGCCAGAACCAGGCCGTATCTGTCTTATGGCTCTCTCGCCAAAGAGAAATCACCATGGTTGCGCCAATGCACAGTGCAAGCACCAACAACGAACCCCAAAGGACGAGCGACCCTCTAGGTGCAAGCGGAACCGCCGCTTTCGGTGGAATTCTTTCGAAATCGATTGGCATCGTCTACTCGACGGAAGCACCGAGCGGGGATGCAATCAAGTACGCGCCACATTCCGTGTGGTCTCCATCACGGGAGAGTGAGGCGATGCCATCTTTTATCCGCTTGCTTCCTTCGACGATCCGGTTGTCGCCATGGATTGGGCAAGAGACAAAGTCTCCGATGCGGGCAGCACGTCGACCTTTGACTTTAATGCGGTTGGAGCCGCTGAGGATCCTGCCGCCGTGGCTGGTTACATCGCCTTCGTATGCTAGGTTTTTCATGATGGTTTTGTTTTGCTTCGCGCCAACGGAAATCGGTTCAATCTAGAAGCTTGGGCTTTGGGTGCCTAAGCGCTTGCCCTGCTGGGACCACGTCACGCTTGGTTTTGCAGATAAGGAACCACCCGTAGCGACTCGTCGTACACGGCGCTGGTGCGGTCATCACCCATTGCGGTCCAGCTTCGCCTTGCAGGCGCGTGCAATTCGCCGTTCTAGTTGATCTTGTCTTCCAATTAGCGGCCCTTTTGCGATTCGGAGAATTGGACCTCCGTTACGAGCTCCAAAAAAAACAGAGACCTATGCGGAAACACCATTTTAAGAATCACCAATTTGACTTAATTATCGAAATTTTTCATGGCTTGCATACTCAGCGTATTCGTCAAAGATGTGATGGACATCTCCTAAACACCGTTGCCTAAGTTGCGACTCAAGCCTCAACATTCAATCCGGCGTGCATAAGTCTAATTTTCCTTTGCAGCCTGTCGATTCTTTACTCGCGATGGAATGTTCTTGGTTAAGCCGAGTGAGTTCATTTTGGCCTCGTAAGCCACATAAAGCGGTATGGCCTTACTCTCAAATCCGTTCGTCCAGTAGGCGTCAGCGAGGTTAAGCTTGGCAACAAATCGTTCCGGGAATTCTCTCACTATGTGCTCTAGCAACGGTATTGCCTCGTAAGATCGATCATACTTTGAAAGATAGAAAGCGATATCATTTATTTCCTGCACAGTATTTACATCAATATACGGCACTAGCTCTGCAACGCTATAAAACGGAAATAATCTGATGAATTCTTTAATAGCCGCCTCATCTTTTATAATGGTCCGAAAATAACGAAGCTGCGAAATCACCGCTTTCCTCGACTGGGTTGAAGGCGTATATCGAGGAGGTCTGAGATCGCCTGGCGCAAAGCAGCCTTCGACACGCGCAACATATTCTTTTGAGGCTACTTCGCCAGAGTTTAGGTAGGGCTTTTCTCCTGTTACTTCTCGTCGTAAGCACCAATTCCCAAACGAACTATCCCATTCATAAATGTTCGTAAAAATCTGTCCCCCTTGACTCGAACAGCTGCCGTCAATGGCTATGGAATACGCACTTGGAACCTTGTAAACTGCCATCGAGCTACATGAATCGAATTTATCCACATTATATAAATGGACAGTCCCATCTGTCGCACGATAGCTGATTTTTAGCTTGTCGTGATCGTTTTTAGATGTCAATGTACTCACAACGCCAATCCTCTCGAAATCGTCTCGAAGTACGTTTTCGCGCGCGTAAGCCGGCAAATCTATGACCGAAATTAAAATAACGAAAATCAAGCACTCGCAGGTTGCTTCTCTCCACTTCACAGATGTCAATTCTCTGCGCCCTTATTTTATAGAATGACGAGACTATCCTATCGGTTCTACGAAACTCTCGCTCTGACATGCGTCAAAGCAAAAGATGAAATCTATGGCATCGCGCGATCTTCAATAAACTTACACCGTTTGCGAAAATCCTTTAGATAGCTGACATCTCCTTGACCGCGTTGATAACATCGCGGCAAACATGCCGCTATTTTGTGGCTTCCGATGCAAAAGTCTGCGTGGTACTCTACCCACTCTAAGTAGTAGTCCGCCATAACACTGCTTTTTGCGGTATTAGCTACAGTCTTCCGTTAGTCGATGCCATCAATCGGCGCCACCGTCCCGATGCCTCTAAAAGTTCGCGAATTGAACCTTTGATAAATTCCTGGCTCACAGACTCTGTTTGATAAAAGTTTGTCGCCTCGTTTCACATAAACTCCGCCGAGTGCGCTTGCGTACACTACGTAGTTATACGCACCGCGTCGAAACTTAATGTGTGTTGAGCTTGCATTGGCTGCGGAAACATCACTGATACTGAATCTATTATGTGGCGGAAGGCTCTGTTCTGGATATTGAAGTTCGATCTTCTCTTTCGTTCCGATGCGATATTGTACATAGCCGTTGTTCGGCGAGATATTACCAGATGCACAAAGAGAAATTATTTTTCCGCTGGCATGACAACTGAAATACACTTCCTCAAAATCCTTACAAAGCGTCAGTTCTGCGTGTGCAACATTTAATGTACTGGAGCTGATCGCGAGCGCAATCATAATCTTTTGGAAGCTGAGCATTTTGTTTACACGCGATCGTTAGATTGTAGCGACTCAGCCTATGAGCCAGTCTTGGTTAGTTAATTCACAATTCAAGCCCTAAGGCAATGCACGAACTTTTTTTATAACGCAGTAATATTACACGCCATCCTACGGCTACCATCTTTGTAAGATCAAAATCCTAATAGAATGATTATTCTTTAGGTTAATCCACAGTAAGAGGCGCTTTTGGAGGTACGGAAATCCACTCGCCGATCAATTTTGGCTTCAAGGCTTTTAGGATGAACAAGCCGGTCACATTCGCGCCTTTGTCTGTTTCAAGCAGATAGGTTTCATGTCTTGAGTTCGACCCATTCAGCCTCATCGCAGCGGATGCGTTCGAATACGTATAAGCCCCCTCTAAACACAGATCTTCGACCGAAATCGAATAATTAAATCTATATTTACCCCCGATAAGCGAGCGCCCTTTCTGCGGCTCGCATTTTGGTTTGGACCTGGCCAGGCAAGAGAGTCTGCCACGAAAGACGATGGCATGAGCCTCAGCGTTCGCAACTAGAGCAAATCGATCACCCGGTCCCGGAATAAAATCGAACCCCACGAGGGATATTAATGATTTGCCCTCGGCGTCGGTTATGTGAATTGATCGACTGCCTGATTCGGGATCGTTGCGGCTACATAGAAAAATGCTATGGTGCGCAAATTTGAGGCTTTTAGCCTGCGTACACCCATCAGCTCGAGTAACTTGGCTCGTCGAATTGTCGTCGACGAATGAAAGCAGTCCAACGTCGTTCACAGTTTCATCTACGACGAACTTTTCCAAAGGAGTCTTCTTGCAGAGGGTCCCCACTAGTCTAGATTGATCTACTGCGTCGTAGACGCTTTTAAACGCACAATCTGTGTATAAGGCGCCGCCACTCACGTCAATTGGCACTATCACGTGATACTTTCTCCGCGAGCCTTCAGAATTAATCTCTAACGCTACGCCTCCGCCGACAAGGTGCACCAAGTTGGAATCCAGCGTAGACTGGCTTTCCAGAAGATTTTCGTAACGCTTTAGCGGCATATCACCGTTGTACAACTGAACAACATTTCTTTCGCCTTCTCGCTCGATTTTAAGCTGCAAGGTGTTACTTGCCTTTTGGTCGGATAAGTCAAAAGTTTGCGCCGATATTAGCGGAGAATAAAAATTAGCAAACAAAAACAGGCACAAAAGCTTTAACATTTCGACAGTTCCAGTATTGACTTAAAGTGAATGGCGAATCCTGCGATCGTTTCGGCTTTATCTAAGCCATTGATAATCTTCCGTGCGTTCACGAAGTCCACGGGTTCGTCGTTGATATAGTTTGACAGTTTCTTTCCAGTGAAAAGCCCAGTTTCCATTCCATACACTGTCGCCCAGGCTGCGACCTCGGGCTCTAACATTCGATCCGGATCATTAACTAAATCAATGCCAAGTGACTGACCTATGGCGCTGTAATTATTCGCCCAGGTCACTTGAACATAACCGACGGCGCAGAGCCATAACCGGACCGTCTCTGTCTTATGGCTTTTTCGCCACAAAGAAGGCGCCACGGTTGCGCCAATGTACAGTGCGAGCACCTACAGGACGAGCGGCGCTCTGGGTGCAAGGGGAATCTCCGCTTTCGGGGGTGCCTAAGCGCTTGCCTGCTGGGACCACGTCACTTTCGCCGTTCGGGTTGGGTTTAATCTTCCAATTACTGTCCTTTTGCAATTTGGAGGATTGGAATTGCGCTACGAGTTCCAAAAAATTAAGAGAAAATTATAAACGCGAATTTACCATCCTAAAGAAGACTTCCCTTCAAATTCTCATTCGTCGAGAGTTGACGTAAGTATCCATTTTTTTATTTTTTTGCCATTAGCCTGTGTGTATTCTGTCTTAACCCATCCGTCTTTGCTAACCCCGAGCACTTTTACCCTGTCGCCCGGAACTAGATATGCGGTTGTTCTTGCTAATGCGTCAGGAGAATCATACAGCCAAGATTTGATCCGGACCCTGGTATCAAGAGCTAACTTACTTTCTCTTTCATTCGATACTTTAGCAAGCTTATTTTCAATGTACCTTGCATCAGACGCTGCACCCTCGCGTCTGAGTGCTGCGGCTATCTGCATGTAAGTGTGTCGATTATCATTACTGGGGGAGTCACACGAGATTAAATTCTCGATACCCAATGCATCGACCACGCGATCGCGCAATGTTCCTGATTTTGGTGATTTTCGAAAATCGGTCCATAGTTGATTAGCAAGATCTTCCTGCCCCTGCAACATCTCGCCCGAACGGTCGCGCCCCTGCTCAATCCAAGCGTCTTTTTGCTGCGACCAGGCTCCCGAGCAGATAGCTCCAGTTTCGAAGCTAATCATGCATCCGGTAGACGTGTCTACGACGGGGCAATATTGATTTCCCACTATACGTGGCTCCTTGCCTGCACTTTCGAGCATTCCCTGTCTAACTAGTGGGAGCACCAAATAACGCCCGCTAAAAGATGAGCTTCGACCGCTTACGCCATTGAAGACAACGCCGCCATTGATGCTTAACGATTCGTCTGGAAGGAACCGCAGCCAGTCGCCTGTTTTCAGTTTGAGCCGGGCGCGCGCCCACCCTGATCCAAAACGTAGCTCATTAGTACCGGATAGATGATCGCTAAATTGCAACACTTGACCACCTGGCAATTGGGCGGTGACGTCTGCGCTAACATTTGCGAAACTACGCGTCACAAATAATGCGCATGAAACGAACAATAAGACCAAGAAAGAGTGAGTACTTAATCTCATTGGGACAGCGCTCCACTTAATGATGCGTAACGAGTATTGTTGTCATTCATTCGCCTTCGTGCGGCGTAAGCCGCAGTCAACGCTGCCTCGTGTGCCGTATGCTGCGCACCCCACTTCGCGGGATCGTTCGCAACCGATGGATTAGCATGAAAGAAGTCAGTCAGAGCCCTTCCAAAATCGTCGGCAACATTGCCAGGCCGATTTACATGTTGGTCTAAGGCTAACGCCCGCCCTAGATCGTTTCGACAAAAGTCTCCAATTGTAGAAGTGAACCCCGTAGGAATTATAGAAATTACTAACCTAAGTCGGCGCACGAAATCCTTTACTTGTTTCTCCTGGAATTCGTTATCAATCACTGCATTTACGATGGATGCTAACGGCTTATTAGATACGACATGACCAAAGGCTTTCGCGTTACAGCCAGTCCTAACGAGGCTATAAAGTTCCCGTCCGGTAATAGGCGTGCCGCCGGTTAAAGATTCATCACTATAAACATAGTGGCAATGGGCGATTTGGATCCAGTATCTTCAACGCTCCAACCGCAATCGGCGAATAAGCGTTTATAAGCGGCCCCGTTTTCTTGTTTAAATTCGGCAACTTGAATTGGAAATTCCCCAGCCCCCCGGATATTTACGGTTTTTTGACAAGCTCCGGCGGTGAAGATCTCGCTATCGTACGCTTGAACCGAATCCATCTTCCCTTCGTTTTTAGACATAGCCACTAAAATTCTGTGTTCGCTTTGCGTCATCTGCCCATTGGAAAGAAGGCACCGCATCGCGGGCGATGCTTCTAAGCTTACTCCCCCCCAATAGACGGGTCCGTAGTGCACGGTCTGACCAGACCACCGCGAAACTTTGAATTTGTCGACATAACAGCAGCCACATGAACAACCGTTTGACGCTTCAAAATTCGCCACCAACCCAATCGGATTGATATGAAACACATCTGACCCAGGAAAGCCTGGGACTTTTGCCTTCACCTCATCCCACCAAACGAGCTTCTCAATTCGCTTCTGTTCTTCGTCATACTGCGGTGTCCGTCCCGCGACCCTTTCGATCTCCGCATAGAGCTGCTTCCACTTATCCGGATTCGCCCACTCACTCTCGTGCTTCACAATTAACCGCGAGGCCCGCTGCATCAACCACGGATAGTGCCCCGACTCCCCCGCATAAGACACGCACATATCGTCCGCAGCGCCACTCCCATCTCCCTGTGGAAACAACACACGGTAGATGGTCCTCATCATTGGACTCAGCTTAGTCAGGGATTTCGCGTCTGGCACGTTCGCATGACCGGCATAATCCACCCAAGCTTGCGTAGTCGCAAACATTGAGTGCGCGGGGTCGTGCGCATCGTCGATGCAAGAAAAGTCCACCCACGTCTGAGCAAATTCACGCGTCACCCTACCGCCCGCGAACGCCTCCTCCCGCACCCATCCTTCTATGGCTTGCCCCCGTGGATCCGCACTTCCGACACGCCACCAGTTCACCTTGCGTCCGGTGCGATCAGCGTTCTGTTCCACATGCTGCTTATTTCTGTCACGTGCGAGTTCCCCGAGCGACCAACGCTGCACAACTCCGGTCATGGGTGCGCTCGCACCTTCGCGCTCGGCATCGTGGAATAGCTTCGTTTGGGTGTCGATACGCAAGATCGTCGGTTCTGCAGACAAGCCCAGCGGAGTCCAGTCGTCCTTATGCGCGCCATGCGCTCCGATCCACGTTCGGGACTGGTCGATGAACGTTTGCACGCTGTCGTCGCAAAACGCCTCGATGTGTGCCATGCGCGTGGCCGACGAACCTGCGTTCAGCGAGTCGTAACGTCCCAGATGGCCAATCAAGTCACCAGCCTTGATGGGAATACCTTGAGCACTCGAGTCGCCCGCGCTATCCAAGGTCGACGCAGTAACCACGACGCGATCGAAGGTGTCGTCGGGCATGAACGCTTGTACCAGCGGACCGCCGTTTTCGTTGCCAAGAAAAATCCATCCGCCCACGGCTGTTGACGGCGGAACCCCACCCGCTTGCGGTGCATACAACTGCGCGCCATGTACGTCGGTGATCTTTCCCCAGCCGTGCTGTTGTTCTCCGATACTGACGCATGCGCCCTGCGGGAGTATGGCCATGGCATGACCTCCTCGTTGGCCTCCTCGCGGCGTCGCGCGTACTGTCAAACCCTGCTGACCCGGGTCAGCAGCCGACCCAGTTCTACTGACCTCAGGTTTATCCCGAGCGTGCTCGGTCACCTTGAATTGCGTAGACCAGTACGACGGTTTGCTTTTCCCCACATCCCGTTCGTAGTCGTCGTAAGCCTGAAGGTGCATGTACACGCTATAGAACGTGAAGGTCTTTCCCTTTGGGAACTCCATCGTATGCCGCACCAAGGCAAACCCGGTGCTGTATAAGGCCTGAGAGGCCGGCTGATTGCTGGAAGCCGGAACCTGGCTGACCGGATAAGCGCGATTGACGCGGTAGGCGATGACATGGCCATCCGCGATGCATCGAACCCCTTGGTTGAGATCCAGCTGCGTACCCGCGCCCGTATCCGTGATGTGTATCCCGCCATGCCACATTCCGCTCTTGCTTACGAGATAGCTCCCTGACGGTTCCTTATTGGCGAGCATTTGATAGATCTCGTGCTCGTCAGTGAACTTTGCCGCCGCGTCTGCAGGGCGTTGTCCCTTCTTCAAAAAAGGGAACCCAAACGATATTTGTTTGACCTTGGTATCAGGCGGCGCGGAGCGTGGAGCGCTCGGCGCTCTTGCAGCAGGAGCGTTCGCCGGAGCGCTTGAGGCGGCGCGAGGTGCAGAAGCAGGTGCGGACGCAGGCGCAGGCGCAGAGGCCGGTTGTGCCGCTCTTGATGAATTTGCCATATCGATGCTTACTCAGAAAAGCCGAAAGAGATCGGGTTCTTAACGTCTTGCACAGGCGTGCCAGACCACGCCGGAAAAGTGAAGCTTCCCCCGTCAGCGTCGCCAACGAGAAGATTCCCTTTCAACTCGATCTCGCAAGAAGGACTGCCCAATGTGATCTTTCCACCAGACAGCTTGATATAAGCACCGGAGCCATCACCAATGGTCACGCCTCTCTTTCCGGTGATTGTCACATCGGCATCCGACGAGCTGATTAACATTCCTTTCAACGCGAGCAATTCCATCGCGTCACCCTGTGCCTGAATCTGCACCTTGCCGCTCGCAGCGAAGAAGCGAATGCCAAGTTTTGCCGCAAAAAGCGAGATTGCCTCTCCAGCCGATGCTGTGATCCGCTTCAACGCGCCAAAGTCGATCCCTTCGCCCGATGTCACAAACATTTGTTTGCGCGATGCGACCTGCAATTGCTGTCCGCTTGCAATGCCAAGCCCGTCCGGCGCGGTCGCAACGAGCACTGGTTTCCCTAGCTTCGTCAGCTTCTCTTCGACGAGCGTGCGCTGCTGATCGACTTCGGCGAGCCACGCCTTAGCCGCTGCGGCCGAATCGTTGAGCGAGCGCAAGAGAGTCTTCGCTTGGTCCAGAGTAGTGTCAGCATCCTGCATGGCTAGCTGCTGACCCGTCGCATTGGGCTGAGCCTCTGCGGACAACAAGACGCCCTTCCCGCCTCTTATGGCCACATGCTCATCCGTGCGCACCTCCGCACCTTTACCTCGCTCCTTGCGATCCTGATCGACCATATGCCCCAGATTCAGCTCGGAAGTCTGAAGCGGCGTGGTCAAGTGGATATGTTCGAGGCCCTCGCGATCCTCCATGCGCATTTCATTGTTCGCTGCCGTGCGAATCAAGTTGCGCGTGTGATTGAGGTTATTGACTAAGTCAGGATGCAGGCTGTCGTGCATCGCGCCAATGATGACCGGCCGATTCGGATCGCCAGCAGTGAAATCCAGCGCTATTTCTGTCCCGTCGATCAACGGAAAGTGATGACCGTAATCTCCACCGCTATATGGCTTGGCCATGCGCACCGGCCTGCTCGCTCCGCCTGGACTCCATGCATCCAAGTCGAACGGCATCTTGACGACGTACTCGCCCTTCTCTGTCAGATACGCATATTTATATTTTCCCGGGGAATCGACTCGGGCTGGAAGAATGCCCTCGATCTTCGGTCGCTTGACGGAGTCGACACTCGTTCGCCAAACTCGATCCGACGGAATCGCCGTGAAGGCATTCCAGTACGACGCACCGCGACCACCGCCACAACGCACCGACGTAATAAACAAACCGTGTTGCGCATCTTGGGGATTTACGTCGAGCCGCATTACCTCGCCTACTTCGAGAGAAAACGGATTTCCCCTCCCTCGATAGCTGACCTGCGTGGCAAGATGCGCCTCGTGTCGCAGTTTCGCAATCTGCTGCCCCTCATCCAGCGTCTCGTAATGCTCGCCCCAACGACTGTCCACCGCGTTCGTCGTCTCGTCACCGCGCGCGGCGTTCTCTTGAATCAGCAGATTCACATCCGCCTGACGATGGTTATAATCGTTAAGCTGCACCGCTTCCGGGACTCGCTGCGTGATGAGCCTGAGCGTGCGGATGGATTCGGAACCCGCGCTCTCCAGCCCCGCATGCGTCCGATATGGAACGACGCGCTGCTTGCGCGCATAGGCGTCCAGATCGTCGCCGAAGATGATGACCGACCTATCCCGTTTTTGTTCAAAACGGAACCACATTCCGGCTTCCGCACAGAGGCGCTGAATGAACGCAAAAGTTGTCTCGTAATACTGCGTGATGTATTCGTGACGCTTGTACGTACTGCGTAGCCTGAAAAAATCGAAGTCGACACCCAGACGGTAGCCATAATGGCGCAGGGTATCCGTTATGATTTCCACGACGGACTGCTTCTGAAAGAGCCGACTCTTAAGCCCGCGAGCAAGGTCTGAAATCTTCGGTTCAAGTACGACGCGATAGCGCGTTTCATCCGCCGATGTGCCAAGCTGTTCAAAGCGCGTGATAATGCCGTGCGTCGTATAGGCCGGCGCCATGGTGCTGAATTCCTTCGCACGGTCGCCGAACATTCGCTGAAGGCGCGCCATATCCGGATCGATCGGTTCGATCGAGAATCGGGCAGGTCGCCCCACGACTTGATTCATCCGTATTTCGGCCGAAGGACTCGTGAATTCAATCTGGCAGCGGTATAGCTCGCTGATAGCGCTTTGAGCGCTAAATTTAAGGACGGAAATCGGCGCAGGGTGCGGCGCTATCGTCAACACGTACGCCTGAGACGGCAAGACCATCGACATTCTTAAACCTCTACGGAACGAACGCCACGTCGTTAAACGACGCCGAGGCAATTAAAATCAAAACCGCCTCGGCAATTCACGCTAAAAACTACCGCGTAAGCACGTCAAATCAACTCTTCGCCTTAGGCATCTGCGAAACCAGCGACAACCCAATATCCATGCCCTCCACCTGGAAGTGCGGCACGATAAAGAGCTTGATGCGGAAGAAGCCGGGATTGTCTTCGATATCCTCGACCATCACCTTCGCCTCGCGCAACGGATGCGACGCTTGCAACTCGTCGCCGGGGTCCTTCATTTCGGTGACGAGACTCTTGATCCAGTTGTTCAGCTCGAGCTCGAGAAGACGACGATCCTTGGTCGTACCGATGTTTTCGCGCTGAATCAGCTTCAGATAATGCGCAATCCGCGAGAGCAGGAAGATGTATGGCAAGCGCGAGTTAATGCGACTATTCGCGGTGGCTTCCTTTGTTTCGTAAAGCGCCGGCTTCTGTGCCGAGTTAGCCGAGAAGAAGCACGCAAAGTCGTGGTTCTTATAGAACGACAAGGGAATGAACCCGAGGTTGGCGAATTCGAATTCGCGCGTTTCGGGAATCAGCACTTCGGTCGGGATCTTCGGCTGCACACCGGTGCCAAGGTCATACAGATGAACCGGCAGATCTTCCACCTTTCCGCCCGCTTGCGGACCACGAATCTGCACACACCAACCGTTGTTCACGAAGCTACGCGTCATGTTCGCCGCAAACGCAAACGACGCATTAACCCACAGATAACGGTCATGGTCAGGACCCTTGACCTGCTCTTCATAGTTGAATGCGCGGACGGGCGTGGTGTCCTTGCCGTACGGCAAACGGCCAAGCACGCGCGGCATGACCAGACCCACATAGCGCGAGTCATCGGTGTCGCGGAAGCTCTTCCATTTCACGTATTCAGCGCGATCAAAGAAGTTTCCGATGTCCTGGATAGCCGCGACTTCTTCCATCGACTTCTTGCCGAAGAACTGCGCGCCAACCGAGCCGATGAAAGGCATATGAGCCGCTGCCGCGACCTTCGAGATATTGCGCAGAAGCGCGACGTCCACCGGCGAGTTGGCGAATTCGAAGTCGCTGACCATCGCGCTGATAGGCTGGCCACCCGGCGTGTCGTATTCTTCGATGTACGTCAGTCGATACAGGCCGCTCTGGATCAGCTCCGGCGCGTCCTCGAAGTCGCGGCTAAGCGCGTCCTTCGACACGTCCAGCACCTCGATACGGGCATTCTTCCGAAAGTCCGTTCGGCTCACGAGCATCTTCAGACCGCGCCAGCGGCCTTCGAGCGCCTGGAACTCGGGGTTGTGCATCACTGCGTCGAGCTGCTTGCTGATCTGACGGTCGAGCTGACCGATGAAGAAATCTAGCAGCGACTTGTCCAGGCGATCCACCGGCTTGCTGCTTTGCGCCACGAGTTCGAGGAACGCGCCCATGCCGCGTGCGAGACGTTCGTCGGCAGACGCTTCCGACAATGTGTCGTTGTCACGAAACGCTTCCAGCGGCCGAGCCTGCGCAACCGGCGTAAGATTGATCTTGTCGCAAAGCGATGCATAGACGCTCTCGCCATGCGCATCACGAGGTGCGTCAAGCACAACGGTCTCTGCCGCGGCGCTCTGGCGTGCGGGATTCTTGCTCATTTTCTTGTCCTGTCTACGGTGCTTTTCGAGAGGTGCCGAGGGCGCGTTAAGCGTTGCCTTCGGGCTGCGTGGCAGCCGTGGCGATTTGCGATAGTTCGCCGCGCAGCTTGTCCGACATTTCCTTGTTCTTCAGAATCTTTTCGAACTCGCGGCGGAAGGTGCTGTTGTCCAACAAATTCGACTTCAGATCGCGCAGCAGATTGCGCACGGCCAGAAGTGCCTGAAGTTCCGGAATCTGACGCGCCACCTGTTCCGGCTCGAAGTCCTTCATCGAACGGAACGACAGGTTCACCGGCAACTCAGAGCCGTCGTTCGCGAGCGTATTGTCCGCACCGAACTTGAGGTCTGGCGCGTAATCAGCAAGCACCGCGTCGAAGTTGTTCTTGTCGATGTTGACTTTCTTTCGTTCGGCGAGCGGCGCTTGCTCTCGCCCCGCGCTGAAATCGCCTGCAACGAGTAGCTTCAGCGGCAACTCAATTTTCTTTTGCGCGCCGCCGGTATGCAGGTCGAGGGTGATCGAAACCCGGCTCTTCGGGATTTCGCGCTGGAAGCTGTCCATAAATAGTCCTTATTGATTAGCCATAAGCGCCACTCGATCTGCGAACACGCAGGAACCTCTCGAAGAAGATTCGTTGCGACAACGAGCCGCACTACTTGAAGGCGCGACTCTCGAGCACGCTCATGGATCTGTTCACTTGATTGTGATTCTCATTGGGGCACTATTAGAACAGGTTCCACATCAACTGCCAATGATCGTACGGCGTGACTAATAGTTAGGCAACGAAGCTTTATGCAAGGCCTTAATCTTTGTCCCTTCAAAGACTTAGTACTACTCGTGTAAATCGACCGAAGCTGAGATTCGTCGGTCCCTCAACTCAAATGCAACACCATTTGACAATTTCCACGTCGCGCACTGGACGCGCTTCATATCTCGAAATAAATGTTTCGCGTCTCCGGCGAAACGGTACACAGAATGTCCTCGTTAGCAGATATGATTCGTCGCTTCGTTTTAGTTATCAGCTATACGAACTAAGTGGTGAGAGATAGAATTCTCAACTGATGGCAACAATAGCTAGAGAAGAAAGACATGCGGATCGAAAAACCGCTTTGGCATGAAGGCCTGATCCTCACGCAACAGCATTTTCAGCAACAGGACCGTTGGAACGAGTTCGCCTTGAGGCAAGTCGCGACGGCCGCGCTGGCTCAACCATGGGGCACCCTGGCCGTCGAGGTAGATGAAGACGCGCTCGCGTCCGGGCGATTCAAACTGACTCGACTCAAGTTGCGTTTTCCGGATGGCACTCCCATCGACACGACGCTTGCTCAGGCGCTGCCTCCGGCGCGCGATCTGCTCGAAGGCGTCGGTGCTAATCGGCAAAGCGTTACTGTGCTGGCCGCGCTCGCGCTTCCCGATGCAAACGGCAGCAACTGCCGCATGGATGAGACAGCGTTGACTCGTCCGCGCCGCTCCTATCGTGAGTTCGTGAAAGTCGTCGATCTCAATGGCTCGGATGAAGCGGAGATCGCGGCCGAACGCCATGCCCTTAGGCTGCTGTTCGACTTCGAACCACACGCCGACGACACGGTATGCGCCATCGCACGCCTGTCGCGTTCAACCAGCGGACAGTTTCAGCTAGTCTCGCAATACGTGCCACCGTGTCTGACGTTGGGCGCTCATGCTCTGCACATGGAGCGCATCAATCGCCTGACCGACATTCTGCTGGCAAAAAGTCTCGCACTTGGTGCGCGTCGTAGTGAGCGGGTCGATCATGTGACGGAGTACGGCGTGGCCGACGTACAGCTGTTCTGGCTGCTGCATTGCATGCATGCAGCGTGGCCGAAGCTGCGCTTTCTTGCATCGAATCCAAATCAGCCTCCTGAGCGGCTGTACGCGATCATCGCCGAACTAGCGAGCGCGCTGATGACGTTTTCGACCGGATCTCAGCTTACCGACATCCCTCTCTACGATCACGCACGCGCCGATGAAGTCTTCACGGAGCTGGAAGCGTTGATTCGCCAATTGCTCGATGCAATCATCCCGTCGCGCGTGGTGTCGATCGGGCTGTCTCGTGACAATGCGACGACATGGTCAGGCAAGATTATGGACGAACGTATCGCATCGGATGCAGCGGACTGGTATCTGTCCGTGAACTCATCACTCCCGGCGTTCGAACTCGTCGAACGCATCCCGCGCTTGTGCAAGATCGGCGCGCCCGACGATGTCGAACACATCGTCAATTCCGCGCTTGCGGGCATCGCACTCAAGCCTGTGCAACGGGTGCCGTCGGCTATTCCGGTCCGTCTCGACAATCACTATTTCGCGCTGGACGCCGCGAGCCCCGCGCACGCCCGATTGCTGGCTGCCCGCGCGTGCCAGATCTACTTGCCCTCATCCGTGCCGGATGCGGCGCTTGAACTCTACGCGGTGCTACGCGCATGACGACGCTTACTTTTTCGCCGGCGCGCGGCGACATGTTGCTTCGGTCGACGAAGCCGACCATCGAGCCGGCTGCGGGTCTGACAGGCTTGCTACGCGCGTCCGCTCTTCTCGTTACCACACTATCGGCCGGTGGCAAAGCCAGTGACTTCGACGTGCTGCGCCACCGTTGCAAGGAACTTGTCGAAGCGTTTGAGACGGCGCTTACGCAGCATGGGTATTCGCACGACGTAGGCGACGACGCAATCGTCGCGCTTTGCGCACTGCTTGACGAAACCGCCTTGCGTCATCTCGATCCTGTGAATAAGAACAAGTGGATCGCGGAACCCATTCAAGTCGAGCGTCTGCAGCACCATAACGCTGGCGAATACGTATTCGAGCGAATGGCAATTCGCATGCGCGAAGCGGCGCCGAGTGTCGACTTGCTCGAATGCTATGCAGCAATCCTCGGTCTTGGCTTTCGGGGTCGTTATGCGTTAGAGGACGAGACAAAACGCAACGCGCTCATTACTAGCCTCAATGCGCAAATTGAGCAGTTGCGCCCGTCGCAACAGCCTGTGTTTCTTATCGAACATGGCGGACGCCGCCTCGGTAGTTGGTTTCAGCGCCTGTCGCCTTGGGGTATCGCCGGATTGTGCGCCGTAGTCGCGTTGGCTGTCTGGTTTGCGTGGCACGTGGCGCTCGATGCGCAACTGGTTAGCACGATTCCGTCGGGCATCAAGCGGTGAATTCAATGCAACGGCTGGGGTATCCCTTTCGCACAGTAGTCGGTATCGCCGCAGCGCTGATGCTCGCCGTGCTTTGGCTCGTCATGCCGGTGACGACGACGCTCGCCTGGTCATTGACTGCCGTCGTCGTGCTGGCGGCACTACTCGCCATCGGTTTGCGCACGCATCAACAGACACGAGCACGTCAGGCCAGTGAACACGTTTTGACGGCGCTTGGCTCCGCCACGGCGGAGGTACCAGTCAGGCTTCGCACGCGCATGCCGCTCGTCCTGGTGACGGGTGACGCCCTGCCATCGATCTTCAATCATGAGAGCGGCAGGGCACGCCTTGTTCATGTCGGAGAGGGAGCCATCTGGGTACGCGCGGATCGTATCCAGGATCTGCCGCGCCTCGCGCTCGCCATGCGGCAATGGCGCGACGGTCACGCACCTGACGGCGTCGTGCTAAGCGTGGCGCCTGCGCTGCATGCCGACGCTGACGCGCTCTCACAGTCGCTGCGGATCGTCCGTCAGGCAGTCGCCGATGCCTCTCGCGTGATCGGTGCACCGTTGCCCGGCTATGTCGCCGTGTATCAACGGCTGGTCAGAAACGCGCCGACCGATGCGCTCGCCGCCGCGCAGTGGCACGGGATCTCAAGCGGAACGCCGCTCACCGACATGAAGCGCTTCGATGCGGTAATCGAGAGTTCCGAAACGGATGCACGCCGGCACGCAACAGACCCATATGCTGCCGCAAGCGTTGCCGGACTGGCTTCGATTATCGGATGGACCCAGCGCGTGATATTCGACACACTAGCCGATTCCCGTCAGCCGGCAGCCCCGTGGGCGCTTCACGGCGCCGGGTGGATCGACTGCGGTCCCGCAAGCAATGCCGATAAACCGTGGGAGCGCGACGTCCAGATGCAGACGCGCGTTATACCGGCGGTCGTCGCGGGCTCGCCTGCGCCGTGGCCTCTGCCACAGCCGTTGATCGCGGCTATGTCGCAGCGCGTGCGAGCGTCGCCGCGCCACGTAGCACTCGCGCATGTCGGCGCAATGTGCGCGCTCGCGCTGGCCACCGCATTCTGGGGCGCAGGCCGGAACAACGCCGCGTTGCTGACACGCGTCGGCGGACATATGGAGCGCTATGCGGGCATCGCGCCCGAGCAAGATGCCGGTCGCCGCGACGCGCTGCACGCGCTTATCGCGGATCGCGACGAACTCGATCGTTACGGGCGTTCGGGTGTCCCATTGCGGCTGTCGCTCGGCGAATATCACGGTGCGCCGCTCATGCCTTCGCTCAATACCGCGATCGCCGCATATCAGCCACCTGAACCGCCGCCTGCGGTCGTGACACTCGACAGTATGTCGTTGTTCGATAGCGGCAAGGCAATGCTTAAGCCTGGTTCGAATCGGGCATTGGTCGACGCCGTGGAGATGATCAAGGCGCATCCGGACAAGCGTGTTCTGGTCGCGGGACACACGGATAACGCAGGCAATCCGCGTAGCAACCTGACACTTTCCATGGCGCGTGCAGCGGCGTTACGTGACTGGTTAATCGACGCGTCGGGTATCTCCGCCACGCAGTTCGCTACGCAAGGATACGGCGACACGCGCCCGATTGCCGATAACAACACGCCAGAAGGGCGTGCGAAGAATCGACGCGTGGAAATTACGCTTGTGCCTGATACGAACAAGTAGATTTTAGAATCCCCGGGGCTACGGCTTTGGGATCTTGAGGCCCGGGAGAATGCTTTCCTGGGCACGTTTTGTTGTACTAAGAAGGAGCAGTAAATGGCAATTCCCGCATACATGTGGCTCAAGGATGACGGTGGCGCCGACATCAAGGGTTCCGTTACCGTGCAAGATCGTGAAGGCAGCGTCGAAGTCGTCGCTTTCGATCACGGCATCCACATCCCGACCGACGGCAACACCGGCAAGCTGACCGGCACGCGCGTGCACGCGCCGATCACCTTCACGAAGGAAACGGACGCGTCGACGCCTTATCTGTACAAGGCTGTGACGAGCGGTCAGACGCTGAAGTCGGTCGAGATGAAGTGGTACAAGATCGACGACGCGGGCAAGGAGAAGGAATACTTCAACACCAAGCTCGAGAACGTCAAGGTCGTCGCTGTGCGACCGAAGATGCACGACATCAAGGTTCCCGACTACGAAAAGCACAACCACCTCGAACAGGTGGAACTGCGCTACGAGAAAATCACGTGGGCGTACAAGGACGGCAACATCATTCACGCTGACACGTGGAACGAGCGCTCGTAATTCAGGCGCTTGAGTTGCAAACGGATCTGATCCGCTGATCGGGTCCGTCGCCGGTCCATATCGAATGGGCCGGCGATTTTTCATATTTCGCCTCCTTCGGTTTTCTTCGCTTTCCCGTTATGACATCCCGAGATTCCACGCAATTGCTTCGCCGGCTCAACCCGCACTGCTCACGTACGCTTGAAGCGGCCGCGAGCCTTTGCCAAACGCGTCTATCCGACGAAATCACGGTCGAGCACTGGCTTTTGAAGCTGATCGAGGCCGATGACGGGGACATTCCGGCGATCCTCAAACACTACGATATCGATGTCGATGCGGTGTGGAACGCACTGCTCGCGGCCATCGATCGGCTGCCACGCAATCTGCGGGGCATGCCTTCGATTTCAATTCAGCTCGCGAGCGTGCTGCAAGACGCGTGGACCCTGGCGTCACGCGAGGATATCGACGGCAAGATTCGCTCGGCGCACTTGCTGCGGGCGATCATCGACGCGCCGCACGTGCTGCGTACGAAAGACGCTTGGCCGCTGCTGTCGCTGTCCAGCATGCAGATCGAGCGGTTGCTGCCGCGTCTTGGCCGTTTGTCGTGCGAAAACCGCGTCGAGGAACCGGAAGCGGAAGACGAGGCGCGCGAACAGGCAGCGTCGGCATCCGAAGAAAATCTGCCATCTGCTACACCCGCGCCGCCACGCTCGACCGAAGGCGAAGCCCTTGCGCGCTTTGCTATCGATCTGACAGAAAAGGCCCGCCGTGGCGAGATCGACCCCGTGTTCGGACGGGAACGCGAGATTCAACAAATGATCGACGTGCTCGTGCGCCGTCGCAAGAACAACCCGATCCTCGTCGGCGATCCGGGCGTAGGCAAGACCGCGATCGTCGAAGGGCTGGCCCTGCGTGTCATCGACGGCAGCTTGCCCGCAATCCTGCGCGACGTACGCATTCTCACGCTCGACCTCGGCCTGCTGCAGGCGGGCGCTGGCGTGAAGGGCGAATTCGAGCAGCGTCTGAAGAACGTGATCGACGAAGTGCGCGCATCGAGCACGCCGGTTCTACTGTTCATCGACGAAGCGCATACATTGATCGGCGCGGGCAATTCAGCAGGCGGATCGGACGCCGCGAACCTGCTCAAGCCGGCGCTCGCGCGTGGCGAACTGCGCACGATTGCAGCAACGACCTGGGCCGAATACAAGGAGTATTTCGAACGCGATGAAGCGCTCGAAAGGCGCTTCCAGCTCGTCAAGGTCGAAGAACCCGGCGACGATGCCGCATGTCTCATGTTGCGCGGCCTTGCCACGCGTTACGCACGGCATCACCACGTGCATATTCGCGACGAGGCACTCGTCGCCGCCGTCAAGCTGTCGCGCCGTTACATTCCGTCGCGGCAGTTGCCGGACAAGGCCGTCGATCTCATCGACACCGCAGCCGCACGAGTTCGCATGGGACTCGATTCGCCGCCAGCCGAACTGCAACGCGCACGAGCGGCAGTGGCTGCGCTGGAACTCGAGTGCGCGACGCTCGATGCCGACGAGCGCGCCGGTGTTGCCGACGTGGCGGCCCGTCGCGCGGCACTCGATGTATCGATCATGCACGCGAAGCAAGAAGCGAGTGACCTGCAAGCGCGTTATGAACGAGAACTGACGCTCGTGCAGAGTCTGCTGAAACAGCGGGGCGACGGCAGCACTAAGCCGCATGCCGATGCCTTGTCGCAAGCCCGCCACGCGCTCGCCGACGCGCAAGGCAAGACTCCGCTCATCTTCGCCGATGTCGACGCCCAAGCCATTGCCCGCGTCGTCGCGGAGTGGACAGGCGTGCCGGTGGGCAGTCTGGTCGAAGACGAGCTTCTGAGCCTGCTCGCGCTGGAGGAGCGCATGGCCGCACGCGTGGTTGCGCAAAACGACGCGCTCGGCACACTCGCGCAAAGCCTGCGCACGGCGAAGGCGGGACTCAAGAGCGAGCACGCGCCGCTCGGCGTGTTCCTGCTGACAGGACCTTCGGGTGTCGGCAAGACCGAAACCGCGCTCGCGCTTGCCGATGTCCTCTTTGGCGGCGAGGCCGCCCTT
Organism: Caballeronia sp. GAWG2-1; assembly: GCF_023631405.1. Lineage (NCBI taxonomy): Bacteria > Pseudomonadati > Pseudomonadota > Betaproteobacteria > Burkholderiales > Burkholderiaceae > Caballeronia > Caballeronia sp. GAWG2-1. Next base: position 306,274 of record NZ_JALQDD010000040.1, read on the forward strand.
ACGACGATCAATATGTCGGAGTATCAGGAGGCGCACACGGTCTCGCAGCTGAAGGGTTCGCCACCAGGTTACGTCGGTTACGGACGCGGCGGTATTCTCACCGAAGCGGTGCGGCAACGCCCTTATAGCGTCGTATTGCTCGATGAAGTGGAGAAGGCGCATCGCGACGTGCTCGATATCTTCTATCAGGTGTTCGACCGCGGCACCATGCGCGATGGCGAAGGTCGCGAAATCGACTTCCGCAACTGCGTGATTTTGATGACGTCGAATCTTGGCAGCGCGCAGATCGACGAAGTGACGACGGACAATCCGGACATTGCCCAGGCGGCGCTCCTCGATGCGATCCACGAGCCGCTCGTCAAGCATTTTCAACCTGCGTTGCTCGCGCGCTTCCAGACGCTCGTCTACCGGCCATTGGCCGCCGACGCTCTGGCGCAGATCGTTCGGCTGAAACTCGGCAAGATTTCGGACCGCTTGCAAAAGCAGCATGACGTCAATCTCGTTTGCGACGACACGCTCATCGCCTCGCTCGCAGAACTGTGCCTCGCCCGCGAATCCGGCGCGCGAAATGTCGACACGTTCCTCGATCAGCGCATCCTGCCGACCGTTTCGCGCGAACTTCTGACACGTATGGCCACCGGCACGACGCCGGCCGAGGTTCGCCTTGCAAGTTCGGAAGAAGGCAATCTGACGATTGAATTCGTCGATCGCGGCGAAGTTGTCGCTGCACACGGCTGAGCGCTGCGTCATGGCGGCCGGCCCATCGCTCTACGACATGCTCCTCGGTCAGATTGACGGGGAGTCGATCGACCATTTCGACGACCGCACGCTCGAAGCCTTGAGCGTGCAGCAAAACGTGCGGCGTATTCTCAATACGCGTGCGGGCGCACTGAAGCATCTACCAGACTACGGTCTGCCGGATCTGACCAATGTTTACAAGGAGTTGCCCGGCTCGTCACACGCGCTCAAGCAGCAAATGGAAGCAACGCTTTTGAAGTATGAGCCGCGGATTCGCTCTATCGATATCGGCATCTTGCAAAACGACGACCCCGGCTTGCAGGTGAGCTTCGAGATGACCTGTCATTTGAAAAAGACGGGGCTCGTGCGCTTTGGCACGTACTTCGTTCCGCCGGGCATATTCCGCCTGGAACGTCGCGTTCGCGAAGGTCGCTAAACACCACGGAACAAGCCCGCTCACGCGGGCTCTCCGTTACCTCACCAACTAACACCCCTACTGCGCCAACGTCCCCATATCCACCACGAACCGATACTTCACATCGCTCTTCAACATACGCTCGTACGCGTCGTTGATCTGATCCATGCGAATCATCTCGATGTCGGACGTGATCCCGTGCTTGCCGCAGAAATCCAGCATCTCCTGCGTCTCCGCAATACCGCCGATCAGCGAACCCGCAATCGACCGGCGCTTGAAGATCAGGTTGAACACAGCCGGCGAAGGATGCGGATGCTCCGGCACGCCAACCAGCGTCATCGTGCCATCACGCTTGAGCAAGACCATGAACTGGTCGAGATCGTGCGATGCCGCCACCGTGTTCAAAATGAAATCGAAGCTGTTGGCGTGCGCCGCCATCTGCTCCGGGTCTTTCGAGATCACCACCTCGTTCGCGCCGAGACGCTTCGCATCCTCGATCTTGCCCGGTGATGTCGTGAACAAGACGACATGCGCGCCCATCGCCGCCGCCAGCTTCACGCCCATATGGCCCAAGCCGCCCAGTCCGACGACGCCCACCTTGTCGCCCGGCTGCACGTTCCAGTGACGTAACGGCGAGTACGTGGTGATGCCCGCGCACAGCAACGGTGCGACGGCCGCCGGGTCGAGGTTGTCAGGCACCTTCAACGTGAAGGCTTCGTCGACGACCATCGAGGTCGAATAGCCGCCGTACGTCACGCCGCCCGACTTCTTGTCGGGCGAGTTGTACGTCTGCACGAAGCTTTCCGGGCTCTCGCAGAACTGCTCCTCGCCTTCCTTGCAAGACGGGCACACGCGGCAAGAATCGACCATGCAGCCGACGCCCGCCAGATCGCCCACCTTGAACTTCGTCACCTCGGCGCCGACTTCCGCCACGCGCCCGACAATCTCATGGCCCGGCACGACCGGATAGTTCGTGCCGCCCCACTCGTTGCGCGCCATGTGCAGGTCCGAGTGGCAGACGCCGCAAAACAGCACGTCGATGCGGACATCGTTCGGGCCGACATCGCGACGCTCGATTTCAAGCGGGCCGAGCGGTTTGTCGGCGGCGGATGCTGCATAGGAATACGCCTTGCGCATGATTGTTTTCCCTCTTGAGTTCCAGGCTTATGACAGGAACCGCGTCCTTGAGACACCTCGGGGACACGGTCGAAACGGAAGTGCGCGCGAGAGCGCGCATCGTTTTTTTATGTGCGACAGCGAACGTTCGCCGCGCTCTCGCACACGCGTTGCGGTGATCTTGCCGATCGCGCCGATGTTTCGGCGGCAAATCGCAACTTCAGTACTGTATGCCTATAAGCATCTTTCTGCACGACCGATGGGGACCTCCCCCGTCCGTCTCCCCGCGCAAGCGGGACTATGCGTGCAAAAGTTGCAGATCTAAGGTTTGGGTAAGCGCGGAAGCCAAGGAACGTTCGGGGCGCTTCCGAAGCAACGGAGTAGCTGACGTCGGGGCGTCGGCATCGAATCGATATCACACGAGAGCGAGACCATGAATTCGAAGGCGGTAACAGCGAGCATCGACACGCAGAGCGGCACGATAAGCGCCGAGTTTCACGTCGACACGGGGCGGTTGAGAATACTGGAGCGCGGGCTATTGCGCGTGGAACTATTTCCGCCGCATTCGTGGTTCACCATCGCATCGGTGGCGGGGAACAGCCGCTGGGGCACGCGGCCGCGCGAGCGTGACCTGCAACTCGTCGTCGAGAGTTACATCATGCAGCGCTTCGGGATGTCGGCGCTGCGCGCGGATGTCTCGATGGCGCAATGACGCAGACGCGGTCCGCGTCACCGCTTGCGCGCCGAGCGTCGGGTGCGCTGATAAAAACTATTCGGCTTGGTGCGCACCCAGTCGACGAAGCTGCGCACTGCTTCGTCCTGCATGAGCGCGTCGATGGTAGCGAATCGTTGCGCGAGTTCCTTCTCGGTAAAGAGCGCATGCAGTTGCCGATGACAGATGCGATGCAGCACCGCTGTCTGCCGTCCGCCCTGCGACTTCGGCACGAGATGATGCAGGTCGCGCTCGGACGCGGGCACGGGTCGCCCGCATAGCGCGCACGTTTCTTCCGGTAACGGCCGATACCACGGTTCGGGCGCGGGCTTTGCCATTCGGCTCCTTTTCTGGCGCTGCGTCGTTGCGTTGGAACTGATCGTTTCGAGTGTACGCCGAGGCTGTTTTGTTTTCTGGCCGGACGTGGCACCATGGAACTGCTAGCTCACCGCTCACGCAAGTCGACGTCGGAGAAGCCATGGAAGTGACCATCAACGAATTGGCCGGCCTGCTCGAAGAACTGGAACAAGAAGATCCGGTCGATTACGGCGACCTGCCGTTCGGCGAACCGGAACTGCGCCGTCTCGTGTTGACTTCGCTTCTGGAACGGCATCGCGGTCTGCAAGACAGCGGCCTCAATCCCGGCGATGTCAGCCTCACCTACATGCTCACCACCGCGCTGCTCGTGCTCGAAAACCTCGTGCTGCATGCGCGCATCATGCTGCTGCAAGGTCAGCGCATCGACGTGAATGCGCTGTTGCGGAAGTATTCAGGCAGTTGAGCTTCGCGACAGACTTTCGATAAGATCGGCTCAGCCGCGCGGTCCCGAGGGCGGACGGTAGCCGGGAATACGCATCAGCGCTTCGTGGCACGAGACGGCGAGCGCCGCGAGACGGTCCACGCTTGCACGCATGTCCACCTGCGTCTGCGCGATCGTTTGACGCAATGCGTCGAGCCGCGGCGTGATGGTGTCGTCTATCGTCTCACCCTGGCTTCCCAGCAGAAGGATGGCTTCCGCGTCCTCGCGCATCTCGCGCAATTCCATGATCGTCACCTTGCTCTGCGCCTGCACGCGTGCATGTGCTTCGGCAATTGCGCCAAGCCCCATGCGGCGCATGCGTTCGACGAGCTCGCGCATCGAGCGCATGGCGAGTTCACCGGCACCGTAAGCCATGAATTCGACATCGTCGATAGACAGGGAAAGACGGCCTTCGGGAGATTCGAATTCGAGCTTCGTGGACATGTCGGGCATCGCTGTGTTTATGAGATGCCCGAATTCTAGGGATGCAGCCTGCGCCTGAGGTTCGGATTAGTTCTAAAGCGCTGGTCGCAGCGTCGATTGATCTATTTCGAGAACGCGTTACTTGGCGGATGGCGCGACGGAAGTAGCGTTTTCGAGCACGCAGAGATCCCAATCGCCGAACTCGTACCAGTCTTCTCCGAGCAATTCCGCCGGATGCTGCGTGCGATTCGAGCCATTGCCGCAGCGCATCGCTTTCTCGGAGCAGTAGTGGTCGCAGCCCCAGCAGTTACGCTCCGGGTGGCTGGGGTGAAGGGGAAATCGCTTCGCCATGGTCGACATGCTCCTGTTGCAATGGTCACGCAGGTTAGGTCGAAAGCCTCGCGCGCATCAATAGGAGCAGGGCCGAGCTTCGTTGCGCGGCGCGAAGAACATCGTTTCGGCGGAATTTATCGGAGGCTCAGTACCGGCTTCGTCGCTCCGGTCAGAAGAAGCTCGATCAAGTCGCGCACGCTGCGAATGGCCGGACCGAATGGCAAGGTTTCACGTCCACGGAAGAAGAGGCCGTTGTTGACATCGCCACGCAAAGCCGCCGCGAGCCGGGTATCGATACAGAAGTGCCCGAACTTCTCGATGCCATCACGCAAACCGCATGCGCTCAAACATTCGAGCGCCGACGGACATGTCTGCTCGCGCGCGCCGATCTTCGTGCGGATGCGCTCCTCGTTGCGCAAATAGCGCATGAGCCACGGCGTCTTGACCGCACGCGCGGGCAAACCCGTCACGCTAATGAACTCCACGATGTCTTCCGGCGTCGCTTCGGTGAGCACGCGCTTGAACTCGGGATGCGCGTCGCCTTCCTTGGTGACGGCAAAGGGCGTTCCAATCTGCACGCCATTCGCGCCCGCCGCCAGCCACTTGCTCACCGCTTCGTGACTGTTGATGCCGCCCGCGACGATCACCGGCACGTCGCCTCGGTTCAGCCCGAGCGATTCGAACACGGTCTGCAATTCGCCGAGTACACGTTCGAAGCCGAAGCGCTCGTTGTGCATGTCGGCGACGTCGTTGACGCCGAGATGTCCGCCCGCATGCGCGGGATGTTCGATCACGATCGCGTCGGGCAGGCGGCCTTTCTTCATCCACTTCTTCAGCACGAGCGCGACGCCGCGACTGTCCGAAAGTATGGGAATGAGCGCAATGTCGTGGCCTTGCGTGAGATCGGGCAGGTCGAGCGGCAAGCCCGCGCCCATGACGATTGCGCCCGCGCCTTGCTCGCACGCGACGCGCACGTAGTCGGCGTGCGCGCGCACGGCTTTCATGACGTTGACTGCGATCATGCCGCGCCCTTGCGACAGTTCACGCGCGGCCTGAATCTCGCGTTCCAGCGCGATGAGATTGACGCGTTCGAGCGTATCGCGCGACGGATCGGTGCGGCACATGGCGAGAAGATCCTCATGATGATGCCGCAGGTCGATGCTCGCGATCGTGCCGAGCGCGCCCTCTCGCGCGACGCTGCCCGCCAGCCGATGCGCCGACACCCCAACGCCCATGCCGCCCTGCACGATAGGCAAGAGCGTGCGACCGCGAATGACGAGCGGTGCAAACAAATGTGAGGAAGCGCGCGACGCGCCGTTTTCAGCTTGATGTCGATTCATGATTGGACTGCCCGAATGAAATGCGCTGCGTGATTCGATTCCACCTGCGCTTGCACCCGATGGTATGGGCAGCTTTCTCGCTCGACAATCGCATGTCACGCGCTGATATTGACGAATGTCACACGAGGCCTTTCTTTGGATCGGGTATGCGCGAGGTTGCGCGTCTTGCGAGACCGCTTTTCTACTCATCCCAACCGGTACCATCACCTCTTGCAACATGATTTGACACACGATTGCCAATCGTCTGTCAGCATGGCACACCGTCTGGTTAATTCGTTTTGCTTAGGCCTTGGACAAGACCGCTCCAAAACAATAAAAGCCGCTAAAACAAGCGCTTCGCTTGCGAAAAATCAAGCCTTCAAGACATATAAATTCGTCACAAATTAAGCGGGCAATAAGCGTTCGCGTGACACAGCGTCGCACGCACATCAATTGAAACGCTTTTCCATAGATTAGCGTTTTCGTGCTCAATGCTGCATGGCATCATCGTGGCGCGGCGCAACGCCGTGCACGGCGTTCTTTCAGAACGCTTCGATCAAAGAAACCAGCGAATGCAATGAATGAGAAAACCAAACGTTTAGCAGCGCCACTGTTAGCGGGGGTGGCCAGTCTCTGTCTCTCGGGATGCAAGCTGGAAGTGTTGGACTCGAAGGGCAGCATCGGCAAAGCGGAAGCTTCGTTGATCGCTCTTTCGACTTACACCATGCTTCTCGTCGTCATCCCGGTCATTTTGATGACCCTGTTCTTCGCGTGGCGCTATCGCGCGTCGAATAAGAACGCTACCTACGCGCCCAAATGGACGCACTCCACGGCAATCGAAATCGTCGTCTGGGCGATTCCCGCTGTCATCATCCTGTACCTCGGCATTTTGACGTGGAAAACCACGCATGAACTCGATCCGTACAAGCCGCTTCAATCGGATGTCAAGCCGATCAACGTAGAAGTCGTCGCGCTCGACTGGAAGTGGCTCTTCATCTATCCGGATCTCGGCATTGCGTCGGTGAACCAGTTGGCCATTCCCGTTGGCACGCCGGTGAACTTCCGCATCACGTCGGATTCGGTGATGAACTCGTTCTTCATCCCGCAACTCGGCGGCCAGATCTACGCAATGGCCGGCATGCAGACGAAGCTGCATCTGCAAGCGGATCACGTGGGCGACTATGCGGGCATCTCCGCGAACTACAGCGGTCAAGGCTTCTCCGACATGAAGTTCCGCGCGCTCGCCATGTCTTCCGCCGATTTCGATGCATGGCAGAAGAAGGTCAAGACCGCGCCCGCGCGTCTGGACATGGACGTCTACGCCGGCGTCGCGAAACCGAGCGAGAAAGATCCGGTGAAGTACTTTTCCACCGTCGATCCCAAGCTCTTCAACAACATCGTCGGCAAGTACAACAACGGCCGTTTCGATGTCAACGGCGAAAACTGCGTAACCAAGGGGTAAGCCATGTTTGGCAAATTAACGCTCGAGGCGATCCCGTACCACGAACCCATCATCATGGGGGCGACGGTCCTCATGGCGATCATGGTGATCGGTGCGGCCGCCCTTCTCACTAAGTTCGGCAAATGGGCCTGGCTCTGGAACGAGTACCTGACGTCGACGGATCACAAGCGCATTGGCGTCATGTATCTCGTCGTGGCGGGACTCATGCTGGTGCGCGGCTTCGCGGACGCCATCATGATGCGCGTGCAGCAAGCCATCGCGCTGAATAATCCCGGCATCTTCCCGCCGCATCACTACGACCAGATTTTCTCGGCCCACGGCACCATCATGATCTTCTTCATGGCCATGGCGCTGCTGGTCGCATTCTTCAACCTCGTGGTGCCTTTGCAGATCGGCGCGCGCGACGTGGCGTTTCCGTTCATCAACTCGCTGTCGTTCTGGATGACGGCCGTGGCCGCCGTCCTGATCAATCTCTCGCTCTTCATCGGCGAGTTTTCGAAGACGGGCTGGCTCGCGTATCCGCCGCTCTCCGAGACGCAATTCAGTCCGGGCGTCGGGGTCGATTACTACATCTGGGCCTTGCAGATTTCCGGCGTCGGCACGTTGCTGACGGGCGTGAACTTCTTCGTCACCATCGTGAAGATGCGCGCACCCGGCATGACGTGGATGAAGCTGCCGGTGTTCACATGGACGGCGTTCTGCTCGAACGTGCTGATCATGGCGACGTTCCCGATCCTGACCGTCGCGCTCGCGCTGCTCGGTCTCGACCGCTACCTCGGCATGCACTTCTTCACGAACGACGGCGGCGGCAACCCGATGGTGTATCTGAACCTGATCTGGGCTTGGGGACACCCCGAGGTCTACATTCTGATTCTGCCGGCTTTCGGCATTTATTCGGAAGTGGTCTCGACGTTCTCGAAGAAGCCGCTGTTCGGCTACAAGACGATGGTCTACGCGACGTGCTGCATCATGGTGCTGTCGTTCCTCGTGTGGCTGCACCACTTCTTCACCATGGGTTCGGGCGCCAACGTCAATGCCTTCTTCGGCATCATGACGATGATCATCTCCATCCCGACCGGCGTGAAGATCTTCAACTGGCTGTTCACGATGTACCGTGGCCGCATCCAGTTCACGACGCCCGTGTTGTGGACCATCGGCTTCATCATCACGTTCACGCTCGGCGGCATGACGGGAGTCATGCTGGCCATTCCCGGCGCGGACTTCGTGCTGCACAACAGCCTCTTCCTGATCGCGCACTTCCATAACGCGATCATCGGCGGCGTGGTGTTCGGCTACTTTGCCGGCGTGCAGTACTGGTGGCCCAAAGTGTTCGGCTTCAAGCTGGACGAAAAGCTCGGCCGCAACGCCTTCATTTGCTGGTTCGTGGGCTTCTTCGTGGCGTTCGTGCCCATCTACATCCTCGGCTTCATGGGCATGACGCGCCGTATCAACCATTACGACAACCCCGCATGGCAGCCGTATCTGATGGTCGCGGCTGCGGGCGTCGGCATCATCGCGTTGGGCGTGGCCTTCCAGGTCGCGCAGATCGTAGTCAGCGTGATTCGCCGCAACCAGCCGGCGTATCGCGATGTCACGGGCGACCCGTGGAACGGCCGCACGCTCGAATGGGCGATCAGCTCGCCGCCGCCGGTCTACAACTTCGCGCATATTCCAGCCGTGCGTGAACTCGACGAGTTCGCCGACATGAAGGAAACCGGCCGCAGCATGGCCGATCAGGGACCGTACCGCGCCATCCACATGCCGTCGAACACGAGCGCGGGTCTTGTCATCGGCGTGTTCGCGCTGGTGCTCGGCTTTGCCGCCATTTGGCATATCTGGTGGATGGCTATCGTCGGTCTGGTCGGCATTGCCGCGACCGTCATCGGCTACAGCTTCCGTGCGAACGCTGGCTACATGATCCCCGCCGCGACCGTCAAGGCGACCGAAGAGCGGAACCGTCCGCCGAAGTCGCCTGCAAAGACCGGCGTCGCGCGCGACCTGGAACTGGAGGTGCTGTAAATGTCGCAATCGACACTATCCGCGCATCACGCGCATGACCATGAGCACGAACACTCGTCGCATTCCGTGTTCGGCTTCTGGGCCTACCTGATGACCGACTGCGTGCTGTTCGCCTCCCTTTTCGCGACCTTCGCGATGATGGGGCATCAGTTCGCGGGCGGCCCGACGGCAAAGGATCTCTTCAATCTCAACGATGTCGCGATCGAAACCGCGCTGCTGCTCACGAGCAGTCTGACGTTCGGCTTTGCGATGATTTTTGCGCAACGCAAGAAGACGGGTGCCGTGCTCGCGTGGCTCATCGTCACGTTTCTGCTGGGCGCGGGCTTCCTGTGGCTGGAACTGCACGAGTTCGCGCATCTGATCGCCGAAGGCGCCAGCCCTCAGCGCAGCGCGTTCTGGTCGTCGTTCTTCACGCTCGTCGGCACGCATGGTCTGCACGTCACCCTCGGCATGATCTGGCTGATCGTGCTTGCGGTGCAGATGATCGCCAAGCCGGGCATGGGCGAACGCGAACTGCGCCGGCTCGCCTGTCTGAGCCTTTTCTGGCACTTCCTGGACATCGTCTGGATTTGCGTGTTCTCCTTCGTCTACCTTGCGAGCCTCGTCTAATGGCACATACGCATTCAACACATGGCGATATCCCGCATGTCAGCGTGCGTGGCTATCTGATCGGCTTCGTGCTGGCGGTCGTGCTGACCTTGGCGTCGTTCTGGCTCGTGATGTCGGGCACGTTCAGCGGCGAGCGCGCGATCACGGCGCTTGCAGTGCTGGCCGCCGTGCAGATGATCGTCCACGTGGTTTTCTTCCTGCACGTGAACGCATCGAAGGGGCAGCGCTGGCACGCCTTGTCGTTCGCCTATACGATTCTGATGTCGCTCGTCGTTGTCGTCGGAACGGTATGGGTCATGCATAACGTCCACATGCTGATGATGGCGCGTTAAGCCCATCGGTCCTTCCCAAGGAACCGTATTGCTGCGTCAAAGCGGACCTGCCTCGCAGGTCCGCTTTTTTTTCGTCGGTGCGAATCCCTATTCTTAAGCGCGTGATGAATCTTGACAATTAATCGCAGCCGCGTGAATATCTGTCCATAATTTGGTTTAACCATCCACAATATGGACAAGGAGACGCGAATGCCCGCGCCCAAGAATTCGGCGGATGCCCTCACGCCGTATCAGTATCCCAATCCCAAGGAAGCGCAGAAGGAAATCGTCGTGAGTCACGCGATTCCAACCGACGAGCGCGAGTGGGTCCCGCAAGCCGAGAACGTCTGGTTTCGTCCGCTGTGCCTCAATGTGTCGACCGGTTACTGGATGAACCTGCTGCGCGTGCGCAAGTCGGGCGTGCTGTCGCGTCACCGTCATCCGCAAGCCGTGCATGGCATGGTGCTCAAGGGGCGCTGGCGTTATCTGGAGCATGACTGGGTTGCAACAGAAGGCAGCTACGTATTCGAGCCGCCCGGCGAAACGCACACGCTTTACGTGCCCGAAGACGTCGAGGAAATGATCACCTACTTTCAGGTGAACGGCGTGATGTTCTATTGCGATCCGTACGGCAACTACACCGGTTATGAAGACGTGTTCACGAAGGTGGACATGTGCCGCAAGCATTACGAAGCCGTTGGACTGGGCGCGGATTTCGCCGATCAGTTCATTCGCTGAATAACGCTCGATGCAACGGCTTGAAGCACAGTCTGAAGCAACGCAATTCCCGCAACACCTTTTGCCAACCGAACCGAAGCATAAAAACAAGGCTCTCGGAGGAGACAACATGCAGAGTAAATCGCCGCGCCTGAAGCGCATACAGTGGGTCGCGCTCACGTTCCTGACGCTTGCCGGAATCGTGAACTATCTCGACCGCAGCACGCTTTCCATCGCGAATCATTCGGTCACACAGGAGCTGGGCCTGTCCGCATCGCAGATGGGCTTGCTGCTCTCAGCATTCTCGTTCGCGTACGCGTTTTCGCAGTTGCCCATCGGCGTGATGCTCGATCGCTTCGGCGCGCGCATCATGCTCGGGCTCGGCATGTTCGTGTGGTCGGTGGCGCAGTTGTTCGGCGGCCTCGTCACGACGCTGCATCAGTTTCTCGCGGCCCGCATCGCACTCGGTATCGGCGAGGCGCCTCAATTTCCGGCGGGCGCCAAGGTCGTCAGCGAATGGTTCGCGCAGCGCGAACGCGGCAAGCCGACCGGCATCTTCGTGACGTCGTCGACCATTGGCCCGGCGCTCGCTCCGCCCATTCTCACCGTGTTGCTGCTCAACTTCGGCTGGCGCAACATGTTCGTCATCATGGGCGTACTCGGCATCATGGTGTCGGTGGGCTGGTATGTGGTGTATCGGAACCGCAAGGACATCACGCTCGATGCGCAGGAAGTCGCGCATCTGACCGAAGGCGAACCCGCACAGCGCGCCGAACGCAATATGACCTTCGCGGAATGGCGCGGTCTCTTCGGCAAGGCGACGACCTGGGGCATGATCTTCGGCTTCATGGGCGTGATCTACATGGTGTGGCTGTATCTCACGTGGCTGCCGGCGTATCTCGAACACGAGCGTCATCTGACGATTGCGAAGACCGGCTGGGTCGTGACCATCCCCTATCTTGCCGGCACGCTCGGCATGCTGTCGTCGGGCTTTATCGCCGATGGTCTGATGGCGCGCGGCGTCGCACCCATTCGCAGCCGCAAGTGGCCGATCTGCTCGGGTCTCATCGGCGGCGCGCTCTTCACGGTGCCGGCCGCGTTCACGCCGAATCTCACGCTCGCTATCGTGTATTTGTCGGCGGCAATGTTCTTCGTCAACATGGCGAGCGGCGCGGCGTGGGCGCTCGTCTCGGTCGCGGCTCCGCGTCATATGGTGGCCTCGCTCGGGAGCATCCAGAACTTCGGCGGTTACTTCGGCGGTTCGTTCGCGCCGTTCATTACCGGGCTCGTGGTCGACAAGACGCATTCGTTCGTCAACGCGTTCCTGATCAGCGCGGGCGTGGCGTTCGCCGCCGCGCTCGTGTACATGTTCGTCGTGCGCTCGCCGATTCAGGATTCCGAGGCGAAAGCCGCCGCCGTTCCCGTCGTCTGACCATTCAAGCTACTCATGACCTTTCAACCTGATCTGTACAAAGGCAAGACCGTCGTCGTGACGGGCGGCACGCAAGGTATCGGCGCGGGCATCGCGCAGGAATTCGCGACGCTCGGCGCGCGCGTCATCGCGGCGGGTATCGCGCCGACGGCAGCCCAGAAGGACGCGCTCGGCGCGGAAATCGAAGTCGCCGCGCTCGATGTTGCCGATGCCGCCAGCACCGCCGATCTTTTCGCGCGTCTCAATTCGCTCGACGTGCTCGTCAACTGCGCGGGCATGATCAAGCGTGGCGACGAGCACGACATCGAAACCTTCGAGCGCGTGATCGCCGTGAATCTCAACGGCACCATGCGGATGTGCTCGGCGGCGCGACCGTTACTCGCGAAAAGCCGGGGATCGATCGTCAACACGGCGTCGATGCTGACGTTCTTCGGCGGCGGTCTCGTGCCCGCGTACAGCGCGAGCAAGGGCGGCGTCGCGCAGTTGACGAAGTCGCTCGCGATTGCTTACGCGGCGGAAGGCATTCGCGTGAACGCGGTCGCGCCCGGCTGGATTGCCACGCCGCTTACGCAGGCGCTGCAGGAGGACGACGGCCGCTCGCAAGCCATTCTCGAGCGCACGCCCATGAAGCGCTGGGGCTTGCCGGAGGATGTCGCGCGCGTGGTGGCGTTTCTGGCGTCGCCGGCGGCGTCGTTCATGACGGGAACGGTCGTGCCGGTTGATGGCGGCTATCTGATCGCCTGACGCGCCAATCGACGGATCACGCGGCGTGCCGATATACTCGGCGCGCCGTCGCACTCAGGTTTCCAAAATGTCCGCAGCTTCCGACTCCTCTTCCTCCTCCTTCGACGCGGCGAAAGCCAACGGCACCGCCGCGTTCTCGAAGTTCATGGTGGTGCTGCAACTCATCGCCGATGCCGATGAACCGCCGACCGTCGCCAGCCTCACGGCGGGATCGGGTTATCCGCGTCCGACGGTGTATCGCATCGTCGGCGCGCTAATTGCCGAAGGGCTCGCGGTCGAGAGCGCACGTGGTGGAAGTTATGCGCTCGGCCCGCGTCTGATGTCGCTTGCGAGCCGAAGCTGGGAGCGCTCCGATCTGCGCATCGCCGCCACCGACGCGTTGCAGGCTCTGCGCGACAGTACGCAGGAAACCGTGCATCTCGCCGTGCGCAGCGGCGCGGAGATGGTGTATATCGAAAAGCTCGAAAGTCCTCATGCGGTGCGCATGGCTTCGCGCATCGGCACGCGTGTCACGCTCTATTCGAGTTCGGTGGGCAAGGCGTATCTGTCGACGCTCGGTCGTGCCGAGCGCGATGCGTTGTTGCAAGGCATGGCGTTCGAGCGCTTTACGTCGAATACGATCACCGAGCGTCGCGCGCTCGATGCGGAACTCGATGCCTGCCACGCGCGCGGCTATGCGGAAGACCGCGAGGAAAACGAAGCGCAGATTTTTTGTTATGGCAGCGCGATCGTCGGGGCGAACGGCACGACTGTCGGCTGCGTAAGCGTGAGCATTCCGCTGTTCAGAAAGAGCGCGACGCCTGTCGAAACTTATATCGAACCGCTCAAGGCCGCGTGCCGCGCGATCGGGGAGCGCATGAGTCCGGGTACGCGCTGACGCGCGCGTGCTCACCAGATGTACCGCGCGCCCAGCAAACCCTGATAGCTGCGATAACCGCCGTCGCCTTGCTGGTAGCCCAGGTTGCCCCACAGACGCCAGTTCCGCGCGAGTTGCGCCTGCGCGCCGACCTTTACTTCGAGGCGATTTCTCGGGCCGTCCTGCGACACCACGATCTGATTGAAGGCGATGGAATTGCCGCTCGTGTCGTGCCACCAGTTGACTTCCAGATACGGCAGCCAGCCCGGCGCCGCGGCCGATCCCGGCGCGTGAAAAACGCGCATGCCCACGCGCGTCGTCAGTGCATTGATATTGCCGCCATGGACGATCGTGCCGCCAGACTCCACGTGATCGTCGGCGGCATAGTTCGAATAGATGACTTGCGCTTGCGGCTCGATCAGCACCGGGCCGCTCGACGTCTGACCTACCGCGAACGCCCATCCGCCTTCGACCGATCCGCCCCACGTATGGCTCGCGTAGCTCTCGCCATTCAGTTGCGTGCCCTTGACCGTGTTGTCGAAGTGCGCATATTGCAGCCATGTATCCACGTAAGGTCCGACAGGCGAAAGCGCATTCGCGCGCCAGGTCGCGTAGACGCCGGCGCTCGCGCCGTTCACATTGCCTCGCGCGGTGGCGGGATTGTTACGCGCGGTGGCATCGGTCGTCGACGAACCATAACCCGCCATGATGCCCGCCTGCCAATGCTGCGCGTTCGACACGCGATGCAGCAAGTCGATGCCCGCCTGAAAGAGCGCGGTGTCGGTGGATTCGGCAAGCCGCCCGCCGGCCGCGTTGCCGTCGGTGTGCGCGGCGCGAGTGCGCACCCAGGCCGTCGATTCGTTGCCGCTCATGCCGTCCACGGCGAAGGGATCGGGGAAGCCCGCGCGGTCGTGCAAGGTCATGACGAACATGTCGCGCGCCGCTGCCTGATTGCCAAGATAGCCGCCCGGTTCGGGTCGTGGCGCGGGTGTCGGTGTAGGCGACGGTCCGTCCGTCAAGGTTCGCAAATACCAGTTGCCATCGACGGGTGTGCTCGCGCCGCCTTTGTACAGGTTGTATTCGTATGGACCCGCGACGACGCGGCCATCGAGCGTGAACTGGCCGTTCGACTGACCATCCACCTGAACGATGCGGATTCCGTTGCTCGTTATCGCCCCCGCGCCGCCTGCGTTCCGCACTTTCACGGCGGTCTGACCGGCACTGTCGCCATGCACGATAAGGCGATCTGTCGCGGAATCGTCGCTGCCCAGCGCCGTGCTCAACGTCAGCAATCCATTGTTGCCGATGTAGTTGCCCGCGACCGTCAACGTACTCGTGGGCGTCGGGCTGCTCATGCGGATTTCGCCGTTGTTCGTCAACGTGCCGCCGATACTGAACGCGCCAGCCGCGGCATTCGCGAAACCGGGCGCGGCATCCGCGACCGCGAGCAATCCGTTGTTCACCACCGCGCCGCCCACGCCGCCATAACCGCCGAATGTCGCGCCCTGCGCCACCGATACTTGCGGCGTGTTCGGCAATTGCGCGTTGTCGGTCAGGATGAGCGCGCCCGAGTTCACTTGAGTGGTCCCGCTGTATGTCTGGCTGCCCGGCAGCAATAGCGCGCCAGAACCTTGCTGCGTCAACGCGCCGGTTCCGCTGATCGAGTGGCCATAGACGTAGCGATCGCTGCGATTGAACACCAGCGCGCCGTTGTTGACAATATCGCCCGCGACGCTGCCCGACGCGCCGCCCGTGCCGAGCTGCAGCACGCCTGCGTCAATGGTGGTCGACGCCGTGTAAGTGTGGTCCGCGCTCAGAATCAACCGGCCGGCGCCGGTTTTCGTAAAGCCGCCCGAGCCGCTGATGACACCGTCGAACACGGTGTTCGTACTGTAATTTGCCGTGAGCGTTGCCGTGCCGAGCGAGACGTTGCCCGCGCCTGCGAGGCTCGTGACCTGCTGATTGAAACCGTTCAAATCGAATGTCGTGCCCGGCGACAACATCACGCGCGAACTCGGCGCGATGACATTCTCCGCTCCGGCTTGCAGCGTCCCGCCTTCGATCAGCGTCGCGCCGGTGTACGTGTTCGCCTTTGACAATTGCAACGTGCCCGCGCCTGCCTTGGTGAGCGTCTTGCCGTCCCAGCCCGTCGTCTGATTGGCCGTCTCATTGGCAAGAACGACGTCCATGTCGAACGAATCGCCGGGTTGCACGAGCGTGAAGACGCCGTTGGCCGTCGCGGGCGTCGTCCCGTGCGCGGCATACCACGTGAGCCCGACGCCCACGTTGTAGGTCTGGGCAGTATAAGCGGACGAGAGCGTCAGGAAATCGACGGAACTGGCCGTGCCGCCGATGCGCGTCGATGCGAACGTTCCACTAAGCCCGCCGGGCGTGGTCGCGTGGATTTCCGTGAATGCGCCCGCTGCCAGTTGCGCGGCGCTCGTCGCGGGCGCTGCCGTGTAACCCGCGAGGTTGAAGATCGCGCCAGGACCGATCGATGCCGTGCTGGCCGAGATCACCGGTTCGGCAACCCCCGCGATGCTGGACAGTGTGCCGGTCATGGTGAAGGCGCGGCCAACTTCGAGCTGGCTGCGGCTCGACAGCGCGGTGGTCGCGCCGGACGCGGTCGTCCAGTCGGCCGCAGTCGTGAACGCGCCCGTTTGCAAAAGCCGTAATGTGCCGGCTTCGACGCTGACCGCGCCTTGCGTCGAACCGGAGGCGGCGAGATTCGCCGCGCCGACGCCCGTCTTCAAGAGCGCGCCTGAGCCGCTCAGTGTGTTGAGCATCAGGGCGTCGTTGGCGAAATCCAGTTGCAGGATGGCGTTATTCGTCACCGCGCCTGCGCCGAGTGCGGTCCCGGTTGCCGCGATCAGCTTGCCCGTAGCGATGGTCGTGCCGCCGCTATACGTGCTCGCGCCACTTAGGCTCAGGGTCGCCGGGCCGGTTTTCACCACGCTTCCGCTACCGCCGATCGTGCCGCTGAAAGCGGTATCGGCGAGATTGACGGCGGTGAGTGCCGCACCGCCGAGCGCGACTGCGCCCGCGCCGCTCAACTGGTTGATTTGCTGCGCGAAGCCGTTCATGTCGAGCGTGGCGCCGCTCGCGATGTTGACATTGCTGCTGGTCGCGAGCGAGTCCGTCACATCGGTTCTCAGCGTGCCGCCGTCGATCAGCGTGCCGCGGGTGTGGATTAGCGGCGCCGATACGATCAACAGGCCCGGACCTGTCTTCGTCAAGGTGCGGCCGTCCCAGCCGCTCGCGAAGACACCGACCCGGTCAGCCAGCGGCACGTCGAGGTTGAAGGTACTCGCGGCATCGGCGAGAGTGAAGGTGCCGTTGGCGATAGCGGCCGGTGCGCGCCACGTCAGGCCGAAGCCAACGTTATAGTTCAGGCCATCGGGGCTTTTCGCGCCGGTGAGCGTCAGGTAATCGGCGGGGCCTTGCGTGCCCGAGAAGCCGACGCTGGCGAAATCGCCCGAGATCCCGCCTGTCGTCCGAATGATGTTGAATTGCGTGCTCGTAAGCGCGCTGGCCGTATTGGGCGCGTCGGCTCCGAAACCGCTCACGGTCAGCGCGCCCCTGAGTGTCGCCGTGCTGGCCGTGATGATCGGCTGCACCTTTCCTATGCCCACGTTCAGCGCCGAGCCTACTTCCTGCGTGAAGTTCGTGGCGATTTGCAGACTCGACTTGTCCGAGATGCTTGTCGTCCCACCGACGCGCGTGGTGTATACGCCGGCGTTGAAGGCACCCGGATGGTCGAAGCCGAGCGTGCCTGCTTCGACAACGACCGTGCCTTGGCTAGAGCCGGCTTTCGTCAGGTGAGTGGCGCCACTGCCAGCCTGAATAAGCGTGCCGTTGCCGACGATCTGCCCCGCGAATGTCGCCACGGTATTGCGATTGAAGCGCAGCATGCCGTTGTTCACCACGTCGCCGTCGAGCGAGCCGCCCGCGCTGCCAGTACCGATGGTGAGGGTGCCGCTGTTCTGCACCGTGCTTGCCCCGCCGTGCTGCGTGAGCGTGCCGCCGAGCGTCAGATCGCCGATCACGTTGAGCGCGTCCGGCGTCGTGCCACCTATCGCGATGTTGCCGGTCAGCGTCCAGACGCTCTTCACGCCGGAGGTGAGCTGGCTCAATCCCGGCCCGCGGCCCGTCGCGATGTTCCCGGACTGCACGGCCGAGCCGGTCAACGCGAGCGTGTTTCCCAATCCTTCGATGTCGAGGATATTGTCATTCGCGCCTTGCAGCGACGACCCCGTTCCCAGCGTCACGCGATTGTTCGAACCGACGAGAAGAATCGCCGCCGATCCCGCACTCGCGATTTTGCCGTTATTGACGAGTGTGCTGTCCTGTTGAAGTTGAACACCTGCGCCAACGGTGCTCTGGATGCTTCCGGTCGAGCTGTTCACGACCGACATTGGAAGCGTTCCGGTGTTGACCACGCCAGCCTGATAACCGGTTATCGATCCGTCGTTGTTGATGACGACCGAGCCTGTCTCGACGAATATTCCGTCGCCATAGGTCGCATCGCCCACGCCGGAAGCAATCGATGCCTTCACGTGATTGTTGATGATCACCGTTCCGGTCGAGCCGATATAGACGCCATTGGGCGTTTGCTTGATGGGCCCGGCGACCGCGCCATTGATCGTGCCGAAGTTGTCGAACGTCCCACCCGACGCCTCGATATACGCGACACCGTGACTGGTTCGTGCGCTTATGTCGCCACGGTTGATCAGATCGTTGGAATTTCCGCCGCCGTCGAAAAGCACGCCGAACGTATTGCCGAGCAGCGCGCCGCCCGCGTTATTGGTGAGCGTTGCGGGCACATAGAATTTGATCGCGGCCGCCTGGTTGTCGACCGCACTGACGATGACTCCCGCGTTGTTGAACGTGACAGGCGCGATGGCCGTGACATCGATTGCGTTCTCGGACTGCGTTGTGATAGTCGTGCCCGGAGGAACCACATAAGAGCTGTCATTCGATAAGACAGCGCCCGTCGTGCTCGACGCAACCTGTCCCGCTTGGGAGGGCGCCGCGAACCCAATCAGGGCGGCGGCCGCCAATGGACGCAGTCTCGTGTTGAACGATGCGCAATGACGTGTTCGAGCGCGACGTGTTTTCATGCGAATCGGCCTCGCCCCGGTGCATCGTATTCATGCCGGCGTTTGTTCAAGTAATACTTCGGCTTATCGTTACGAATCTCCGGTGCTTTACCGGGGTGTAAGCAACACGTGTCATTCTAGGACACAGTTCCCCATAAAATTCTCGTTACCTAGGATCACTTATGAAATTAGCTTCGCTTATTTTGTTAACGATCGCAGACGTCTTACCGTTCGATGTCATGTCTGCCATGCAGACTCGGAACGCCTGTAGATCGAATCACTCCGCCCGTTTCGATGAAAAGCGACACCGTGCCGATGCGCGCGAGCCTGCGCATGACCGTCAGCGTGGCCCGCGCATCGCCACGCGGATTGCTTCGCTCACCGCTGCTCCGCACCCGCCCGCTGCGCGATAAGCCGGGGCAAACGCGGCAGCATATGCGGCCAATGAGTGGCTTCGTGCGCGAGCCGCGTCGCGAGACTATGGCAGCCGAACTGATCGCGCGCCAGCCGAGCGATGACCTTGCGCGCGATCTTCCACACGTCGATGTCGGGCGCAACGTCATGCGCCATGTGCTCGACCGCTTCCATCGTGCGCGACAGCAGCATCGCCCGCGAAGCGATGCGCCCGTGCGCCGCGCTGTACATGTGCTCGACGGGCGCCTTGCCGATGGCATCGAATAAATGTGCCACGCCCACACCATGCCGCGTGTGCTTCGTGGAGAAACGTTCCGCCTCGCGCCGATACGTGGCCTCGACACGTACTTCGTGATGGATGGAGTGAGTGTCCGGCCGTCCGTGCTCCAGATGCACGCGCGCAGCCGCCTTGTGATCGCCCTGCAATAGCGCATCCGACACGCCGACGATGAACTCGCGTTCGTGCGCGGCGAAGAACATCGTCGGATTGTCGGCTTCGAGGACGATCTGGCCGAATGTGTCGGTGTCGATGCTCACCCGTGCGCCGGCGGCATCGAGTCCGGCGTGATAGAGGCCCGCGCCGAGCGCCATTTCGAAGAACGCTTCGATGAGGGTCGCAATGAGATCGGCCTGATCCAGTCCGTGACGCGCGAGCGCTTGCGCGTCCGAAAGAGAAATGGTCGCGATGGAACGCGTGGTCAGAACGGCGTCGTTGCAAAAGTCCCAGAGCACTTCCGGCACGGCGAGCCGGTTATCGTCACGCAACCGGTAGCGCAAAAAGCTCTGGTCGGCGGCGCGCTGGCGTAGGTCGATCATTGCGTCGACGGTTTCGGTGACGCGACGCACCCATTCGGACGGATGCATGTCGCGCGCCTTGGCCGAACGGCGTTCCGCAAAACGCGCGGCGGCGAGCGCGAGATCGAGATCATCCGCGAGTTCCTGGCGTGCATCCGGACGCAGGAGCGTGACGCGCACTGCCATTTCGCCGATGCGCGCCGCATGCGTCTGCTCCGCGATGCCCGAGCGCAGCGGCGCGGCGCTCACCTGCGTCAGCGCAACACCTTGCGCGCGAAGAGCGGCGGCGGACACATCGCGGAACTGCGTGGCATCGTACGGCGTGAAAAGCCCGTCCATTTCGGTCAGCGCAACGCGCACCGCCGTTTCCGCCAGCGCGGGATGACGTGCGAGCGCGCCGGACGTCGCGTTCAGGACGCGCGGCAACTGCCGCAGCACGGGCAAGCTCGACGCGAGCGGCGCGGCACGCGCTCCATGTAGCGCGAAGAAGCGGGCGACGCGCTGCATCGAGGCACCATCCTCGCTATGGTGACTTTCCCGTATGAATGCACGGCCTAGGCGCCAAAGGGTGGCGAGTCGTCGCATGGCAGAGTCGGGCTCGCTGAGTAAGGTTTAAGTTCGCAAACGTGCAATAGACATGCCTCGGTGCAGGCTTTTGAAACGCGTTTTGTCTTCCATGTGTAACACGTTTCAGCCAGCCGTGCGTGTGCTTGGCTTTGTTGCTAGTCGCCTCGAAAGTCGATGGCCAGCTTCTTACCGTCCCGTTTTTCATGTGCTAATTTTATTTAGTACGAGGGATTCGCGAACCTCGTCGAACGCGTCGAACGCGTCGAAGCGACGGCGACATCATGAGCAGTCCGTTGGTCGAAGCCGGATCGCGCATGTTTCACCCGCTCTTTCGACAATTCGCTCCGTTGCATCGAGCGATTCGGATACTCGGATGTGTCTCATTAGATTCTTAAGCCCGATCGAGTTTAATGACACTCATCCCAAGCAAACAAGGTCAGCGATGAAAGCCCCTCAAGTCACGGTAGATGCGCAAGGCAACACGATTGTTTCCCATTCGACACCTATCAGCGAGCACTGCAAGAGCCGCGTGCGTTTGCTTGCATCGCTGGTCGAGATGATTGCCGCGCCCGGTGCCTACGAGCAATTCGCAATGTTTTCGGACGTCATGCAGCGCGATCTTCTGCATCTCATGCACTCGCTTGCGGAAGAACAAATGCCGCTCGTCGAGGCGCTCGAAAAACACACGGCGCAGGTTTATTACGAGAAGGGCGTGAATGCGGCGCTCGAGCATCGCAGTCGTCAGCAACAAGCGGAAATCGCTGAACCGCCGCCGGTCGAATCGACGGACTACCCGCACATTTCAATGCCGGCTTTCGAAGAAGTTCGGCATTAATAAGGCAGTGTTGTCCTGTTGCAAATGGAAGGATGGATCGTTGAAGCAGTTGAGGTGGCATCGGATGTGAACCGGTACTAGCATTTTGAAGCACCGGTCGCATCCGCAGTACGCGGTAGTCGAGTAGTGTCGGAAGTAAAGCAGCAGCAGTACGAGAAGTGAGCAGTAACTGTAGCAACGCAGTACCAGTAGCATCTGAAGCACCCGCAGTATCCGCCGTACGAGAAAGTGAAGCAGTATCAGAAGCAAAGCAGCACCCGTAGCAAAACGCAGTACGAGAAAGTCAGCAGTACCCGAGCCCCTGCCCTAAGCCAGCAGGGGCTTTTTTCATTTTCGCGTCCGTTTTCAGCGCACCGTTACTTTGTATTATTTTGTCGGCACATGCTGCACATAAATTTCGATACGGTATCGTAATCCCTGCTAGCAACACGTTAGCAATATAAAGAACGACGAAGCCGCGTACTTCATCGAAAAATCATGCTGAGAGGCACTTTTGAGCGCCAGCAATATCATTCCCATCCGCACAAAAGACAGAGGCGCCATGCAGAACCAGGCCGAACAACCAGTCGAGCAAGCCATGTATATCCTCGGGCAGATCGGTGCCGTAATCTGTCACGACCATGGGCCGCGTCCCAACACATCCATCCTCACCAAGATGGCCTCGCGTCCCGCCGAAGGTCTGTGGTTCGCGGTGGCGCGCATGGACGAATTGTGTCCGCCGCAACGCGGTTCGAGACGCACGCTGCTTCGCTGGAAGCATGAGGAAATCGGACGTCTGAGCCGTCTGTTACCGCATCCGCTCCCGGCGGATGCCTGCGCCAAAACCCAGATGCCCTTCTGGGCCGGCTATTGTCAGTACTGGGAAGACGTGCTCAAGCAGCATGTGCAGCGCGACATCGACAGACTGAGCATCGAACTCGATGGATTGCAGCGCAAGAGCGCGAACCTGTGAGTCGCCGCGAGCCTCGACAGCGTCAGGTTGCGGCGCAGGGGCAACTCGGGCACACTCGCGCGCTCGCCCGCGGCAGTCGATCACCCTTGAGGAATGCTTCCTTGCCGTGCTCGAACGGCATGCCGCGTCGCACTGCATCGGCGTGCTCAGCCCGAGTTTCAAGGTAAAGGAACAAACGATGGATGAAGTAAAGGTCACGGTCGACAATGACGGGCATCCCGTCATCGGCCATTCGGAATCGATAGAACAGCGCTGCAACCATATCGCGCAGGCCATTGCCGCGCTCGCCGATAGCGTCGCGGCCGCCGACAGTTCCACACAGCGGTCGCTCATGGCGCTTTTGCGCACGCTCACGCACGAGCAACTCGCGCTGACCGCTGCGCTCGGCGACCACGCAGGCGAGTTTTCATCCGATGAAGCGTATCGCAGGACGTACCGCCGTGCCTTCAGAAAAGGGTATAGCGCGGGATTGCAACGGACCTTGCCGGCGCGTCAGACCGAGACCGTGGAACGGCCGATCAAATCTTCGGGCATTGCAACGAAGCGCCTGCGGCAGGACGCTCTGCGCAACACGGTTCTGGAGCATTGAAGAGGCTCATGCCTGGCGCATCGAATAATACTCATGCAGCACGGCGATCAGCCGGTCGAGTTCGGTCGGCTTGACGAAGTATCCATTGAAGCCCTTCAGCCGCGCGCGCGTTTGATCTTCCAGGCTCGTGCGGCTCGTGTGCGCAATCAGCAGCATGGCGGGATCGGCGGCGCGGATGACTTCGGCGACTTCCCAGCCATCGCCGAGCGGCATCATCAGATCGAGCAGCACCACGCCAGGACGCCACTTGCGCACGGCCGTCACGGCGTCGAGCCCAGTATGGGCGGCGCGCACGGTCAAATCGGCGTCCTCGAGCGCGAGACAAATGGCGCGTGTCGCGTTCATGTCGTCGTCGGCAATCAGCACGCGTGGTTCGCCGCTGTCGGCCGAGCGTTCAGGCATCTGCCAAACGGCTTCATCGATGAGACGGTCAAGTCGTTGCATGTCGTTGCCCTCAGGGAAGCAAGGACGAAAGCAACCCGCGTTCCCTGTTTGGAGCAATTGGCTGTCCTCAGGCAGCATATGGCTCACGGCGATTACACTCGGGGAATACCCGATGCCCATGACACCCGCCGTCAGGCGACACGTCGAGCGTTTTTTGCACCGCCGTGACGCCTTCGCTCCCGACATTGGCGCGTCGATGACGTCGCCGCACAACCCGAGGTTCACACGATGTTCGTCGTCTACTGGCTGAGCGGCACATTGAACGAGGCAACGCCCCAGGCCGAACACCGAAGGTTCGATCCCACCGCGCTCGCGGATGCGCTGCAATACGCCGAAGCACTTCGCCGCCGACAGGCGCAAGGCGAGGACATCGCGTTCGTTACTTTGTGCAGCGAGAATCCGCAGTCCGTTGGCAAAGCCGGAGCCGCCGATCCACCCGCCGATTACGCATGGAAGAAACGTCGACGCTAAGCCTTGCGCGTTACGAACGTGCGTCCTTCTGCGCCTGGGCCACGTTCGGATCGTCGTCCTGCCATCCGCCGCCCAGTGACTTATAGACCGCGATGAGATCGGTCGTCACATTCACCGTCGATTGCGCAAGCTGCTCACGGGTCTGCGCAAGCTGACGCTCCGCGTCGAGCACCGTAACGAATGCGGTGATGCCCTTGCGATAAGCATCGGTCGCGAGTTGCAGGCTGATCTCATTGGCATCGACAGTCCGCACGAGCGCCGCACGCCGGTCCTGTTCCGTGCGATACGAAACCAGCGCGTTATCCACGTCCTGCAACGCATTGAGCACGGTCTGCCGATAAGCCAGCCCCGCTTGCGCGGCCTCGGCTTTCGAAATGCGTATGTTGGCGCGCAGCGCCCCGCCTTCGAAGATCGGCAGCGAGATACTCGGCCCGACCGACCAGAACAGACTCGACCAGCGTGCAAGATAGTTCGCCTTCAACGCGCGCGTGCCGACCTGACCCGTCAGCGAGATATCCGGGTACAACTGCGCGACGGCCACGCCCACTTCCGCGGTCGCGGCATGCAACTGCGCTTCGGCGCGACGGATGTCGGGGCGACGCCGCGCGAGCGTCGAGGGAAGCCCGATCGGCACCATCGGCGGAACGGGCGGCACGGCGCGCGCATCGGACAACTCGGCATCGAGCGAACCGGGCGGACTGCCTATCAGCACGGCGAGCCCATTCAGCGCCTGCGCGATTTGCGCGTCGAGCGTCGGCAGTTGCGCCTGCAGCGTGCCGACTTGCGCACTCGCGCTTTGCACGTCCTGCTGGCTCGTCAGGCCCACGCGCGCCTGCTCGCGCGTGAGATCGAGAATTTGCTGCTCCGCGTCGATCTCGGCGAGCGTGATTTGCTTGATGGACTGTGCGCCGCGCAACTGCGCATACGTGCGCGCCACTTCCGATTCGAGCGAGACGAGCGCGTCGTTGCGGCTTTCCATCTCTGCCTCGGCCTGCGCATTGGCGGATTCCACCGAACGCCGCACGCGCCCGAAGAGATCGAGTTCCCACGATGCATCGAAGCCATCTTGATAGATCGTCGCCGGCCCGGTGGCCGAATCGAGACCCTGACGCAGCGTCGCGCCTTGCGCGCCAAGCTGATCGATCTGGTTATAGACGCCTTGCGACTGGAGGATGCCCTTGAGCCCGAGCTGCTCGCGCATCACGCTGGCGCTCGCGTTGACCTGCGGCAAACCCTGCGCCGCTGCCGACACGCTCTGTTCGCGCGCCTGCGCTATCCGCAACACGGCTTGCTGCAAGTTCAGGTTGCCCGCCGCCGCGCGGTCGATCAGCGAGTCGAGCATCGGATCGTTGAACTGCTTCCACCAGCGCGGATCGGGATCGGCGGCAGTCTGCACGACCGATGGCGCATCCGCATGCGGCACGCGCGGATCGTTCTGCGGATTCTGCGAGCGCTGCGTGTCGCTCCAGACCTCGGGGACATCGGCGCTCGGCGCCTTGTAATCGGGTCCGACAGTACACGCGCTCGTCAGCAAGGCGAGCATCAGAATGGAAAGACGCGGCTTCATCTCAATGGCCTCCCGCACCGCCAGCAGCTTTCACCGGCGAGAAGAAAAACGTGAGCGGAATGAACATGAACGAAAAGATCGCGCATGCGGCGAAGACATCGAGATAGGCGAGGATCGTCGCTTGCGAAACGAGCGTCTTGTACATTTGACCCGTGGCGGCCGTCATCGCCTGCGACATGGTCTGGCCCGTGTCCATCAGCGTGCGCGCAATGCGCTGCACCGCGTCGTTGTACGGCTGGTTGAGCGGCGTCAGATGCTCGACCATATGCGCCATGTTCGCCTGCGTGCGCTCGCGGATCATCGCGGTCGCAAGCGAGATGCCGATGGAACCCGCCACGTTGCGAAACATGGTGAAGAGCGCGGAGGCGTCGTTGTTCATCGACTTCGGCAGCGAGAGATAGGCGAGCGTCGTCACCGGCACGAACAGAAAACCGATGGCGGCCGACTGCGCGCTGCGCATCATCGTCAACGTTCTATAATCGATGTTCGGCACCAGTCGATGCGAGTAGAGCAGCGCGACGCCCATCAGAAAGAAGCCGAAGCCGACCAGATAACGCGTCTGCACGTAGCTCATCAGCTTGCTGACGACTGGTATCAGGAACACGATCAGCAACGCGCCCGGCGACAGCACGAGACCGGCAAGCGTGGCCGTGTAACCGAGCTGCTGCTGCGCGAGTTGCGGTATCAGCACCGCGCTGCCGTACAGCACCGACGCGAAGCCGACGATGGCCGCCGACCCCAGCGCGAAGTTGCGGTCTTTGAGCACGCGCAGATCGACCACGGGTCGCTTCGCATACAACAGCCAGAATGTCGCACCGACGATGCCGACCGCCGCCAGCACCGCGAACGTGATGATGAAGTTCGAATGGAACCAGTCGTCGTCCTCGCCGCGATCGAGAAACACTTGCAGACAGCCGAGTCCGAGCGCGATCAGGCCGATGCCCACGCCGTCGATACCCACGTCCTTGTGGCTCTGCTTCTTTTCCCACGGCGGATCTTCGACGAACTGCATCACCGCGATGGTCGTCAGCACGCCAACCGGCACGTTGAGCAGAAAGACCCAGCGCCAGGTGAAGTTGTCGGTGATCCAGCCGCCGAGCGTCGGCCCGAGAACGGGCGCCACGACGATCGCCACCGCCGAGATCGAAAACGCGCGGCCGCGCTGCTCGGGCGGGAAGGTATCGAGAATGATCGACTGCTGGCTCGGCTGCAAACCGCCGCCGAAAAAGCCCTGCAGAATGCGGAAGATGATGAGCTGCCCGAGATTCGTCGCGATGCCGCACAGAAACGAACACACGGTAAACGCCGCGATGCAGATCAGGAAGTAGCGCTTGCGCCCGAGGATCTTCGAGAAGTAGGCGGACAGCGGCAGCACGATGCCGTTCGCGACGAGATAGGACGTGAGCGTCCACGTGGCTTCGTCGTAGCTCGCGGACATGGTGCCGGAGATGTGCGGCAGCGCGACGTTGACGATGGTCGTATCGAGCACTTCCATGAATGCCGCGAGCGTCACCACGACGGCGATCAACCACGGGTTCGACTTCGGCTTCCAGTTGCTGTGATCGTGCGAGGCGGTATCGCTCATGGCTCGGTTCTCAGTGCGTGAGCATCACGGTCGGCACGACCGACAGACCGAGCGGCAGCGACGTGCCCGGCTTCATGCCATCGTCGATGACGATTTTCACGGGCACGCGCTGCACGATCTTCACGAAGTTGCCCGTGGCGTTCTCCGCCGGGAACGCGGAGAAACGCGAGCCGCTGCCGAGTTGAACGCTGTCGACGTGACCGTGCAGGTCGAGGCCCGGATAGGCATCGACTTCGAGCTTCACCTTGTCGCCGGGACGCATGCGGTCGAGTTGCGACTCCTTGAAGTTCGCCGTGACCCAGACGCGCGTGGTGACGAGCGTGAGAATCGACGTTCCAGCTTGCAGGAAGGTGCCGTATTGCACGTTGCGCCGCGTGATCCAGCCGTCGGCGGGCGCGCGCAGTTCCGTGTACGAGAGATTCAGTTGCGCGGCTTCGACTTGCGCCTGTGCCTGACGCACTTGCTGGCGCTTCTCTTCGACGGCCGCGATCACGGTGGCTATTTGTTGCGGCACGAGGCTCGCCGTGCGCACTTGCGCACGCGCCTGCGCGACGTTCGCCGCAGCGCTCTTTTGCTGCGCGGTCGCGGTATCGATGTTTTGCTGCGACGTCGCGCGGATATCGACTGATTGCTGACGCTGATACGCCGCGCTCGCCTGCGCGAGATTCGCCCGCGCGTTCTGCTCCTGCGCCTGTGCCTGCGCGAGCTGCGCCGGATACTGCACACGCGCCACTTCGAGCTGCGTTTCCTGCGCATGCAACTGCGCCTGGGCAAGCCCGAGCTGCGCGTTGGCTTGATCGAGTTGCGCCTGATAGTCGCGCGGATCGATCTTGATGAGCAGATCGTCCTTATGCACGAAGCGGTTGTCGTCGATGTTCATCGTCACGACATAGCCCGATACCTTCGGCGCGATGGTCACGGCGTCGCCATCGGTGTAGGCGTCGTCGGTGCTGATCTCGTTGCGCGTCATGAACCACCAGACGAAGGCGCCGATAGCCAGCACGACCACGACGACGCCAAGGATGATCAGGGGTTTCTTGCCAGGCCCCTTCTTTTCGCCCTTATCGTCTTTACCGTCTTTACCGTCCTTGCTTTCCTTGCTGTCTTTTTCTTTCTCGCCTTCGTCGTCGCGCTTGCGGTCGTCGTCGCGGTCGTCGTCTTGGGCTTCGGAGTCGTGTTGATCTGGCATCGCCGCTCACTTGTCAGGTTGAAACCCGGACGATGCGCCGGGTGGAACCTCGGGTTCTGGACCTGCGGATGGACCACGCGCAATCGACGCCGCGTGTGCGGGGCGCCCGTGCGGAATCATCCGAGGGCAGGCAGCAAGCAAATCGTGTTCCGCGATGGCATTTGTCCGCTTGGCGCGAACGTGCGGGCGGGTTGGCATGAATTTGCGCTTGCCGCGTAAGTGCGACGGCCGGAAGCTTTTAAATGCGCGTTGTAGAAGTTTCCACGCCGCTCATTCGCTCCTAACTTTGTGCGCCGATCATGCGTTTCATCGAATCGAAACCCTGCAACGGAGGCCATCATGTACAAGCACATTCTCGTCGCGGTCAGCACGAGCCTCAGCGAAAGCGCCCTGACCACTGCCATCTCGCGCGCCCGCGACTGCAACGCGCGCCTCACCGCGCTGCATGTGGTCGATCAGACGCCGTGGTGGGCCGTCGTCACCGCCGAGTGCAATTTCACGGAGACCGCCGCGGTCATCGACGATCACGCGCGCGCCGTCACGCGCTATAGCGCCCGGATGATCGAGCGCGCGGGCATCGATGGCGTCGCGCGTAGCATCACGCTGCCGCCGCATGGCGTGAGCGTCGGCGAGGCAATTGTCGATGTTGCAAGCGAGATCGGCGCGGACCTCATCGTATTAGGCGGCGAAGCGGAAACCGGCTGGAGGTTCGGCGAAGCGCGCATGCGCGACGTGATCTGCACGCATACGGCATGCGACGTTCTGATTGCATCGCATGGCGTCGGGCACGTGTTCGATACGGGCGAAATGCAGGCGATCGAAGCGCGCTTCACACAAGCTCACAGCGCCCCGCGCAACAACGCCGCAAGCTGAACGATGCCCATCGAAATCTGCTTTTCGCGCTTTGCATCGAGCCTTCCGATGGGCACGCTCGTCGATACCGCCACGCGCTTGCCCGCCGGCGTCATGCCGACATAAGCCGCGAAACACGCAAGCCCTTCCGTCACTTCCTCGCGTTCGAGCGCGAGACCGCTCGTGCGAATGGACGCGAGCTCGCGCAACAGCGCCGCGCGCCGCGTGATGGTGCGCGGCGTTACCGCTTCGAGACGCTCGGGCAGGCGTTCGCTGATGGCATCGTCTGTGAGACCGGCCAGCAGCGCCTTGCCGAGCGCGCAGCAATGCGCGGGCAGCCGCGAACCGAGATCCGATACGAGCCGCACCGGCCGATGCGCGTCCTCGCGCGCGACATACACGACCTGCACGCCATCCAGCACGGCAAGCTGCACGACCTCGTTATGCATGTTGATGAACGCGCCCGCGCCCTCGCGAAACGCCGCCTGCAGCTTGTCGTGACGCACGTACGCGTTGCCGAGCTCGAACAGGCCGACGCCGACCACGTAGCCATCGTCGCGCTTCTCGACCCACTGCATGCGCGCAAGCGTCTCCAGCAGCAAATAGAGCGTGCTGCGCGACAACCCGGTGGTCTCGGCGAGCGTGGCGGCGCGCACGGGCTTGGCGGCGTCGGCGAGCGTCTGAAGAATGTCGTTCGCGCGGCGCAGCGCGGGCACGTCGTAGGCTTTATCCATGTCGATGGTCGCGGTTCCTACTGAACCGGAAGCGAGATTGAGACCGCGCATATTCCAACAGGTTGGATAAACATGCAACCCAATGGACACTAACGCACGTGCGGGCTACGATCGTTTTCCCTTTTCCCGTGCACGG
Organism: Caballeronia sp. GAWG2-1; assembly: GCF_023631405.1. Classification (NCBI taxonomy): domain Bacteria; kingdom Pseudomonadati; phylum Pseudomonadota; class Betaproteobacteria; order Burkholderiales; family Burkholderiaceae; genus Caballeronia; species Caballeronia sp. GAWG2-1. The sequence goes on from NZ_JALQDD010000040.1 coordinate 336,508, forward strand.
TGATCCCACTCATGCAGCCCGTTTCCCTTTCCGCGTATCTGCCCGAAGACTTTGCCGATGCCTTGCTGATCGGCCGCGTATGGCGTCCCGCGCCGGTGAACGGCCCGGCGGTCGTTGCCGTGCGCCGGGGCGAAGTGTTCGACATCACGCGCGCCGCGCCGACCACAGCCGATCTCTTCGACAATCCCGACGCCGTGAACATCGCGCGCACGGCTGAAGGCGAACGCCTCGGCACCGTGGAAGATTTGCTGCAAGCCACGCTCGATGCCGCAACCGACAGTCCACGCCTGCTCGCGCCCTGCGACGTGCAGGCGGTGAAGGCGTGCGGCGTCACTTTTGCGGTGAGCTTGCTGGAACGCGTGATCGAGGAGCAGGCGGGCGGCGATGCGACGAAGGCGAAGGAAGTTCGCGAGACCATCAACAAGTTGATCGGCGCGGATCTTTCGAAGATCAAGCCCGGCTCGGAGAGCGCGGCCAAGTTGAAGGCGGAGCTGGAGCGGCGCGGCGCGTGGTCTCAATACATGGAAGTCGGCATTGGGCCGGACGCGGAAGTGTTTTCGAAGTCGCAGCCGATGTCGTCGGTGGGCTTTGGCGCGGACGTGGGGCTTTATCCGACATCGCAATGGAACAACCCGGAGCCGGAGATCGTGCTGGCGGTGAACGCGCGCGGAGAGATCGTTGGCGCCACGCTTGGCAACGACGTGAATCTGCGCGATATCGAAGGCCGTAGCGCGTTGTTGCTCGGCAAGGCGAAGGACAATAACGCTTCGTGCGCGATCGGCCCGTTCGTGCGCCTGTTCGACGAGCGCTTCACGTTGGACACGGTGCGCGGCACGACTTTGTCGCTGCGCATCGAAGGCGCGGACGACGATTTCGTGCTCGAAGGCGTGAGCCATATGAGCGAGATCAGCCGCGATCCCGCCGACCTCGTCAAGCAGACGCATGGCGCGCATCACCAATACCCGGACGGCTTCATGCTGTTCCTCGGGACGATGTTTTCGCCGATCAAGGACCGCGACACGCCGGGCGGCGGCTTTACGCATCATCTCGGCGACGTGGTGACGATTGCCACGCCGAGTCTGGGCGCACTCGTGAACACGGTGCAGCTTTCGACGGAAGTCGAGCCCTGGACGTTTGGGGTGCGCGCGTTGTATCGGAGTCTGGCGGCGCGTGGGTTGTTGGGCGGGGCGGCGGGTTGAGCGTTAGAGGATCGCCTGAACTTCAGCCTGCGCGCATGGCCCATCTGGCGACGCGCAGGTCATCGAGCGACAGCAGGCATTACGATCACGCGCCCAGCCTCGGCGGGCGCTTCATCCCCTTCGCCACCACCTGCACCGGCGTCTCCATGTACGGCGACAAATCCCGCTGTCGCCGTTTCTCCAGTAGCGCCTTCACCGCGACATCCACGCCGAATACCGCCTGACGCGCACCGAACTGCTCGACCGTCGCAAGCAGGCGCCCGTCTTCCAGCATCGGTTGCACGGCGTCGATGTTGTTATAGCCCGTGACCAGCACGCGGCCTTTTTTCCCGGCGATGCGAATGGCATCGATCGCGCCCATCGCGAGGGTATCGTTCGCGCACAACATGCCGCGCAAGGTCGGGCGCGTGTAGAGCATCTGCAGCGCAATGGACTTGCCGCTCGCGAGACTCCAGTCGCCCGCGTCGGCGGCCGCGACGCGCACGTTCGCCACGTTCATCGCATCCCTGAAGCCGATGGCGCGCTGCTGCGCGTTGCGGTCGTTCGCCGGTCCTCCGATGATGCCGACTTCATCGCCTGCTTTCAGCTTCGAGCCGAGATAATTGCCGACGAGCCGCGCGCCCCGGCGGCTGTCCGGACCAACGAAGGGAATGGTGAACGCCGGGTCGTCGGCGTCGTCGTCGAATGCGTTGTCGATGGCGATCACGATGATGCCCGCGCGTATCGCCTTCGTGGCCGAGGGAAGCAGCGCTTTCGAGTCCGTCGGCGCGATCACGATGGCCTGGACCTTCGCATCGATCAAAGACTCGACGATTTGAATTTGCGCGGCGACGTCGTTGTCGCCCTGCGTGCCGCGCGCGATCAGATCCAGTTGCGACGCGAAATGGCGCTGGTAGTTGTTTGCGCCGTCGATCATGGACACGACGAAAGGATCGTTCACCGACTTCATCACGAGCGCGATGGTAGCGCGGCCATCGGCGGCGCGCGCATCGCGAACACGTACCAGGCCGCTCGCGCTCAGGGCGCACGCGGCAAGCAGACGGCGGCGGGCAAGGCTCGGCATCGGAATGGAGGGCGTTAGGGTCGCCCCATTGTAGCCGCAGGCGGGGAAGACGCTTGCCGAAACGCAGCGAACTACCGCGTGGCGACGTTCGACGGATGGATTGCGTTGAGCGGAGTGATGACGCGCACGGCCAGCGAACTATTGCGTGATCGCTCCCACTGCGTGAGATGCGTTGAGCGGAGTAGAGCCGCAAGCGTCCAGCAAACTACCGCGTGATCTCGACCGAGAGCGTGTCTCGCGTCGAGCTAAACGGAAACTGCAAGCGCATACCGCGCCGATTGCAAAACCGCGCGCATCAAAGAAACGGCCATCAACCCTTCGCGCGCTTGCTCCACGCAATCGCTACGAACGCCGTGCACAGCGCTTCCATGCCCGTGGCGTCTTCATCGTCGAAGCGGCCGGGAATCGGGCTATCTACATCCCATACGCCGATCAGAGCGCCAGCGGCATCGACGAGCGGCACGACGATCTCCGAACGCGACGCCGAGTCGCACGCGATATGACCCGGAAACGCCTCGACGTCCGGCACGACTTGCGTGCGCCGATCGCGTGCCGCCGTGCCGCACACGCCGCGTCCAAGCGCAATTCGCACGCACGCCGGCTTGCCTTGAAACGGCCCGACGACGAGCTCGGCGCCGTCGAAAAGATAAAAGCCCGCCCAGTTCAGATCAGGCAGCGAGTGAAAAACCAGCGCCGAAAAGTTCGCCGCGTTGGCGATGAAATCGCTTTCGTCCGCCAGCAGCGAGCGCACCTGTTGAAGCAGATCGTCGTACTGGGCAGTTTTACTCGCGTGGGCCGACTGAGAGATCGAAAACATGATGGCGCAACCGCAATGTCGAAAAGTGTCGCCGACGATAGCACAACGCTCATCGCCACGCAGGCAAAGGCACGGACGCCCGAAACTTGGAACTGAAGGGTCTATCGCCTAGTGTGAAAGGCGCACATTTGTCGGGAGCGTTGCTTGCATTGCATGCCACGGATGGTTTTCATTCGCTGCTTAAAAGCAGGCTTGGGGAATTCCCTCTCTTTACAAAAACGCGCTGCCGTCTTTAAATAAATCAACTTGATTTAATTAATGCCCCGCATGAGGGCGACACGAGACAACGAGCGGCGCTTCATGCGCTGACTCGACAGGAGACAGGCGCGTGAAACCAGCAAGCGGCAGAGGCAGCAACTCCGCGAACGTCCGGCGCTACAACGAACGCCTGCTGTTGCAGGCGCTCCGGCGCACCGAGCCCGCATCGAAGGCCGATCTCGCGCGTCACGCGAATCTGACGAGCACGGCGGTTGGCAGCATCATCGAATCGCTCGGCAAGGCCGGGCTCATCGAGTACACCGGACGCCGGATCGAAGGCCAGCGCGGTCAGCCGGCCGCGCTCATCCGGCTCGATCCGCGCGGCGCATTCGGTATCGGCGTGCGGCTGGACCGCACCGGCATCGAGACGGTGCTCGTCAATTTCGCGGGCGACGTGCTCGGGCGCAGCGCCATCGACATGGTGCTGCCGCATCCGTCGGTCGTGCTCGAAATCGTGCGGCGCGATGTCGAACGGATGCTCGCGCTGCTTAGCGCGTCCGAACGTGAACGGCTCGCGGGCATCGGCATCGCGCAGCCGTTCAATCTCGGCAGCTGGCTGCGCGAACTCGGCCTGCCCGCCGAAAACTTCCGCGCCTGGGACGAAACCGATTTTCCCGACGCCCTATCGCGCGCGCTCAACTTGCCCGTCTTCAGCGAAAACGACGGCAACGCCGCCGCCACCGCAGAACTGTTCTACGGTCACGGCCGCACGTGCGACGACTTCATCTACCTGTTCCTGGGATCGGCGATCGGCGGCGGCATTGCCATCGACGGCGATTGTCTGCGCGGCGCATCCGGCAACGCGGGCGATATCGGCGTGATTCCCGTGCCGCCAAGCCGCCTGCCCTCCGCCCCGCAACCCGCTGGGCAGTGGGACATTTTGCTGTCGCGCGCCTCGCTCAATGCGCTCGTGCGGCATCTGCACTACAGCGGCGCGGCGGCGGACAACCGCGTCGACTTGCAGGCGTGCATCGAACAACGCCTGCCCGCCGTCGACGAATGGATCGAGGACTGCATCGAAGCCCTCGCGCCCGCGTTGCGCGCAACCTTGTGCGTGCTCGACGTGCCGATGGTCGTGATCGATTCCGACATCGACGGCGGCCTGCTCGACCGGCTCGTCGCGCGCCTCCGGACCACGATGACCGCCAACGCGCCCGAGGCACGCGGCACGCCCGCGCTCGTGCGCGGCACCTTCGGCCCGGATGCGGGCGCGATCGGCGCCGCCACGTTGCCCATGTTCTACAACTTCTCCCCGCGCGCCGGCTTTCGCCACGCGGGCATCAAAACGCAAGAGGTGAACCATGCCGCATGACACCGCGGACCCACGTACGTCGCTTCTGGAAATGCGCGGCATCAGCAAGACGTTTCCGGGCGTGCGCGCGCTGAACGACGTGCGTCTTTCGGTCTTTCCGGGCGAAGTGCATTCGCTGATGGGCGAAAACGGCGCGGGCAAATCCACGCTCATGAAAATCCTGTCGGGCGCGTATCAGGCCGATGCAGGCGGGCAAATTCTCATCGATGGCAAGCCGGTCGTCATCGACGGTCCGCTCGCGGCGCGTGCGCTCGGCGTCGCCGTGATTTATCAGGAACTGAGTCTCGCGCCCAATCTTTCGGTGGCCGAGAACATCTACGCGGGCCGCGAACTGCGCAAGGGCCGAGGTCCGTGGTCCGTCGTGGATCGCGCCGGCATGGAGCGCGGCTGCGTGGACGTATTGAAGCGGCTGGGCGCATCGTTCAAGCCGCATACGCTCGTCGGCGATCTTTCCATCGCGGAACGGCAGCTCGTGGAAATCGCGCGCGCCGTGCACGCCCACGCGCGCATCCTCGTGATGGACGAGCCGACCACGCCGCTCTCATCGCGCGAAACGGACCGGCTGTTCGACCTCGTGCGCACATTGCGCGCGGAAGGCATCGCGATCATCTACATCAGCCATCGCATGGCGGAGATTTACGAGCTGTCGGATCGCGTTTCCGTGCTGCGCGACGGCAGCTACGTCGGCACGCTCAAGCGCGACGAACTCTCCGCCGAAAGCCTCGTGAAGATGATGGTGGGCCGCGACATCTCTGGCTTCTACAAGAAGGAACACGCGCCTTACGATCCCGGCAAGATCGTGCTGTCGGTGCGCGATATCGCCGACGACCGCCGCGTGCGCGGCTGCAGTCTCGAACTGCACGCGGGCGAAGTGCTCGGCATCGCGGGACTCGTCGGCGCGGGACGCACGGAACTCGCGCGCCTCATCTTCGGCGCGGAGGAACGCACGCGCGGCGACATCCTGATGCACGGCAAGCCGCTCAAGGTGCGCACGCCGCGCGATGCCATCGACGCCGGCCTCGTCTATCTCACCGAAGACCGCAAGGGTCAGGGCTTGTTTCTCGACATGAGCGTGCGCGACAACATCAACGTCGCGGTCGCCGGACGCGATTCCAAGATGGGCGTGATGGACATCGCGCACGGCAACAACCGCGCGCGCGAGGCAATCGCCGCACTCACCATCCGCGTGCCGAACATGCGGGTGAACGCGGGCGCGTTATCGGGCGGCAATCAGCAGAAGGTGCTGCTATCGCGTCTGCTCGAAACGCGGCCGCACGTGCTGATCCTTGATGAACCGACGCGCGGTGTCGACATCGGCGCGAAGTCGGAGATTTATCGAATCATCAACGAACTGGCGCGCTCGGGCGTCGGCCTCATCGTTATTTCGAGCGAGTTGCCGGAAGTGATCGGCGTGGCCGACCGCGTGCTCGTCATGCGCGAAGGCCTGATAGCGGGCGAACTCGGCGGACATTCCGGCAAGCCGATTTCGCAGGAAGGGATCATCGAACTGGCGACGGGCTCGAAGGTCAAGCTCGATCAGGCCGCATAAAAGCACATTGGAGAGAGACATGGCTAACACCACCAAGCAGGACAACGTCGGGCCAGGCGCGGCGGAACGGCAGACGCGCATCGAACATCGCGAGCGCATGCAGGTCCTGATGCGCACCGCCGGCATGTTGCCGGTGCTGATTCTGCTGTGCATCGGCTTCGGCATCGTCACCGACGGCTTCTTCAGCCTGCAGAACATGTCGATCGTCACGCAGCAGGCGTCGATCAACATCGTGCTCGCGGCGGGCATGACCTTCGTCATTCTCACGGGCGGCATCGACTTGTCGGTCGGCTCGATCCTGTCCGCGGCGGCCGTCACCGCGCTGCTTGCGTCGAACCTGCCGCATCTCGGCTGGCTCGGCATTCCGGCCGCGCTTGCCGTCGGTCTCGGCTTCGGCGTGGTCAACGGGCTGCTGATCTCGCTGCTCAAACTGCCGCCGTTCATCGTGACGCTCGGTTCGCTCACGGCGGTGCGCGGCATTGCGCGGCTCATCGGTAACGATACGACCATCTTCAACCCGCAACTTTCGTTCGCGTTCATCGGCAACGACACGGTGCTCGGCGTGCCGTGGCTCGTGATCATCGCACTTGCGGTCGTCGCCATTTCGTGGTTCATTCTGCGCCGCACGGTGCTCGGCCTGCGCATCTATTCGGTCGGCGGCAATCCGGAGGCGGCGCGGCTCTCGGGTATCAAGGTGTGGGGCATCCAGCTTTTCGTCTACGCGATGTCGGGACTGCTCGCCGGTCTCGGCGCGGTGATGTCGGCGGCGCGGCTCTATGCGGCGAACGGTCTGCAACTCGGCCAATCGTATGAACTCGATGCCATCGCCGCGGTCATTCTCGGCGGCACGAGTTTCGTGGGCGGCGTGGGGTCGATCGTCGGGACGCTGGTCGGGGCGCTGATCATCGCCGTGCTGTCGAATGGACTCGTGCTGCTCGGCGTGTCGGATATCTGGCAGTACATCATCAAGGGGCTCGTCATCATCGGCGCGGTGGCGCTCGACCGTTACCGCCAGCGCGGTTCGGCCCGAACCTGAAGTTTCGCTTTGAAAACACCGGGCGCATGCAGGTCCGCCTGCGCCCGTCCAACTCGAATGGACCCACTGGAGACAACAACATGCGCAAACACAACAAGCTTTTCGCCAGCGTCGCACTCGCAGTCGGTTTTTGCGCGGCGCTGCCCGCCGCGCAGGCCGCCGACAAGCAACTGAAGTCGGTCGGCATCACGGTCGGCTCGCTCGGCAATCCGTACTTCGTGACCATCTCGCGCGGCGCGGAAGCCAAGGCCAAGCAGATCAATCCGAGCGTCAAGGTCACGGCGGTATCGTCGGATTACGACATGAACAAGCAGTTCACGCAGATCGACAACTTCATCTCCGCGCACGTCGACATGATCCTGCTCAACGCGGTCGACCCGAAGGCGATCGAACCCGCCGTGAAGAAGGCGAAGGCGGCGGGCATCGTGGTGGTCGCGGTCGACGTGGCCGCTGCCGGAACGGACGCCACCGTGCAGACCAACAACGTGCAGGCGGGCGAACTCGCGTGCGATTTCCTCGCGAAGAAGCTCAACGGCAAGGGCAACGTGGTGATCGAGAACGGGCCGCAGGTTTCGGCCGTGACGGATCGCGTGAAGGGTTGCAAGGCGGAACTGGCGAAGAATCCGGGCATCAAGGTGCTATCCGACGACCAGGACGCGAAAGGTTCGCGCGAAGGCGGCATGAACGCGATGCAAGGTTATCTCACGCGGTTTCCGAAGCTCGACGGCCTCTTCGCGATCAACGATCCGCAAGCCATCGGCAGCGATCTCGCGGCGAAGCAACTGCGTCGCAACAATATCGTGATCACGTCGGTGGATGGCGCGCCGGATATCGAAAACGCGCTCAAGACCGATACGCAGATTCAGGCTTCCGCAAGTCAGGACCCGTGGTCGATGGCGCAGCAGGCGGTGAGCGTCGGTTACGACTTGATGAACGGCAAGAAGCCAAGCAGCACGATGATCCTCATGCCGTCGACGCTCGTCACGCGCGAAAACGTGGCGAATTACAAGGGCTGGTCGTCGCCGCGTTGAGGTTTCACGTGACGTAGGCGCGAAAGAAGGCGGCGAATGCGTCGCCTTCTTTTTTTGGGTCGACCTTGGGCTCGCTCATCTGATCGGCAACACGCGCAGCGCGCTCGTCTTGCCCGACGACGCACCCGCGCGATCCACCGCGATCAGCCGCTTGCGCGCGACATCGACGGCCACGCCGCGAGGCGCGTCGAAGTCGCTGGCGATGACCGCCGCCGTACCGCGCTTCGACACACTGCACAACGCGTGCGCGCCGCATTTCGTGTAGAGCGTGCCATCGGGCGATGCGGCCATGAGGTCGGGCGCATCGACGGTGGCGAACACATTGGTGGCCTGCACCGGGCCGCCCGCCGTGCGCGCGTCCTGCAGATCGACCTTGAAGATGCGGTTCGCCGCCTGATCGCTGATGAACAGCGTGTCGCCGACGACCGCGAGGCCCACCGGCTTCTTCAGGCCGATGACGAGATCGCGCTCGGTCACGCTGCCCGGCGTCGCGCCGCGCGTGATCAGGCTAACGCCGCCCATCGACGGCGCATCGCCTTCCTTGCCGAACCAGCTCGACAAAAACGTGCCGCTGTCCAGCACGACGAGCCCGAGGCGGCGTCGCGACGGGTTTGCATCGGCGGCAAGTGCGACTTGTCCGCTCGCGGCGATGTCGAACACCGCGCTGTTCTTGCCGAAGCCGAAGCGCTCGACGAGCAGATGTCCGTTCGGCGCAAACGCAATCTGACTGAGCGCGCCGCGCTCGCCTTCCTGCGCGGGAATGCGCGCGTAGAGCGAAAAGTCGGGCGATGCAGCGTCGAGATTCGAGGTCATCACGATGCTGTTGGTCTTGTCGTCGGTGACGAACACCGCGCCATCCGACGCGCGCACCGCGACGCCGTTCGGCGAGCCGGAAAGCTGGACCGTCTGCGGCGCGCTGACCGAGCCTCCGCCCGAAGTGCATGCGGCGGTGACGAGCGCCAAAATCGCGATCCACGCAGGACGACGGCTCATGAAGGCTCTCCCGTTGGCCGGAAAACGATAGTTGTGAATAATGCCGCATCCATGATCATCATGCCGCGAAAGGCATGGCATCGTACAATCTGCCGTAATATATTCAGCGATACATCGCATCTGCCCGGTCATCGCCATGAATCACGCGCATTCGCTCAGCCTTTCACCTGTCGTTCAGATTGGCGGCGCGGTCGAACGTCCGCTCGTGCTCGATGTCGCCGCCTTGCGCGAGTTTGCGAGCGCGAGCATCGATCCCTTCGATCTCGTCTGCTTTTCGACCGGCCGTTATATTCGACCAGTGGAACGATATCAGGGCGTGCAGTTGCGCGTGCTGCTCGACGCCGCTGGCGTGCGCCGTCCCGGCAGCACGGATTTCAAGCGCACCGTGTTTCTCGCGCATGCGCACGATGGCTATGCGGTGACGTTTTCCTGGCATGAGCTTTTCAACACGCCCGTGGGCGAGCAAGTGATCGTGGCGTATGCGTGTGCGGATCGCGAACTCGGCGTCGAAGATGGCCTGCCGGTGCTGGTGTCCGGCGCGGATACGGTGCACGCGCCGCGCCACCTGAAGCGGCTGGTACGCGTGGATGCCCACGTGCTCGGCAGCGGCCACTCGCCATGAACGTGAACGCGGCGGCGCGCGCCCTTCTCGCTCGCGCGGCCCATGCAGCCGTGCCCGATACGGTGTTGTTCGCGCGGTTGATCGGCGCGCGCATGGAAGCCGGCGATGTATCGCTGCTCGGTCTCAACAAGCCGGAACTCGATGCCCTGACCACGCGCCATTTCACGCAGACGATCGACGGCGATCATACGCCGCCGTGGACGCCGCACCGCGTGTTCGTACACGATCTTCATGCGCTTCTGATGCGCCATGACGTGACGCTGACGCATTCTCCCGACGACGCGCATTGTCTCGCGATGATCATCGCCACGGCGTGCCTGCGTCCCGACCATTTATGGCGCGATCTCGGACTCGATGGCCGCGCCGATGTCAGCGCCATGCTCGAACGCCATTACCCCGCGCTCGCCGCGCGCAACGTCGACGAAATGCGCTGGAAGAAGTTCCTCGCGTACGAGGTGGCGAGCGCAAACGGCGTTGCGCCGACCTGCGCGCCGGGCTGTCCGGGTTGCGAGGATTACCGCTTCTGCTATCCGTTTCGCCAGTAGCGTTCGGAGGGTCTCGTTCGTGTATTCTCTCGGGCATGGCCACATCCCTCAAAACGAAACCTGCGGCGACGGCCCAAGAAGCCGTCGAAGTGCGCTTTCGCATGCGCATCCGCAAAGGTGAAGCAATCGCGCTCGGGCCGGGCAAAGTGGTGCTTCTCGAAGCCGTGCGCGAACACGGTTCGATCTCGGCGGCGGCGCGTAGTCTCGGCATGTCGTATCGGCGCGCGTGGCTGCTCATCGACGAATTGAACCGCTCGCTGAAGTCGCCCGCGACCGTCTCGGAGCAAGGCGGCCAGAGCGGCGGCGGCTGCGTGTTGACGCCCGTGGGCGAACGCATCGTGCAGCTTTACCGCGATATCGAAACCGAAGCGCACGCTGCGTGCGCCGGACACATCGGCGCACTGACGAAGCTCCTCAAGTCCTAACCGTGGCGCAGGCAGAACACCGAACGCGGCGGCGCGCTCGTGCGGCTCACGCGCTCGTCGACATCCAGCCGCGCGACGAATTCCACGAAACTCGCCACGCTCGCCGTGCGCAACGGCGCGTAGTCCACGCCGTGACGGTCGCAGACGCGCTTCAACGTGTTCATCGAATCATGGTCGATGCAGTCCACCGGAAACAGCACCACGTCCGCGTTCGGCAGCGCGGCGGCGAGCAATCCCTTGCGATCCTCGATACCGCCATCGTGCACGGTGAGCGCGCCGCCTGCCGCTTCGACGAGCGACTTCAACACGGCGTTCGAGTTCGGTCTGCCGCCCACATAGACGATGCGTTTGCCGTTCACCCAGTCGAAGGCGCGCTGACGCGTGTCGGACGCTTCGGCGTTATCGAGCGTCGCGCGTTCCAGCGCCGCGCATTCCGCCTGCACGACTTTCAATAGCGCTTGTGCCTCGGCGAGCCGCGCGCGCAGCGTCTCGGCTTCGCCCTCTTCCTGCTGCGCGCGCCGTTCCGCGGCTTCGCGACGGCTCGTATGCAGCGCGAGACGGCGCTCGCCTTCCTCGGCCTTTTCGCGCAGGCGTCGCACTTCTTCCTCGAGTTCGCTCGGGTCCGTCTCCGGCTTGCGTTCGCCTTGCGCCGCGAACTCGCTCAACTGGCGCAGCGACGCGTCGCGCTCGCCGCTCACTTCCAGCAGACGCGCCTGCTGCCGTTCGATCTTGTCGCGCAGCTCCGCGTTCTCTTTTTCGAGCGCCACGAGACGCCGGATATCCGCGCGATTCGCCGCGCCCACGAGATGCGAGAGCATGTGCAGCTCGCCAAACGCCGACTGCCGCACTTCGATATTCGCGTGCGGATGCGTCATCAGCGCCCAGTAGGCGGGCGGGATGTCGCCGGACTTGAGCGCATCGGACCAAAGGTCGAGGAGTGCGTCGCTGCTGCGCGCGGCATCGAAACGGCGGAGCGCGCCTGAATAACGTTCGTCGAGCGCCTTGTTGAGCGCCTTCGCGCCCGCGCCGCCCGCAATCGCCAGTTCGACCGCCGCGTGGTGAATGTCGAGATCGCTCGCGTGATGACGATCCAGGTTCGTGAACTTCGGCACCAGCTTGCGCAACTCGTTGGTGGAGAGACAAGTACCGATAATCGAGCAATGCAGATGCGAATCCAGCTCGGAGAGCCGCACGCGCTTCCTCGCGCCGCGCGCGTCGGCAGCCACGGCCGCGACTCGTTGCGGCTGCGGCTCGCAACATGCGTCGGACGTGTGCGCGTGCATGCCGGTGCGAGTCGGGCGGGCAAGTGGAAACGGAGGGGCCTGCATGATCACCTCATGTTCGATCGGGCGGGAATGGTCGGTCCGCGTCTGTTTTCGCAATATACCACCGAATATAGCGAGGGCCGTCCGGCAAGCGGCAGTGCGGCGAGCGTGCCGCACACGGCGTATCCTGTGGCTTCTGCGCGGCCGGGACGGACAAAACGGATGCAAACAGATGCAAACGGAGGCAAGCGCCCCGCCCTTCGCCGCCGCACGGTTTCCATCGCACAAGCATGCTCACAAGGAGAATCTGAATGGCAAGGGTTGAAGTCAAGGTTCCGCAGCTTTCCGAGTCCGTCACCGAGGCAACGCTGTTGCCCTGGAAAAAGAAAGCGGGCGACCCGGTGACGCAAGACGAAATCCTCGTCGAACTGGAAACCGACAAAGTCGTGCTGGAAGTTCCCGCGCCGTCGTCCGGCGTGCTGGGCGAACTTCTCAAGAAGGAAGGCGATATCGTCCACGCGGATGAAATCCTCGCCGCCATCGATACGGAAGGAAAGGCCGCAGCAGCGCCCGCTCCGGCGCCGGCTCCGGCTGCCGAGAAGCCGGCCGCCGCGCCTGAAAAGCCCGCCGCCGAACAACCGGCCGCTGCCGCGGCGCCCGCGCCCGCGCCCGCGCCTCAAGCGGAATCCAGCGAGAAAGCCGACTACGACGTCATCGTGATTGGCTCCGGTCCCGGCGGCTATATCGCCGCGATCCGCGCCGCGCAACTCGGCTATTCGGTCGCGTGCGTCGAAGAGTGGATCAACCCGGCCGGCAAGCCGAAGCTCGGCGGCACGTGCCTGAACGTCGGCTGCATTCCGTCGAAGGCGCTGCTCGCATCGTCGGAAGAATTCGAGAATGCGCGACTGCATTTGGGCGATCACGGCGTGAACGTCGAGAACGTGAGTTTGGATCTGACCAAGCTGATCGGCCGCAAGGAAGCGATCGTCGAGAAGATCACGGGCGGCGTCGAGTTCCTTTTCCGCAAGAACAAGGTCACCTGGCTCAAGGGCCACGGCAAGCTCGCGGGCAAGGCTGGCGGCAACTTCACTATTGAAGTGAGCGGCGGCGACAAGGACGGCAGCCATACGGCGAAATACGTGATCATCGCGACGGGGTCGAAGGCGCGTCATTTGCCGAACGTGCCCGTGGATAACCGCATCGTCTCCGACAACGAAGGCGCGCTCGCCTTCGATTCCGTGCCGAAAAAGCTCGCCGTGATCGGCGCAGGCGTGATCGGTCTGGAACTCGGTTCGGTGTGGCGGCGGCTCGGCGCGGAAGTGACCATACTCGAAGCGCTGCCGGACTTCCTAGGCTCGACCGACACCGCGCTGCAAAAGGAAGCCGCCAAGCAATTCAAGAAACAGGGATTGACGATCCACCTCGGCGTGAAGATCGACAGCGTAAAGACGAGCGACGCGGGCGTCTCCGTGTCTTACAAGGACAAGGACGGCAACGCGGCGACGCTGGATGCGGACCGTCTGATCGTCTCCATCGGCCGCGTGCCGAATACGGCCAATCTTGGTCTCGACTCGATCGGGCTCGCCGCCGATGAGCGCGGCTTCATCCCCGTCGATGGCCATTGCGCGACCAAGGTGCCGAACGTCTATGCCATTGGCGACGTCGTGCGCGGCCCCATGCTTGCGCACAAGGCCGAGGACGAAGGCGTGCTGGTGGCGGAGATCATCAACGGTCAGAAGCCGCACATCGATTACAACTGCATTCCTTGGGTGATCTACACGCATCCGGAGATTGCATGGGTCGGTCAGACCGAGCAGGCGCTGAAGGCCGAGGGCCGCGAGTTCAAGGCCGGCCAGTTCCCGATGATGGCCAACGGCCGCGCGATGGGCATTGGTGAAACGGACGGCTTCATCAAGGTGATCGCCGATGCGAAGACCGACGAGATTCTCGGCGTGCATATCGTCTCGGCAAACGCGTCGGATCTGATTGCCGAAGCCGTGGTGGCGATGGAGTTCAAGGCGGCGTCGGAAGACATCGGCATGATCTCGCACCCGCATCCGTCGCTGTCGGAGGTGATGCGGGAAGCGGCGCTTGCGGTGAACAAGCGCGCGCTCAACATCTAGAGCCGCTCAGACTCGCCGCGGCATCCACACCCGCAATAGCGAATACAGCCGATCCACATCGATCGGCTTCGCCAGATAATCGCTCGCGCCCGCGGCGAGGCATTGCTCCTGATCGTCCTTCATCGCCTTCGCGGTGATCGCGATGATCGGGAGCTTCTTGAAGCGCGCATCTTCGCGGATGCGTCGCGTCGCTTCCAGTCCATCCATGCCGGGCATCATCACGTCCATCAGTACGACGTCGATGTCCGCGTGCCGGTCGAGCGCCTCGATGGCTTCGAAACCATTGCGGCCGATCGCCACTTTCAAACCCTGATGCTCCAGCGCGCTCGATAACGAAAAGATGTTGCGGATGTCGTCGTCCACCAGCAGCACGCGGCGTCCGTCGAGCACGCGGTCGCGCGAACGCGAGACGTGCAGCATCGCCTGGCGATCCGCCGACAGGTCGGATTCGACCTTGTGCAGGAACAGCGTGACTTCATCGAGCAGACGTTCCGGCGAACGCGCACCCTTGATGATGATCGACTGCGAATAACGCATGAGTTCCGCTTCTTCGTCGTGAGTCAGATTGCGGCCCGTGTAGACGATCACCGGCGGAAACGACAAGGCATCCGTCGACGCCATCTGCCGCAGCAGATCGCCACCCTGCATGTCGGGCAGCTTCAGGTCGATGATCATGCAGTCGAAGATGGTCGTCTTCAGCAACTTCAGCGCGTCCTTGCCGAACTCGACAGGCGTGATTTCCACGTCCTGATCGCTGATGAGCTCGACGATGCTTTGCCGCTGCCGCGCATCGTCCTCGACCAGCAGCACGCGCTTGATCTTCTGACTGCTCTTGTCGGCGAGCCGCTGGAAGATGCCCATGAGTTGTTCGCGCGTGGTCGGCTTGACCGCGTGGCCGATCGCGCCGAGGTGCAGCGCGGCCTCGCTTCTGTCCGACGCCGACACGACATGCACGGGAATATGCCGCGTCTTCGGGTTCGCCTTCAACTCTTGCAGAACGACGAGCCCCGAGCGATCCGGCAAGCCGATATCGAGCAGAATCGCGCTCGGCGAACGTTCTTGCGCCAGCCGCAGCGCTTCGCCCGCCGTGCCGCTCACGATGCAGCGATAACCCAGCTCGTGGGCCAGATCGAGCAGCACTTGGGCGAAGCTCGCTTCGTCTTCGATGACGAGCACCAGGCGCCGGCCGGCGGCTGCGGCGTCGAGCCGGTCGTCGTCGATCACGGGCGTCGATGTAACCAACGCGGCCACGTCATCGAGTGGCGCACTAGGCGTCTCCGCCGAAACGGGCGCGGGTGCAGGCACAGGCGCCACGAGTTCGAGCGCGTTTTGCACGGGCGGCGTGAGGGCGTCATAGACGACCGGCATCGTGAGCGTAAAGGTGCTGCCCACGCCCGGCGTGCTCTGCAACGCAATCGACCCGCCGAGCAGATGCGCGAGACTGCGCGAGATCGACAAGCCCAGACCCGTGCCGCCGTAGTGACGGCTCGTGGTGCCATCGGCTTGCTGGAACGCTTCGAAAATCGCTTCCTGCTGATCCGGCGCAATGCCGATGCCCGTATCCGTCACGACGAACTGCACCGCGTCCTTGCCCGCGTTCTTCAGCGTGAGCGAGACCGTGCCCGAGTCGGTGAACTTCACCGCGTTGGCGAGCAGGTTCTTGAGTATCTGCTCGAGCCGGCGGAAGTCGGTCGTGAGCGTCGGATATTGCTCGATCTCGTTGCGCAGTTCGAGCTTCAGCTTCTTCTGACGCGCGAGCGGCTCGAAGGTGCGCGAAAGCGTATCCACGATGCGCTGCACGGGCACATGCTCGATGTGCAGATCGAGCTTGCCCGCTTCCACCTTCGACAAGTCGAGAATGTCGTTGATCAGATTGAGCAGATCGTTGCCTGCCGAATAGATCGTCTGCGCGTACTTGATCTGATCCTGCGTGAGATTGCCGTGCTTGTTCTCCGAGAGCAGTCTCGCGAGAATCAGCGAGCTATTGAGCGGCGTGCGCAACTCGTGCGACATGTTCGCCAGGAACTCGGACTTGTAGCGGCTTGCGCGCTGCAAGGCCTCGGCGCGCTGCTCCAGCACTTCCTGCGCCGAGTTCAGCGCCGCGTTGCGTTCGTCGAGCACGCGCGCCTGTTCCGCGAGTTGATCGTTGGTCTGTTCGAGCTCGGCCTTCTGGTTCGCGAGATACACCTGCGCCTGCGACAGCGCATTGGTCTGTTGCTCCAGTTCCTCGTTGGTCGTGCGCAGTTCTTCCTGTTGCGTCTGCAACTCTTCGTTCAACTGCTGCGTCTCTTCGAGAACTTGCTGCAAGCGCTCGCGATATTGCGCCGCCTCCACGAAGTCGCCGATATTCCCCGCCACCGACAACATGAACTGGCGCTCGCGTTCCGTGAGCGCGTGCATCGCGCCGAGTTCGATGGCGCCGTTTGCCTCGCCCTCGTTTTCGATCGGGACGACGACGAGGCTCGTCGGCGTGGCCGAGCCGAGCGAAGAGGTGACCTTCCAATAGCCGGCCGGCACTTCGTCCACGTTCGTCAGGCGCTTCGAATGCACGGCCTGCCCGACGAGACTCTTCACGCCCGCGAGCGTCTGCGGCGACGTCTCGCTGTCCGGATCGAAGCCGAAGCTCGCGGTGCGCCGGAGCGCGCCGTCGACATCGACGACGTAGAACGCGCCTATCGATACCTTGAGGTAGTCGGCCAGAAAGTCGAGCACCGTCTGGCACAACTGGTCGAGCGACTGCCTGCCGATCACCTGCGCCGCGAGCAGCGTCTGTCCCTCGCGCAGCCACGCCTGCTCCTGCAACGCGCGCGTCTGCTTCTCGTGTTCGCTGAGTGCCAGGCCATACGCGTTCGAAAGCTGCAAGAGTTCGCGGCGGCCGAAGACCGCCAGAATCACTGAAAGCGACAGGCTCAACACGAGAAACACGATGACGGTGATGGTCGTCAGTTCCTTCGCCGACTCCACGCGCTGAATCCGCAGCGTCTGCTCGATGTTGAGAAACGCGTCCAGCTCGCGCACCGTCTCGGCGCGTTCCGCCGCACCGCCTCCGGCACGCATCTGCGCGAGCGCATTGCCGTTGGCGCGACGCTCGGCGATCACGGCATCGGCGACCTTGTCCCATTGTGTCTGCAACGCGCGGATGCGGATCATGCGGTCCACTTGCGGCGTGTTGTCCGAGACGAGCGCGGCGAGCGTATCGATATCGGCGGTGAGCTTGGGTTTGGCGGTCTCGTAAGGCGCGAGGAAGCTCTCGTCGCCGGTGAGCAGATAGCCGCGTACCGCGCTTTCCTTCTCGCCGACGAGCCGCCCGATTTCCTGCGTATTGCCGATCACGCGTTCCGAGTGCTCGACCCAGTCGATGCCTGAGAGCAGATACAACACTAGAGCGACGAACGCGACCGCGGTGACGATGCCCGTCCCCAACGGCAGCGCGATATTTCGCAAGAGAATGCGACGAAACGTGGTTTCATCGACACCGGACCGCAATGGCATGGACAACTCCGATGGATATGGTTTCGTGAATGACGCTCGGTACGCGGCGCACGTATTTGCGCGCTTCGGCCGACGCGCATGTGAAGATTTTTTTCAAATCAGGCCGGTGCGAATCATAACCGGTCGGCGCGTGGAAACGCTTGACGGCGCTTGAAGGCGCTTGATTGGCGCTTGATCGCATCGCCCAATACGAACATGCCTTTCGACCCGCGACGTTGCCCAAACCGGCACGTCCGTTCGCGCTCTTTCACTTTGCTGAACAATTGCGCGGACCACCTTACAATGCACGGCAGCGGCGGGCGGCGCAATCCAAAATGGTGAGCGCACGCCGGTCGCTTGGCTTTGGCTGTTCGCTGGTGCTTCTGATTGTGACTGTGCTTATAACCGACCTCGGCGGCCGGTCCCGGCCGCACGAATCAATCGACTTTTGGAGAGGATATGAAAGCAACGCTTGCCAGTAAGCTCGTCGTTTCCGTCATCGTGGCTGCATTCGGTGTTTCCGTCGCGCCGCTGTCTTTTGCTCAGACCAGCAGCACGACGGACGCGACTCAAGCCGCACCGTCGACCAAGGCGCAACGTAAAGCCGCCCGCAAGCAGGCACGCGCGAAGAAGAATGCCGAGCTGAAGAAGCTCGAAGACGCGGGCTACAACCCCGCGAAGCGCGATGATTCCACGTATCCGCAAGACGTCCAGAACGCTCAGAAGAAAGCGGGCATCGGACAAGGCGCAAGCCAGTAAGTCGCTGTGAAGCTCCCGCGCCTTCGGGTGCGGGAGTTTAATCGCGCGCTGCTTGCTCCGCGCGCGCCACGCAACTGAACGATACCGTCGAAGTCTGTTCTTCGAGCGAGCGTATGCCGCTCGTCGCTTCGGATCGGATCGACACGCGTTGATCGCGTTGCTTGCAGTAGTCGTTGGCGGCGTCCATTGCGGCACTGCGCGCGGTCGACCAGGACATGCGAGTGCCGGTCGCCTTGCCGGTCACGGTGTAGACATCTGGCTGCGAGCCGGCCGTGACTTCGCTCGTGGTACCGCACGCGGTGAGTGAAAGAGCGAACGCGAGCGCGCCGCACAGACGCGCGAGTGTGAAGAATGGTAAAGACATACGCTTGAAATGAGCCGTGATTGTTGTACGGCCCGCATATTACAAGCGCCCGCGATTTTCTTCACGGGTCAGAGGAAACACAGCGCCTGCGCTTCAGGATTGCGCGATGCGATCGAGCAGCCGCTGAAGCCGCGTATGCTGACTCGGCGCAAGTCCCGGCGTCGATAGCGCCTGCACGACGCGGTTGCGCCAGTAAGTTTTCGAAAAAAGCGAATTCGCGCCTTCGAGATTCAGCACCTGTTCGAGATGCTCGATCGCGGAATCGAGATGACCGATGTTGTAGACGGCGGCATCCGCGCTGAGTTGGTTCATGGACTCACCCGTATCGACATGTCGGACGTCATCGACGCGCCACGCGCGATTGAACGCATGACGCGTCGCTCCTTGCTCATCAATGCATGTGCTGGCCGCCGTTGATGGCGATATTCGAGCCGGTCACGAAGCCTGCGTCTTCCGAGCACAGGAACGCGACGAGCGCCGCGACTTCTTCCGGCTTGCCAAGTCGCCCGGCTGGAATCTGCGGAAGGATCTTCGAGTCGAGAATGTCTTGCGGAATCGCGGTCACCATCTTGGTGGCGAGATAGCCCGGCGAGATCGTGTTGACCGTCACGCCCTTTTTCGCCACTTCGAGCGCGAGCGACTTGGTGAAGCCATGCATGCCCGCCTTCGCCGCCGAATAATTGGTCTGCCCGACTTGCCCCTTCGATCCATTGACCGACGAAATATTGACGATGCGGCCCCAGCCGCGCGAGACCATCTCCTCGCAAACCGGCTTCGTCATATTGAAGACGGAATCGAGGTTCGTGCGCAGGACGGAATCCCAGTTCACCTTGCTCATTTTCTTGAAAGTCGTGTCCTGCGTGATGCCCGCATTATTCACGAGGATATCGACGGGACCGACTTCATGCTGGATTTGCGCGACGCAGTGCTGGCTGGAATCGTAATCGGCGACATCCACTTCGTAGGCGCGAAAGGCGCGGCCCTGACGATCCATGTTCGCGAGCCACTCGGACGCCAACGCGTTTCCCGGCGAATGCGTCACGACGACAGCGAAACCCGCATCGTGCAATTTGATACTGATGGCTTCGCCCAGTCCGCCCATGCCGCCCGTTACCACTGCAATTCGCTTGGTCATTGATGATAGCCCTCGTTACGTTTCTCTCAGATTGATGATGTTCAACTGCTTCTCGCGCCGCACTTTTGGTTTGCAGTCTCGCGGCGCGAAGATGTCAGGCAAAAGCATGCCTGCCCGAAATGTTCGGAAAGCGTCCTCCAGTTGGCGGCGTGGCAGCCTTTAGCACGCCGCGCCTATGCATTCAGTCGACGCAACGACAAATTCAGTAATGTCGATTAAGGAAGTTTTGCACCAAACGGTGCACCAACTAGCTTGCAAAAATCGAGTGGTCCTTTTAATGGACCTTATTGAAAATCTCTCAGGTTCAGCGTTTGCCCTCGCGTACCTCCGACTGTGCAAGAATCGCGAGCGAGCGACTCCGTCGCACGGATATCGTGCGAATGCGCAAACGGAGACGTGAAGTTGTTCGATGAATGGTGCTTGTGCGTCGCACCAATTGAGACTGATTTTAAACGACAAAGGTGGACAATAAATTACATATTACTAGGTAATAACCCTAGTTGGAGTAAAAAAGTCCTTTGAATTGCAGCAGATGCATTGTCTAAAGGACGGCACGGCCGTTCATTAATCATCTTATTCAGTCGAAATCTTGCATGACATTAACCCGTCCGTATAAGGACGGGCAATCTGCAGATAAGACGCGTGATCACAATTCACTATTTGGATCGTTACAAATATGCTTTGGTTATCACAAAACATTCCAAAAACTTATACGAACGATGACGGAGCGGAATATCAACATTTCACCTTCGGGTTAATCGGCTTTACGATTGATAAGGATCGGGCGTATGAACGACCTTTTGAATGCGCTCGAGCGCCGCACAGAAAGTTCGCCCCAGCCGATTATCAAAGCTCCAAAACGAGCCGCGGTCCTTTCGCGCGTGAGCAGCATGTCATCATGCGGCGATTCGATTGCCGCTCTGCTCTAGTCAGGACCACATCGCGATGATCGATTTCTCCGTCGAGCACGCGCACTTCGCAAGAGCCGCATAAACCTTCTTCGCAATCGCTTTGCACATCGACGTTTGCGCGCCTCAGTGTCGCAAGCAAAGTTTCCCCCGCTCCAACCGTCAGCGTGAAGCCGGAGTCCTTCAGTTCCACTTCGAACGCGTGCTCGCTGCCAGGATCGAGTGCACTGAGTGTCGATTCGAAATGTTCCGTGGTGAGCGCGTCTTCCGGCCATGCGTCGCTGACTGCGGCGAGCGCATCGAGCATGCGCGCGGGACCGCATGCGTAGACTTGCGTGCCGCCATCGACGTGCAGCGACGCGAAGTCGATGCGCTCGCCTTCCGCCGACACATACACACGCAGACGGTCGCCATGAAGCGCGGTGAGTTCATCGACGAACGCCATCGACGCGCGCGAGCGGCCGCTGTAGTGCACTTCGTATTCGATGCCAACGGCGCGCGCGCGCCGCGCCATCGCACCGATCGGCGTAATGCCGATACCGCCCGCTATCAGCACGAGCCTGTCAGCGGTCTCGTCGAGCCGGAAGTGATTGCGCGGCCCGCGAATGCGCCAATGCGCGCCGGGCTTCACATTGCCGTGCACCCATGCCGAGCCGCCGCGACTCTCCGTCTCGCGCAGCACGGCGATCTCGAACACGCCGCGCTCGTCCGGGTCGTCGCACAGCGAATACTGCCGCGATAGTCCCGTGTCGCCGCAGACGACATCGATATGCGAACCCGCCGTCCAGCGCGGCAGCGCGCGGCCATCGGCGGAAGCGAGACGCACGCGCACGACGCGATCCGCGCACGCCTTTACGCTTTCGACGATCACCGGCCGGCTCACCGCATGCGCCGACGGCTCGCCGATCCGCACCACTTCGCGCGCATCGCGCACCGACGCGTCCGCGCGCTCCGGGTTCATCGCCGGGTCCCATTCCACGAACACGTGCTCGGGTCCGCGAAACGATGTGTTCGGCACGTAGGTAAAGCGCTGCTCCGCGAGCTTCATGTGCGGCAAACGGCGCGTGAGTTCGTCGAGGAAAATCTGCATCTCCATGCGCGCGAGATTCTTGCCCATGCATTGATGCGCGCCGTAGCCGAAAGTCAGTTGATCGCTGGCGTTTTCGCGGCGGATGTCGAAGAGGTCGGCGTCGGCGAACTGATGCTGATCGTGATTCGCCGATGAGGTCACGATCAACAGCTTCGAGCCCGCCGGAATCGCGATGCCGCCGATGACCACGTCCTTCGTCGCGAGCCGCCGCCACGCCGCGACCGAACCGTTGTGGCGCAAGCATTCCTCGACCGCGTTCGGAATGAGGCTCGGGTCGTCGCAGATGTCGCACCACGCGTCGGGATGTTGCAGCAGCAGCTTCATGGCGTTGGCGGTCGCGTTTGCGGTGGTTTCGTGCGCGGCGACGATACCCGCCATCATCATCGAATGCAGATAGGAGTCGGTGACGACCTCGGGCTGCTCCTTTTGCTTGCGGATGCCGTACTGCATCCAGCCGGGACCGGACGGATCTTCGCGCATCTTGTCGAGCACCTTGCCCGCGTACTGCCAAAAATTGCCGACCGCGTGCGCCACGGCGACCTGCTCTTCGGGCTTCGGACGGCCCCATGTATTGACCGTATGCGCGATCGAGTAGCGGCGCAACGTGTCCATGTCTTCCTCGGGCACGCCGAGAAAATGCAGCGCGACGGTGAGCGGCACTTCCCAGAGCATCTGATCGACGAGATCGGCGCGGCCATCGTCGATAAAGCGATCGACGTAGCTGCGCGAGAGTGCGCGGACCATCGGCGCGTGATGCGCGAGCTCGTCGGGCGTGAAGGGCTCCATCAGCGCGCGGCGGCGCGGCATGTGCGCGGGCTCGTCTTCGTTGACGAGCGTGCGGTTGAGCGCAAACCCGTAGGACGCGAGGACGGCGTTGGCTTCGGGACCCGTGGGCGTGATCTTTTCGAGCGCGATCGACGGACTGAACGTGAGGTTGTCGCGGAAGATCGCCTTGATGTCGTCGTAGCGCGTGACGACCCAGTAGCCGAGCTTCGGACTATAAAAGACGGGCTCCTGCTCGCGCGCCCAGCGAACATATTCGGGCGGATCTTGCTGATAGCCGTCGCCGAAGGGATCGAAACTGGCCGCGCGCGAGCTGACAGGGCAGCCGTTCGGGGCGAGAGAGGCATCGTCGTGCAGGGGGCATTGCGGCGCGCTGCTCATCTTCGTCTCCTGTGTTCGTGCTCTTTTAGTCTCCAATAGTATGCATGGAGTCACGCGAGCGAACAGGTTTCAACGAGCGCTCACCACTTCCACCGCACGCCGAGACCGCCTTCGATCGCGCTGCGACGCGCGCCGCCGATATTCGTCGTGTAATTCACGTTGGCGAACGCGCTGCCGCGTGCGCTCACCTTCGCGACGATACCCGCACCGAGTTGCGCGGTCGTGGCGGATACGCTCGTCGGAATCACGGTCGATGCGGCGAAGGTCACGGTATCGGTGGCGCCGAAGTAGCGCCAGAGGTTCGCGCGCAAATAAGGCTGCCACGAAGTCCCGGCCGCATCGAAGTTGCCGAACAAACGTAGGCCGAGCCGCCCGATCAGACCGCTCGCTTCATCGAACGATACGTGCGAGATGCCGTCATCGATATCGTCGAGACTCGCGTGCTGCCAGATCAGTTGCACTTGCGGCTCGATGCCGAGGCCCGCGGGCAGCGCGATGGGCAGCCCTGCTTCGAACGATGCGGCGAATGTCGTGCCGTGTGTGCTGGCGCCGACGCCGCGGTTCGATACCGGATCGGCGGTGAGCGTGCTGCCGAGCACGACGGCATCCGTGTACCAGCCGCCGGGGCCGATGTGCGTCCAGTAGAGGCCGGCGCTGTAGGCATCGACCGAGAGATGGCCCACGGCTGAGTTGGGGAAGCCGAGCGCGAAGCCGCTGACGTCGCCGCTTGCGCGCGCGAAGCCGAGGAAAAAGCCATAGTGATTGCGATGACCGGTGGAGCTGGCATCGGCGTACACATCGTGTCCAACTTGCGCGCCACCGATTCCACCGCTGAATTCCGGGTCCGCCGCGCCGTTGTTGCGCAGCGTCGCGTGGCCGCCCCAGACGCGCGCCCATGCGGCGGGCAGCGCGCCGGTTTCGCCTAGCAATGACTGCTCGCCCTGACGTTCGTGGAATGTGCCGATTTGCTGGATCGCCAGTTCGCGCATGATGATCGGCACTTCGGTGTAGACGGGCACTTCGGTTCGATAAAGCGGCGTCGGAGCCGCGCCTGGCGGTGGCGGCGGCGGAAGCGGTGGTGTTCCGGCGGCGGCGGTTGGAGTCGGTGGGTTTGGTGTCGGTGTCGGTGTCGGTGTCGGTGTCGGTGTCGGCGTTGGCGTTGGCGTTGGTGTTGGCGTTGGTGTTGGCGTTGGTGTTGGCGTTGGCGTTGGCGATGGCGATGGCGATGGCGATGGCGATGGCGCTGGCGTTGGCGTTGGCGTTGGCGTTGGCGTTGGCGTTGGCGTTGGCGTTGGCGTTGGCGTCGGCGTCGGCGTCGGCGTTGGCGTTGGCGTTGGTGTCGGTGTCGGTGTCGGTGTCGGTGTCGGTGTCGGTGTCGGTGTCGGTGTCGGTGTCGGTGCCGGTGCCGGTGTCGGTGTCGGTGTCGCGGGCGTAACCGGAGCCGGAGGCACGCTCGACCGCAGATACCAGTTGTCGGCCGTTCCGTCACTGACACCGCCCTTGAACAGGTAATACTGGAAAGCGCCCGCCGCTACCGGATGCGCCAGCGTGAACGCGCCCGCCGATGTCGTCGCGCCGTTGGTTGCCTGCACGACCTGAATCCCGTCGTTCGCCGTGAGCCCGCCAGCGCCGCCGACGTTAGTTACGCCAATCGAAGTCGTCCCGGCGCCCACGCCTTGCGCAACCACGAGTCTGTCGCTCGGCGCGCCGTCCGCGCCTACGACGCTCTGCACCAGCAGCCGGCCGTTGTTGCCCGTGTAGTTGCCATTCACGACGAACGCATCGCTCGTACTCGCGCCGCCGTTCGTCAGGTCGATCGTTCCCGCGTTGTTCAGCGTAACGAGTTGTCCGGCGACGGCGGGCTGGAGCGCCACGCGCCCGATGCCGCCCGCCAAAATCGTGCTCGTCGCATCGAGATCGAGTAATCCGGCGCCGGTCGTGGTATCGCCGAGCGTCAGGCCGTTTGCATCGAACGTGAGTTGCGTTGCATTCGATGCAGTAATCGTCTCCCAACCGACGAAGCGGTTCAGCCCGCTCACTTGCGAATTGTCGAATGTCAAAGCGTCGATGCCCGCGCCGCCGTCGATGCGCGTCGTCGCGGCGAATGTCGCATCGGTCAGATTGCGAATCGTGGCAGTGTCGTTGCCCGCGCCGAGCGACACCGGCCCGCTAATCGCGCCGCCGCTCCAGGCGAGCGTGTCCGCTCCGCTCGTCGTCGTCACGCCCTGACCGATCGTGCCGCCCGTGATGGTCAGCTTGTTCGTGCCGCTGCCGAGATCGACCCGTCCGCCAATCGTCCCGCCCGAAAGCGAGAAAGTGTCGTCGTTCTGGGCGGCGGTGACGTTGCCGTCGATTTGTCCGCCGGACATCGTGAAGACGTTGTTGCCGATGTTCAGGTCCGCTGTGCCGATGCGCCCGCCCGTGTTTTGCGCAACATCGCCATTCGCGAACACGCCGACGATGCGTCCTCCGGACATCGTGAGCGTGTCGCGTCCATCGCCTTGATCGAGCGAATCGAGCTGGCCCGCCGTCATCGTGAAGGCGTCGATGCCATCGCCCTGGCGGACCTGTCCCGTGACCGTTCCGCCGTTCATGTTGAACGTGTCGCTTCCGGTATCGGTGCGCACGGCAACGCCCGCGCTTCCGGCAATCACGCCCGTATTGCTGATCGACACGTTGATGCGCCCGTTCGCCACGACGGCCTCACCGGTGTCGCCGCGAATCGTCCCGGAGTTGCTGATCGTCTCGGCTCCGTTGGCAATCGTCACGCCGGTCGCGCCTTGAATCGAGCCGGCGTTGTCGAGCGTGCCGCCGCCGTTCGCTGCGATCCCGCTTGCCTGCTGACTCACGATGCTCGCGCCCGCCGCATTCACGAAGGACACGCGCCCGGTGATGGAGGCGCCCGTTCCGCCAGCGCCGCGCGCGGTGATCGTGCCGGTGTTGGCGATTGCGCCTGGCGAGGCATCGAGCGAAGCGATGCCATGCGCGCCATCGCCCGACACGTCGATCGCGCCATTGTTCGTGATGACGTTGCCGCCCGCACTGGCGTTGACAAAGACGCCGTGCGCCAATGCACCGGTCGTCGTGATCGTGCCGTTGTTCACGAGGGAATCGCCATGCGTCACGGCGGCCATGCCGTACGAGTTCGCGCCGCTCGTGGCGACGCCTCCGTCATTGATCAGCGTGCCGCTGCCCGAACTTTGAGAGTCGATCATCGCTGCGGCGTTCGCACCGTTCGTGCGGATGACGCCCGTCGATTCGTTGTGGATCGTGACCGCGGCAGCGGAGTTGAAGATGCCCGCTGCGCCCGAGCCGGTGGTAAAGACGGCGCCGCCGTTCAGCAGCGTATTTCGTCCGGCGCCAATGCCTTGACTTGTCATGGCATTGGCGCCGCCAGCGTTGATCCGCAGCGTGCCGCCGTTGCTTGCGAGGCTCGTGTCGCGGATGAGGATGCCGCTGTTGCTACCGACATCGAGTTCGGCGCCGGGCAACACTTCGATCGTTACGTTGACGCTGCCTGAAACCGCGATGACCGGCGAGGTCGAGGGATTGGGCACGCGGGTATCGCACGTAGCCGTCTCGCCGGATTGCGGTGCGTTGTTGTCACATGCGCCCAGAGCCGGCAGCGCGCGCGAAAGACAAAAGACACCGAACGCGAGCGATAACCCTCGAACGAGCGGCGTCAGGTGAACAGCGGGCCTCAAGCAGTTCATGTTTTTTCCGACGCCCCGACTGTTTCGTTTTTCCTGGCGTGGATGCGGAGAGTTGCACGCACGCCAACGACCGACTCACCTGCTACCACGGTGCAAAGGTCAGGTTAGTGCACGGGTTTCATTTAAGCAAAGCATGCTGAAGAATCTATCGCGTCGGCGTTTTCAGGGACTTCGTCTTTGATGGATGGTCGTTGGAAGGCTTTGTGCCATCACTCCGTCCTTAAGCCATTTCGACTACTCGGCCGTTCTATCTATATAGAGGACGTGGCGCGTTCAAACGAAGAAGGTATCGACGAGCAGTTTCACGTTGAGCACGACGATCACCGCCGCAACCAGCCACGCCAGCGCGGCGGTCCAGCGCGAAACGACGAAGACACCCAATTTGCGTCGGTCCGAAACGAATCGGACGAGCGGGATGACGGCAAAAGGCAATTGCATCGACAGGATCACCTGACTCAGGACGAGCAGATGCGTCGTGCCCTTCTCTCCATATAGCGCAGTAACGACAACGACCGGCACGATAGCAAGACCTCGCGTGATAAGCCGTCGCGCCCAGTTCGGAATGCGCAGTCGCAGAAAACCTTCCATGACGATTTGGCCGGCGAGCGTCGCGGTGACGGTCGAGTTCAGGCCCGACGCGAGAAGCGCGACCGCGAACAAGGTCGATGCAATGCCGAAACCCAAAAGCGGCGACAAGAGCCGGAACGCTTCCTCGATCTCGACGACTTCGAAATGGCCCTTCGCGTGGAACACGGCGGCGGCCACGATCAGGATCGCCGCGTTGACGAAGAGCGCGAGGGTCAGCGCGATCGTGCTGTCGATGGTCGCGAAACGGATTGCCTCGCGGCGGGCGGGAATCGAATCGCCGAACGCGCGCGTCTGCACCACCGAAGAATGCAGATACAGGTTGTGCGGCATGACCGTCGCGCCGAGGATGCCAATGGCCACGTACAGCATTTCGCGATTCGTCACGATTTCCGTCGATGGCACGAAGCCGCGCATGACCTCGCCCCAAGGTGGCGCGGCTGCGGCGATCTGCAAGGCAAAGCAGCCTGCTATCACGACGAGCAACACGATGACGAACGCTTCGAGCAGGCGAAAACCCTTGTTGATCAGGAAGAGCAGCAGGAAAGCATCGAGCGCGGTGACGAGCGCACCGGCGATCAACGGAATACCGAACAGCAACTTCAACGCGATGGCCGTGCCGATGACTTCGGCCAGATCGCACGCGATGATCGCCGCCTCACAGGCGAGCCAAAGTGCGAGATTCACCGGTTTCGAATAATGATCGCGGCACGCCTGCGCTAGATCGCGGCCGGTCGCGACGCCGAGGCGCACGGCAAGCGATTGCAGAAGAATCGCCATCAGATTGGAAAGAAGGATGACGGCGAGCAGTGTATAGCCGAAGCGCGATCCCCCCGCGATGTCCGTCGCCCAGTTGCCCGGATCCATATAGCCGACCGAGATCATGTAGCCTGGCCCGGCGAAAGCGAGAAAGCGCCTGAACCACCATCCGCCCACCGGCACGCGCACCGACGCGAAGACCTCCGGAAGACTCGGGCGGGGAGCGTCGTCCTCTCCCGATTGCTTCAACTCGGGGCGTCTGGATTCGCGCATCGGCACGTCTCTCCTGAAAGTCCGCTATGAACGTGCTGGAAATATGCGCTTTGCGAATTGAACATTCAAGCTGACGGTTCGTTCGACGTCGGCCTTCGAATCGCACAGTCTGATAAATCCACTTATCAGACTGTGCGATTTTACTTGTCAAATTCGAAGCTGGTTGATAACCTTCCCGCAAATAGTTGAATACAAAGGGAAATCAAGCAGGATGGCAACAGCTAACCCGGCGAGTATAACCAATCCGGCTGCGGACACGCCCCGCTTTTCGCCCACGCGCCGCCTGACTCGCCAACACTTTGCGCTGTATCGCGGCTATTTAGATGGCGTCTCCGAGGCACGACTTCACGCGTCTTATGGCGATGCCGGTACGGATGTCCGTACCACGCGTCGGCTTATCGTCACGTTGCGCGACACGCTTTCCGTGCTGGCCCGACGCGCGCACGATACCGACGCCGCTTACCTCTTACGGTTGCGGCCGGGTAGTATCCCGCTTTTCGAGCCGCCACAATCGCAGGACACGCCATCGCTCGATGAATACCGTGAGCGGATCGACCCCGACGGCGTCTATAGCGAAGCCGAATTACTGGCGCTCTACGAGGAAGAATATCCGCCCGGAGCCACACCGGCGCTGGATCGGCGGGCTTCTCGTAATCTCCGGCTGCGACGGCGGCAGACCGACGCGCTATCGCGAATGGAGGCAAGTCTCGCGCAAGAGCCACGGCAGGATCATCCACTGGATGGCTGGTTCGAACCGGCTGTGACCGCGCGGCTCGCAGCGGCTGGGCTTTCCACCGTCGCGGACGTCGTTTCGCTGATCGAAACCCGGCGCCACCGCTGGTACACAGTGGTTCCGCGACTCGGGCCGAAAGGCGCGCAGCGAATCGTGGACTGGTTGCAGCTTCATGCGCACGCGCTTCGCCATACTTTTTCACCGTTGGCTCTTGTGCCGCGGCGCGATTGGCCGAGTGACGCATTGGCACGAGGTTCGGAATGGACTGGGTCGCGGGACGAGACGCTTCGGATTGTCCCGCTCGAAGCGCTGCGAGTTCCTGCGGCGCTCGATGGATCGAAGGGGACGAATCGGCGGCCGTCAGAATTTGGCACGGATCTGCAGGCAATCCACGCGTGGCTCGCCGCGCGAACGGCCAGCGCGCACACGCAAAGGGCTTATCGCCGGGAAGCAGAACGGTTGCTGCTCTGGGCCTTGGTGGAAAAACACAAGCCGATGTCGTCTTTAGACGAGGCCGACTGCAACGAGTACATCACGGCTTTTTTACCGAATCCGCAGCCTTCCGCGCGCTGGGTGGCAAAAGGTCGCGTCGATCGATGCCTTTCGAGCTGGCGGCCTTTTGCCGGGCCACTTTCTGATCGAAGCCGGGAATCCGCGCGCGCAATTTTAAGCGCGATGGGCGCGTGGCTAGAGGCGCAGGGGTATCTGGCGACAAACCCATTTATTGCACAGACGCGTGTGGCCGAGCCGCCGGTCTTCGACGCCGTGGACCGCTCACTCGATACGGATCAGTGGCAGATTGTGCTGCAGTCGGTATCGCGCGATGTCTATGGTTTCGCCGAGCATCGTGACCGCTTGGCGCTGCTTTTGGCGTATGCCACCGGCATGCGTCGGGGAGAACTAGCCGCAGCGACCACGGACGCGCTATCGGTCGGACGGCTTTCCGGCGTTGCCGGTCCGATCTGGCGAGTAAGCGTCGCGCGTCAGCGCGGCGAACCAAGAACAATGTTTTTGCCGCCGGCCGTTGCGGAAACGCTGATCGAAAATCTGGCGCTTCGCGGTTTGTCTGATCCCTTGGCCTGTCCAGAAGGCACGCCGATTCTCGCGCAGACTCGCGGCGGCAATGCACTTGGGCCGGATGGCATCGGCAAACTGTTCAAGCGGGTGTTCGCAAATGCGGCCGCTCTCGCCGAGGGTTATGTTCCCGGCTCCGGCAAGCGCCTCGCACAGGCCAGCACTCATTGGATTCGACACACGCACTCCGTTCATGCGCTCACGCACGGCGCTGCGTTACCGGAGGTCAGCGCTAACTTGGGTCATTCGAAACTTTCGACGACGAAGGTTTACCTGGAAAATCAGGACTCGTCCAAACTACTAGGCGTCGAACGATTGATTCGGAGGGCAATATTCACCGCTCAAAGGGCCCTTGTCGACTGATTCGCTGCCCGTCAAGTAAACGTCGTGTTGTAAAAACGCCCGATTTCGCGATAAAACAACTTCAGAGTTTACTTGAGGTTTACCGGTTGGCCGTTTATTCTTCGGTTTGCAGCATGTTTTCCACAAACCGAAGAATCTATAGCTTACTCAGGCCCGCCAGTGACCGCGAATTCAATGCTAAGCGCTCGGCTTCCCGAAGTCGATCAATCCGTCTCAATCGAGACGCTCTTGGGAGTGGCCGCCCAAGCCACTGACATTCTTAATCAGATCCGCGACGCAATGCTGGAGCCGTATCCCCGCAAAAGCGCGCCGACTTTCACGAGTGCTCAGGTGGCCTCGCTTTGCGGAGTCGATAAGCAGCGGTTTCAGTACCTCACGACCAAGGGTGAACTTCCCGCTGGAACGTCGAAAGGCGCCGGCCGGAGCAAGGAGTTCACGCTTGAAGAAACGTTGACGTGGATTCGGGCGACCAAGGAGCGAGCGCGAAGACCCGAGGGTAAACGCGGACGTATCGTTACTGTCGCGAACTTCAAAGGTGGTGTTGCGAAAACCACTACCGCAGTATCTGCCGCCCAGGCGCTCACTCTGCTCGGGCGGCGCGTGCTGGTAATCGATTGCGACCCGCAAGGCACGACTACGCAGCTTTGCGGCTGGGCACCGGATGCAGAGATCTCCGACGATCAGACGCTCCTTCCACTTATATACGGCGATCAGCAAACGCTGCACTACGCGGTGCAGGAGACCTATTGGCACAACCTGGATCTCGTCCCGGCGTCATCGTCCTTGTTTGACGCCGAGTTCGAGATTCCGGCCAAGGTTCTCAACGACAGCACGTTCGAGTTTTGGGAGATTTTGCGCAAAGGCCTGTTGCCGCTAACGGCGGAGTATGACGCCGTTGTTATCGACACGCCGCCTGCGCTTAGTTACCTCACGATCAACGCCCTGCTCGCTTCCGACGCAATCTTGCTGCCCTGCCCGCCCGAGGCACTTGACTTTGCCAGCTCGACTCAATTCTGGCATCTGTTCGCGGACATCGCGAAGAAACTGCCCGGCGTGCTCGAACAGAAGCGCTTCGACTTCGTCAATGTGATTCTGACCAAGGCAAAGTCCGACGATGTGTCGCGCGTCGTGCGCGGCTGGCTTCAGAAAGCTTATGGCGATCGCGTCCTTCCGTTTGAGATTCCCGAGTCGACGGTACCGAAGGGCGCTTCTGCTCAGCTGTCCACGGTCTATGACTTGTCGAAGCCCGACGGAAGCACTGCCGCGTACAACCGGTTCAAAGAGCCGCTCGATCGGCTCGCCGAACATCTCGACGCGCAGTTCGTCCGCGCCTGGAATCAATCGGAGGCTTAAATGGGTATCGGCGACAGACTGCTGGCAAAGACCGCAAACATTGGAACCAAGCCGGCCGAGCCAAATCAGCCGCGTGTCACGAGCACGGAGGCGCGGACGTCACCCGGAAGGTTGATGGACGCGCAGCATCGCATCAACACGGCGCAGGCGCGCATCAAAGAATTGGAAACGCAACTCGAAGAGCGGGCCGCCTTGGAAGTACCGCTCGACGCGCTGATCGAGGTCAGCGGGCGTCGGCGGAAGCTGACCAGCGAACAGTTCCAGGAATTGAAGAGCAACCTTTCCCAGCACGCTCTAGCGACGCCAATTTTGGTGCGCACGCTTACCGATGGGCGTTATGAAATCGTGGCTGGTCACAACCGTGTGGCCGCATATCGCGAACTAGGTCGCAACACTATCCGCGCGAACGTGGCGTCAATCGAAGAAGGTGAAATTGAATTTGCGGCGTTCTTCTCGAACCTGCTTTCACCTTCTCTGACTGACTTCGAGAAGTATTGGAATTTCAAACGCCTGCAGGAGTTGAGCGGGCTTTCGCGCACCGAAATTTCGGAGAGCGCGGGACTCAGCAAAAGCCATGTTACCCGCATTTTTTCATTCGACGCTTTGCCAGAGGCTGCAAAAGCGGCGCTTGCGGAAAAGCCCGAAAGACTTGGCAGCAATGCTGCACAAAAGCTCGCCGCTTTAACTGAGGCAGGCAAAGCGGAAAAAGTCGTTGAAGCAATTCGCCGATTGATTGATGACGAAAATTTCACGCAAGACAAAGCAGTGGCGCTGGCGGCGGAGAAGCCTAAGGCGGTCGCGCCTAGTACTACTGTCGTTCGCGCGGGACGGAGAAAGGTCTGCGAGGTCTCAACGAGGAACGGCGTAGTCGGAGTTCGATTCTTCGAGAACGACGCAGGTGACGCCGAGCAATGGGGGCAACGAATTGCAGACTTCATCAACAAGACGTTGACCGAAAGCGAAAGAAACTGAGGCTCTAGAAGATTTTACTTTTAAATCAATGAGTTACTTGTAGCCCAGATGGCGCCAACCGATGAGCCTACTAGAAACTCTATAATAATCAATCACTTGAAAAATAGAAACGCGAGGCAACGATGTAAGTAATTTGCGTTAGAAAGACAAAAGCCTTCGGCGCCAACCGAAGGCTTTTGAATTCGGGCTCAACTGCTGCTCGCCCGGTCCGCTTCCCGACGCCAATCGGGTCACGAAGTACACAGATCGAAGTTTAGCGGATCGCGATCGGCAGTCAAGCGTTTGTCCTCCATTTCCAAAAATGGATGTACTTGACATGCATATCGCGCAACTTTCCGTTGCAGGCGAGGACCTTTCTCGCCTCGAAAACCACGAATCATCCGAGAACTTTGCGGACCAACAAGCGCTCGATGATTACGCTTGCGATCGATCCAATCTTCCCTGGGTCATCTTTCGAGCCGCTCACCGAGCGAATCATCTCGCCGCACTGCCTGCCCGCGCTCGTGCCCTACTCGCCGCTCTGGCTCGCACTGTCGACGCACGTCGTCCCTACGCGGCAATCTTCGCCCGCCGTGAATTGCTAACCGGCCGCGCAATGCAGTCTATGCGTACGTTCTATCGAAGCCTTGAGGATTTGGAGAAGGAAGCCTTAATTACACGCCCTCCGCAGACTCGCTACGGCGCCGCTGGGCTGTTCGGACGTGCCTACCTACATCTCACACCAAAGGTCGTTACCCTCCTAGGTCTTGTTGAGCCAGGTAGCGATACGACAACTCAACCTCAAAATTCAAACGAACCGAAATTAAACCGCGAGCAACCTTCTTCTTTGACCTCGCCGTCTGCCACGGTGGCAGACGGCGCTATATATAA
Source organism: Caballeronia sp. GAWG2-1 (assembly GCF_023631405.1). Lineage (NCBI taxonomy): Bacteria > Pseudomonadati > Pseudomonadota > Betaproteobacteria > Burkholderiales > Burkholderiaceae > Caballeronia > Caballeronia sp. GAWG2-1. The sequence continues at coordinate 370,332 of NZ_JALQDD010000040.1, forward strand.
GGATCTATACCCTACTAATCAAAAGAGACAACCAGGAAAGCTCCCCGCGGACCTCGAACGCCTGCGCGGTCTGGGCTTTCGTCATTTCCTGATCTTCCGGCTCATGCGCGAAGCGTCTGAACACGCAAAGCGTCTGTCCGATGTAGTCGAAGCCTCCTGGAAACACCTCCAACGGGCGAAGCATCCGATCAGCTATCTTCGGGCACTACTTCGTGCCCCCGTCGACTTTGCATACCGCGTGCGGACCATTCACGAAGGAAACGTTGAGACGCAAACTCAAATAGCTCGCGACATCGAACTGCAAAGAGCCTCTGCCGAGCTTGCCGGTCGATCTTTTGTGAGCCATGACGGAGCAAGAACATTCCTCGTTTCTGAGGACGCGAAATCCGTCACGACGCATCATCGCGACGAGCGACACCCCCGCACTAGGGCAGGCGCCTGGGCGACCGACTTCCTCGCGGCCATCAAAGCCGGGAAGATCGTTCCGCACAAATCTGATGCGCCGCCAGCGCAAGGATCGCGCTCCAAACCTCAAATCGATGCCACACATGAACTAAAGACGTCGACATGCTCACACACTGCGCAGTCGCGCTTGAAAGCGCTGAAACTGCTCATACTTGCGAAACAGGCCGGCGGGCCTAATGGAGTGCCAAGCGTGTTGGACAGTGCCTCCGTCAGCAAAAAGGCGAGCATCGAACAAGTGCCAGCGCATACGGGAATCTCGAGCCTTCTCGCCGACTCTGGCTATGTTAGAGCCCGAGCTGGCATATTGAAAAAACAGCCCACATCGTAACGAATGCTGATATAGTCTAAGGTTCCGCCCGCTAGGGCGAATGGAAGGTGCAGTACGTCGAACTAGACGGGACTGTGCATTTTGCTCGAAGCGATTTTCAGCCACCCGTCCATATAGAGTCAGCAGTCTCGGCAACGAAAAGCGTGCGCCGAATGCTTACCAAAGTCAGCGAGCCTTTTTGCTCGCGCACGGACCTGTCATCGTCGAGCAAACCTGTCGAGGAGAAAGTATGGCAAGTTTTGATCGGGAAGATTCGGAGCTGGATATTGTCGCGCCGGCGCGCAGGTCCGCGGGTCGACGGGCAGGGAAGGGTAAGGGCCAGACCGGCACGATGCAGCCCGATGTCCCCACGACGGCGGAGCAGGAAGAGGAGCGTCAACGCCAAATGCGCGCGCTCATTCAGTTGGGCAAGGAACGGGGGTATTTGACCCACGCCGAAATCAATGACCACTTGCCGGACAACTTCGCGCAAACGGCGGCGATGGAAACCATCGTCAGCACGTTCAACGACATGGGCGTCGCGGTGTATGAGCAAGCGCCCGATGCTGAAACGCTGCTCTTGAGCGATAACGCGCCTGCTGTCGTCGCCGATGAACAGTCGGAAGAAGAAGCCGAGAACGCGCTGCAAACCGTCGATTCCGAGTTCGGCCGCACGACGGACCCCGTTCGCATGTATATGCGTGAAATGGGCGCAACCGAACTGTTGACGCGCGCTGGCGAAATCGCCATTGCGAAGCGCATTGAAGATGGCTTGCATGAAATGATTCAGGCCATCGCTGCGTGCCCGTCCACGGTCGCCACTATTCTTGCGGACGCGGCGCAGGTCGAATCGGGCGAGATCAAGATCGACGAACTCGTCGACGGTCTGAAGGAAGACGATACGGTAGAAGAAGATATTTCGGCATCCGATACATCGGACACTTCCGAGATTGATACGGACACCGAAGAATCCGGCGACGATGAAGTCTCCGAAGACGACCTCGAAGGCGGCGATTCCGCTGCATCGAATGAAGCGCGTTTGAAGCAACTCAAAGCGGATTGCCTGGAAGTTTTCGCGCGCGTGAGCGAGCTTGCCGAGCAAGCAAGCAGTCCGAAGAGTTCAGGCGCCGCAGCTTCGAAGGCCGTTGAACGGGCACGCGCGGAGATTCAACGCGAGCTCGGTTCCATTCGCTTCACGGCGAAGACCATCGACCGTTTGTGCGCGGACGTCCAGCAGCAGGTTGTGCAAGTTCGCGAGATCGAGCGTCGCGTGCTGCAAATCGCGGTAGATCGTTGCGGCATGCCGCGCGACAAGTTCGTCGAATCGTTCCCGGGCAACGAGACCGATCTCGAATGGACGGCGCGCACTGCGGCGGCTTCGCGTCAATACGGCGCGTCGCTCGAGCGCAGTTTGCCGGCCATTCAGGCCGAACAGCAAAAGCTCATCGACATCGAAGCGCGTGTTGCCTTGCCGCTCAAGCAGCTCAAGCAGATCAATCGTCAGATGACGGCTGCCGAGTTGAAGATGCGTCAGGCCAAGCGTGAAATGATCGAGGCAAATCTGCGTCTCGTGATTTCGATTGCGAAGAAGTACGTCAACCGCGGCATGCAGTTTCTCGACTTGATTCAGGAAGGCAATATCGGCTTGATGAAGGCAGTGGACAAGTTCGAATATCGTCGTGGCTGGAAGTTTTCGACGTACGCAACCTGGTGGGTTCGTCAGGCTGTGACGCGTTCGCTTGCCGATCAGGCGCGCACGATTCGCGTGCCGGTTCACATGATCGAAACGATCAACAAGCTGAACCGCATTTCGCGTGAAATCCTGCAGCAGACGGGACAGGAAGCGCATCCGTCGGTGCTCGCGGAACGCATGGAAATGCCGGAAGAGAAGATTCGCGGCATCCTGAAGATTGCGAAGCAACCTGTGTCGCTCGAAACGCCGGTCGGTGAAGATGCCGACGCGACGCTCGGTGACATGATCGAGGACCAAGGCGCGGCATCGCCGGCGGATGCGGCCGTGCACGCGAATATGCGCGCCGCAATCGACGATGCGCTCAATGCGCTTTCGCCGCGTGAAGCGAAAGTTCTGCGCATGCGCTTTGGTATCGATACGGCGTCCGACTACACGCTCGAAGAATTGGGCAAGCAGTTCGATGTGACGCGCGAGCGTATTCGCCAGATTGAAAGCAAGGCAATGCGCAAGCTCATGCATCCGAGCCGCGCGGACAAGCTGCGTCCTTTCTTGGATCGCTGATCGTTTTAAGGGCTGTTGAGGCATCGAAACGCGCCGCCAGTTTTGGCGGCGCGTTTTTTTTCGTCCGCGATTTTCTCAACCGTGCGATGTGCCTTTCGGCGCCGACGTCGATGAACACGTCTGCAACGCGTCGATTGCCTTATGCGCAAGGTTGAGCGTTTCCTCACACGCACGAGTGTTGGCGAATATCGAGCAGCCGCCGCCCGCATCGATTTTTGATACCGCTTTGCGCACCCGATCCAGCGCAAGTTGCGGCGACCCGGTGTCCTTGATGATGCCAGCCAGATCGAACGCGCTGCCGGCGCCGGTTTCGACGTAACCCGGACACTGCGTTTCCGCATGAGCGACCACGCAAATCAACGCAAGCACGGCAACGGCGAATCGGCGGCCGGGCCGCGTCGCGGTTTGGGAACAGAAAATAACATTCATGGGTTGCCGGCTCCCGAAACGGTCGCATTGAAAAGGCGCGCTTCGCTTTTTATCCACATCCGCACTGGGCAAGCTTGTGGATAACCTGAGCAACGTCGGTGCAAACTGTTGATGCAAAACGCTTTTAACCCGACGTCTGATTTTCGCGCGATGCCCCACATTGTGGACCTGTCCCAGCGAACGCGTCTAACGTGTCAAAAAGCTGCGACTGGCACGCGCGTTCGCCCTTAACCGTTTCCGCACGATTTCGGCAATATCGTCAGCGACGGTTGATCAAGCAAAAATCCAACGATCACACGCGCTTCGGAATCTCTAGTCCACGTTGAACCGCCGGACGCGCGAGGAACACATCGAGCACGCGCTTTACGTTCGCAAAATCGTCGAAACCGACGAGATCGCGTGCTTCATAAAATCCGACTAGATTGCGAATCCACGGAAACGTCGCGATATCGGCGATGCTGTAATCATTCCCCGAAATCCAGTCGCGGCCGGCGAGGTGTTTGTCGAGGACTGCGAGCAGGCGTTTCGCTTCGGCGACGTAGCGATCGCGCGGACGCTTGTCCTCGTATTCCTTGCCGGCAAATTTATTGAAGAATCCGACCTGACCGAACATCGGGCCGACACCGCCCATCTGGAACATCAGCCATTGAATGGCTTCGTAGCGTCGCGCCGGGTCTGCCGGAACGAATTGGCCGCTTTTATCGGCGAGATAAAGCAGAATCGCCCCGGATTCGAAAAGCGGCAGCGGTTTGCCGTTCGGACCGTTCGGATCGATGATCGCGGGAATCTTATTGTTCGGATTCAACGACAGGAATTCGGGCGACATTTGATCGTTGGTATCGAATCGCACGAGATGCGGCTCGTAAGGCAGCCCTGTCTCTTCCAGCATGATCGACACCTTCACGCCATTGGGCGTCGGTAGCGAGTAAAGCTGAATGCGTTCGGGGTGTTGTGCTGGCCACTTCTGGGTGATCGGAAAATCAACTAAAGAAGTCATGCTGGTTTCAGAAGAAAAGAATTGCTCAATATAGCCGATGGTAATCAACAGCTCGCATCATTAGCGGGCCTGGGCGCTTGCAATTACTTCTATCCAAAGGTCCCGTTGTTTCGCCGACGCGCACTCGGGCCGACTGTCGTTGCACATGCAACTTTGTCGTCCAAACCCAAACACATCGGGTATCGAAGCAATTCAATCGCGCTTACAAAACCGCACGAATCAACTACACGCGCAATTGTAAAAACCACAGCGAAGACAAGCAGTTAGCGCACACCACCGTCACGACTCACCGCCCAGGCAACCGCAAACAAAGACGAACTAAAAAATTGGCTTGCTTATTGCATTACACAAAACGTAGTCCATGTCGTGTCGATCAACTCAACCGTTGAATTGCTGCTGCCATGAAAACCGTCCCTTTCGCGACGCTTACCGTCCTTGCCGCTCTCGCCGGCGCGCTGATACCCGGCCTCTCGACTGCCCGTCCGCTCGAAAGCCAGCTCGACTGCCAATCCAGCGCGCATCGCTTCATCGCACCACTGCGCGACGACCGCTCGATCGACGCCGCGCCGATGCGCGTCGAAGCCAACTCGGTCAACGCGTTCAAGCCGACTCAAGGCAGCGAACTCACGGCCTACGGGTTTCGCGTATATGCCGTGCTCGGCTACGAACAGGGCGATGCCATGTTCAAGCAGGGCAACGGCCGTCCGATCAACGACTCGGCTTACGGCGTCGTCGTGCTCGGCGCGAAAGATACGGTCGAGGATCGCGTGCGCGAATCCGGCAGCAACGCAATCGTCCATGAAGTCGTGCCGATGATGATGACCGTCGTCTTCTGCGATGGCAGCAACATGCGCAACACCGCGCGCACGGTGGCGACGGAAGCATCGAGTAATCGTTGAAACGTCTTTGAAAGCGCTCGCTGAAAAGCGCCGCGCTTGTCTCCGCATTCGTCGATAATGTTCTTCCAATCGCGCGATGCACTCACAAGGGTGCGCGCGCACCACAACAGGAGAACGCCGACATGTCCGACGCAGTGAATCAGCAGAAGCGCATTGCCATCGTCACCGGAGCAGGGAGCGGCATCGGCCGTGCGGCGGCGCTTGCTCTACTCGGCGACGGCTGGTCGGTCGTGCTCGCGGGCCGACGCGCGGCGCCGCTCGAAGCGGTCATCGGCGAAGCCGACGCAAGCGAACGCGCGCTTGCCGTTCCGACGGATGTCTCCGATCCGCAATCGGTCGAAAAGCTCTTTGCGGCGGCAGTCGAGCGCTTCGGACGCGTCGATTTGCTGTTCAACAACGCGGGCGTGAGCAATCCGCCGGGACCGTTCGAGGAATGGACGCCCGAGCAATGGCAAGGCGTGGTGAACGTCAATCTGAACGGCATGTTCTATTGCCTGCAACAGGCGTTCCGGACGATGCGCGCACAAACACCGCGAGGCGGCCGCATCATCAACAACGGTTCCATTTCGGCGAGCGCGCCGCGTCCGAATTCGGCCGCCTATACGGCGACCAAGCACGCGGTCGGTGGACTGACGAAATCCGCATCGCTCGATGGCCGCAAGTACGACATCGCGGTCGGTCAAGTGGACGTCGGCAACGCACTGACGGATCTGTCCGAGCGCATGTCGCGCGGCGTGCCGCAGGCGAACGGCGAGACCGCCATCGAACCGATGATGGACGTGAAGATCGTCGGCCAGTCGGTGCTTTACATGGCGAATCTGCCGCTCGAAGCCAACGTACTGTTCCATACCGTGATGGCGACCAAGATGCCGTTCGTCGGTCGCGGCTGATTCAGTCGAACGCGCCTTTCATGTGGTGCGATACCAGACGCGAATGCCCGAGTACCAATGGCTGACGCTGGTATCGTCGCCCGCGCCGAACGTCGAGAGGCTCTCGACGTTCAGTACATCCACACCGTTTTCCTCGATCCACCGGTTCGCGCGCTCGACCAGCGTCGCGCCGTTCTCATACACGTTGCCTTTGATCAGGTGATGCTGCACGACTTGCCGCTCGAAGTCTTCGTAGGCGATTTTTGCCATCGCTCGTCTCCTGTTTTTCCACGTTGATTGCTGCGGCGCAACCAGTGCGCCGCATGACGCGTCCTGCCGATTCGAGCATCATATGGCCTGAACGACGCCGCGCGCGGAGCGGTTTACCCGCGGTCGCACGACCGTGCGCGAGCGACAAAAGACGCCAGCCAACGAGCGTCCGGGCACGAGACACCCAGGAGAGCACGCATGGACATGCGGCAACGCGAGCACATCGAGGCAGTCGTCGCGGCGACGACGCGCGCGCAGGTTCTGGCGCCTGCGCGCACGCAGGAAAGCATTATTCAGACTTCATGGCGTCGTTGCGTTCATCAATACGGGCTCGATCCGTCGCGCATGCAGGAAGCGCGCATCCTGACGCAGACGCGCTTGCGCGAGCATCAGCAACGGATCGACGATTTCGCGCGCATCGCTCGACATGGACTGGAAACACTTCACGAGCAGGTCGCGGGAATGGGTTACGTCGTGCTGCTGACGGACGCGCTCGGCGTGACGGTCGATTACATTGGCGACGCGAACACCGATACGGCCTTGCGTCGTGCCGGGCTCTATCTCGGCGCGGAATGGAGCGAGGACGGCGCGGGCACGTGTGCGGTCGGCACTGCGCTCGCGACGGGGCAGGCGCTGACCGTGCATCAGATCGATCACTTCGACGCCACGCATATCCCGCTCACTTGCACGGCCGCGCCGCTCTTCGATTCGCGCGGCGCGCTCACCGCGATCCTCGACATCTCCGCGCTGACTTCACCGCAAGCGCGCGACAGCCAGAACCTCGCGCTGCAACTCGTGCGCATCTACGTGCGGCATATCGAGAACGCGATTTTTCTGCGCACGCATAGGCAGGACTGGATTCTCAAGCTCAACACATCGCCCGAATTCGTCGATGTCGATCCTGAATATCTGATCGCGCTCGATGAGGGCGGGCGCATCGTCGGACATAACCGGCGCGCGCACGAAATGCTGGCGGCCGAGATCGGGAAGCCTATCGCGCCGGGAGAAACGGCGGCGTCGCTTATCGGCATGCGTTTCGATGCGCTCTTCGAAGCGCGTCTGGAAGATTTGAGCCGTTTCGTCTATTCGCGGCCGAGCGAACTGCGCGCGCTGCCGCTTGCGCGCAGCGGCGCGCTGCTATATCTGAGCGTGATGCCGCCCGCGCCATGTTTCGCGCCATCGACGCAAGAAAAATCCGCAGGCGCGCCCGGCATTCCCGCGCCGCTGGCCGCCCTCGGCGGCGGCGATCCCGCGCTTGCGCGGCAACTCGAACGCGCCGCCAAACTCGTCGATTCGCCGATCAATCTGCTCGTGAACGGCGAAACCGGCAGCGGCAAGGAATTCTTCGCGAAGGCGCTGCATCGCGCGAGTGCGCGGCGCGCGGGTCCATTCGTCGCGGTGAACTGCGCGGCGATACCGGAGACGCTCATCGAAAGCGAATTGTTCGGGCATCTGCCGAACAGCTTTTCCGGCGCGGGTCCAAAAGCAAAGCGCGGCCTGATTCAGGAAGCCGATGGCGGCACGCTTTTCCTCGATGAAATCGGCGACATGCCGCGTGAGTTGCAATCTCGTCTCTTGCGCGTGCTGGCCGAAGGCGAAGTTCTGGCGATAGGCGCGTCGCGTCCGGTTTCCGTGGACGTGCGCGTGATTTCCGCGACGCATCATTCGCTCGACGCGCTGATGCAGGACGGCCGCTTTCGCGAAGACCTGTACTACCGTCTGAACGGCGCGCGCTTCGCGTTGCCGCCGCTGCGCGAACGATCCGATCTCGACTGGCTGATCCGCAAGTTCCTCGATGCCGATACCGCGCATGGTCCCGTTGCGTTGTCGCCGGCGGCGCGGGTTTGTTTGCATCGGCATGAGTGGCCGGGAAATTTGCGCGAGCTCAACAACGTGCTGCGCTACGCGCGCGCGGTGTGCGCGGATGGCGTGATCGAGGTCGACGATCTGCCGGATGGATTCGTCGAATCCACCGCGCGCGACGCAGCGCCGCAACCGCCGCATGCACATCTGGCCGACGAAGCGTTCGATACACATCGCCTGCCGCCCGAGGGCATGTTGCTGATGCAGTATCTGCGCGCGGCGAGCTGGAACCTGAGCGCCGTGGCGCGGCAGATCGGCGTGAGCCGCATGACGCTGTATCGGCGCATGGCGCGCTATGGCATTCGTTCGCCGAATCAACGTGACGCGGGCGAACGTTGAGCATCCGCATTTCGCGATACGCCTGTACTCCATGAGACACCTGCCGCTGTGACACCTGTCACGGCGGCACGCGTGCAACGTGCACTACCTCTCGTAAAACACCCGTTATTTCCGGGTAATCCCTCGCTATTCCAATTGGCATAGCGCTTGCCTTTACTCGCCTCACAACCATTCCAACGCCCGACGAAGCGTCTTTCTTTCGGCCAGGGTCAACGGAGACACCAGCATGCGTGACAGCGTCGAGCCGCTCGTCGGCATCATCGCCAATCCGGTTTCGGCGCGCGACATCCGGCGCGTGATCGCCAACGCGAACAGCCTGCAACTCGCGGATCGCGTGAATATCGTGCTGCGGCTCTTGTCGTCGCTTGCGGCGTGCGGCGTCGAGCGCGTCCTGATGATGCCGGATCGCGAAGGGCTCAAGGTCATGCTCGCGCGTCATCTCGCGCGCAAGCACGGGCACGACGCGGATCTCGCGAGCGTCGAATTCCTCGATATGCCTGTGACCGCGCGGGTCGACGACACCTTTCGCGCGGCGCGCTTGATGCAGGACGCGCGCGCGGCGGCGCTCATCGTGCTGGGCGGCGACGGCACGCATCGCGCGGTGGTGCGCGAGTGCGGCGCGGTGCCGCTCGCGGGTTTATCGACGGGCACGAACAACGCCTACCCGGAAATGCGCGAGCCGACCATCTCCGGGCTCGCCACGGGTCTTTATGCCACCGGCCGCATTCCGGCCGCGCAGGCGCTCATGTCGAACAAGCGCCTCGACATCGACATACGCGATCAGAACGGCGCCGTGCGCCATGACATCGCGCTCGTCGATGCCGTCATCTCGCACGAAAAATTCGTCGGCGCACGCGCGCTCTGGAAGATCGACACGCTCGCGGCCGTCTACGTGTCTTATGCCGATCCGCAGGCCATCGGCATGTCGGCCATCGCGGGCTTGCTCGAACCAATCGGCCGTCACGAGCCGGGCGGCCTCGCCGTCGAACTGGCCGCAACGGGCAAGGGCGAATTCGAACTTTGCGCGCCTATTGCGCCGGGCTTGATGGAGCGCGTGCCGATCGCAAGCTGGCAGCGCCTGGCCGATGGCGTGCCGCAACGCGTCAAGCAGCCCGCGGGCATCGTCGCGCTGGACGGCGAGCGCGAGCTTGCTTTCGGCCCCGGCGACGAAGTGACCATCACCTTGCGTGAGAACGCGTTTCGCAGCATCGATGTCGCCGCGTGCATGCGCTATGCCGCGCGCGCCGGACTCATGCGCTTATCCGGCAACACTGCCAGCACCGTCGTTTAACCCGATCGAAGGAGACAGACATGACATCGTCGCAAACCCCGCAGCATGCGGGAGGCTTGCCGTTATCGAAGGAAGAACTGCTGAGTGTCTACCGCAAGATGCGCACGATCCGCGATTTCGAAGAGCGTCTGCACGTCGATTTCGGTCGCGGCGACATCCCCGGTTTCGTCCATCTCTATGCGGGCGAAGAAGCGGCGGGCGTCGGCATCATGCATCACCTGAACGACGGCGACCGCATTGCGAGCACGCATCGCGGACATGGGCACTGCATCGCGAAAGGCGTCGATCCCGTCGCCATGATGAAAGAGATCTACGGCAGAAAGGGCGGCTCGTGCAACGGCAAGGGCGGCTCCATGCATATCGCCGACCTGTCCAAAGGGATGATGGGCGCGAACGGCATTCTCGGTGCGGGCGCGCCATTGATCTGCGGCGCGGCGCTCGCGGCGAAGTTTCGCGGCAAGGGCGAGGTGGGCATCACCTTCGCGGGCGATGGCGCGTCGAACCAGGGCACCTTTCTCGAAAGCCTGAATCTCGCGGCGGTGTGGAATCTGCCGGTGATCTTCGTGATCGAGAACAACGGCTACGCGGAATCGACCGCGCGCGATTATGGCACGGCGGTGGATAGCTACGTGGATCGCGCGGCGGGCTTCGGCATTCCCGGCGTGACGGTGGATGGCACCGACTTCTTCGCGGTGCACGAAGCAGCGGGCGAAGTGATCCGCCGAGCGCGTGAAGGCGGCGGCCCGGCGCTGCTCGAATGCAAGATGATCCGCTTCTACGGCCACTTCGAAGGCGATGCGCAGACGTACCGCGCGCCCGGCGAACTCGACGATATCCGCTCGAACAAGGATTGCCTGAAGAAGTTCGCGCATGCCGTGACGCAAGCCGACGTGATCTCTCCCGGCGAACTCGATGCCATCGACCGCGAAGTCGCCGCGCTGATCGACCGCGCCGTGCAGGAAGCGAAGGACGCGCCACTGCCGGCCGCGGCCGACCTGCTCACCGACGTGTACGTGAAGTATTGATCGCCCATTCAAAACACTTAGCGAGACAAATCATCATGGCCCGAAAACTGAGCATGAAGATGGCGATCAACGAAGCCATCGACCAGGAAATGACCGGCGATCCGAGCGTGATTCTGCTTGGCGAGGATATCGTCGGCGGCGCCGGCGCGGACGGCGAGAAAGACGCGTGGGGCGGCGTGCTGGGCGTCACGAAAGGACTGTACGCCAAGCACGGCGACCGGCTGCTCGACACGCCGCTCTCCGAATCGGCTTACGTGGGCGCGGCAATCGGCGCGGCGGCGTGCGGCATGCGGCCGATCGCGGAATTGATGTTCATCGACTTCATGGGCGTGTGTTTCGACCAGATCTTCAATCAGGCCGCCAAGTTCCGCTACATGTTTGGCGGCAAGGCCGAAACGCCCGTCGTGATTCGCGCGATGGTCGGCGCGGGCTTTCGCGCGGCCGCGCAGCACAGCCAGATGCTGACGCCGCTTTTCACGCATATTCCCGGTCTCAAGGTCGTCTGTCCGTCCACGCCTTACGACACCAAGGGCCTCTTGATTCAGGCGATTCGCGACAACGACCCGGTCATCTTCTGCGAACACAAGAACCTCTACGGTTTCGAAGGCGAAGTGCCCGAGAACTCGTATGCCATTCCGTTCGGCGAGGCCAACATCGTGCGCGACGGCAAGGACGTGTCCATCGTCACTTACGGGTTGATGGTGCACCGCGCGCTGGAGGCGGCCGCGACGCTCGCGAAGGAAGGCATCGAATGCGAGATCGTCGATCTGCGCTCGCTGTCGCCGCTCGATATGGACACCGTGCTCGAAACGGTCGAGAACACGGGAAGACTCGTCGTCGTCGACGAAGCGAGTCCGCGCTGCAACATCGCCACGGATATCTCGGCGCAAGTCGCGCAGCGAGCGTTCGGCGCGCTGAAAGCAGCCATCGAAATGGTCGCGCCGCCGCACACCCCCGTGCCGTTCTCGCCGACGCTCGAAGATCTGTACATTCCGAGCGCCGCGCAAATCGCCGATGCCGCGCGTAAAACGATGAAAGGAGGAAAGCACTGATGCCCGCAATCACACCGATCGTCATGCCCAAATGGGGCTTGTCGATGAAGGAAGGCACGGTAAACGAGTGGCTCGTGGAAGAGGGCGCGCAGATCGCCGTCGGCATGCCGATTCTCGATGTCGAAACCGACAAGATCGCCAACGCGGTGGAAGCGCCCGACGCGGGTACGTTGCGCCGCAGGGTTGCGTCGGCGGGCGACACGCTGCCGGTGAAAGCGCTCCTCGGCGTGCTCGCGCCGGCCGAGGTCAGCGACGCCGATATCGACGCCTACGTGTCGTCCTACGAAACGCCGCCGGACGAGGAAGGCGAGGGCGACGAAGCGGCGTCGGCGTATCACTTCGTCGATGTCGACGGCATTCGCGTGCGCTATGCCGCGCGCGGCGGCGACGATGCGGGCAAGTCCGCGGTGCTGTTCATCCACGGTTTTGGCGGCGATCTCGACAACTGGCTCTTCAATCTCGACGCGCTCGCCGAACACAATCGCGTGTTCGCGCTCGATTTGCCGGGCCACGGGCAATCGACGCCCAAGGTGCCGGGCACGACGCTCGCCGATCTCGCGCGCTTCGTCGCGCACTTCATGGACGCGGTGAATATCGAAAAGGCGCATCTCGTCGGGCACTCCATGGGCGGCGGCATCGCCGCGCAACTCGCCGTCGATGCGCCCGCGCGCGTGCAATCGGTCGCGCTCGTGTCGCCCTCCGGTTTCGGCGATGAAGTGAACAACGCGTACACCGAGGGTTTCGTGAGCGCGCAATCGCGTCGCGAACTGAAGCCGGTGGTCGAGCTGCTGTTCGCCAACCCGGAGCTCGTCAGCCGCCAAATGCTCGACGACTTGCTCAAGTACAAGCGTCTGGATGGCGTGAGCGAAGCACTGACTGCGCTCGGTGGCGCGCTCTTCGGCGGTGGCAGCCAGAGCGGTCAGCCCGGAAGAAAGCTTGCGGAAAGCGGCAAGCCGGTGCTCGTGATCTGGGGCGCGAAAGACCAGATCATCCCGGCGGCGCATGCCGAAAACGCGCCGAAGCATGCGACCGTGCGCGTATTCGACGATGCCGGGCACATGAGCCAGATGGAGAAGGCCAACGAGGTCAACGCGTTGTTGAAGGAGCATGTGGGCAAGGGCGTCTGATCGCGCGCAGGATCGAGGCAACGCGCCGTCGCGGCGGCGCGTTCTCAGCCGCGCGCCCGCTTCTTCGCTACTATGTGCGATGTCGCTGTCACCGCGCGTCCTGACATCCACTCCATGCCCTTCGAATTGCTCGATTTCGAAACGCTGCCCGGGAATCCGCTGCAAGCCGAGGAAGCGCTGCTCGACCGCGCGAAAGCGGGCGATGCGGTGGCGCATCTGTGGGAAGCGCCGCGCTCGCTGATCGTGCCGCGCAGTTATCAGCGTTATGCGCCTTTGGCCGATGCTCGCGATGAATTCGCGCGACGCGGCTGTCCCGTCTGGCTGCGTTTGTCGGGCGGCGGGCTGGTTCCACAAGGTCCCGGCATTCTCAATCTGAGTCTCGCGTATCCCGTGCACGCGCCGATGGGCGCGCTTGCCGAGCCGGTCTATCTGCATCTGTGCGGCATCATCGCGGATGCGCTCAACACCCTCGGCGTGCTCACGCACTGGCAAGCGGTAGAAGGTTCGTTCTGCGATGGCCGCTTCAATCTCGCCTGGGGTCCCGGCCACGATGCGCGCAAGATCGCCGGCACGGCGCAATACTGGCGGCGCGTGTCGTCGTCCCTCGACGAGCAACCGCGCCATGCCGTGCTGGCTCACGCCGTTCTGCTCGTGGATGCCGATCCCATCGAGATCAACGAGCGCGCCAATGCGTTCGAGGCGCTCATCGGCAGCGGGCGGCGCTATGAAGAGATGAAGGTCGTGACCGTGGCGCAAGCGCTCGCCTACGAAGGTTTCGGCATGCCGCCCGGGCTGCGCGAGCGCGTGCGAAATGCCATCGCGGCGCGCGTCGTGGCCGCCGATTTGCCGCAAGCTCCTCTCTAACGCAGCGCTCATCGACCATCGAGGTCATCATGCCGTTCAGACTCGCTTCGAACGGTTTCTTTTTTGCGCTGTGGGTGGCGGTGTGCGCCGCCGCGCCCGAGTTTCTCTGGCAAGGGCTGTTCTCGCTCTTCGGACATTTCTCCTTCAGGGATGCCGCCGCCGCGTTGCTCATCGGCGCGATTCTCGCGTTCTTCGTCGAGCCGCTGCTGGAGCGCTTGCGCGGGTTGCAGGGACACGTGCATCGCGCGGAGAAATCGCCCGCCTTCGCCGCGTGCGAAGCGTTGAGCTTCGCGGTCGTCGCGGTGTGCGTGCACGAAGCGATCACCGTGTATGTAGCGGCGAGCCATTCGAACGAACAGGCCAGCGAGAACCTCGCGAAGGCGGTGGGACAGGCGCTGCAATGGGCGGCGATCCCGTTCGTCATCACGATTGCGTGGATGTCGGCGCGCGGGGCAGTCTGGATGATGTGGACCGCAGCCGGGCTCGCCGTGATCTTCAGCTACCTGACCGGCGTGCTCTTCGAATGGCAGACGCACGTGCTGGTCACGAGCGTGATTCCGGCGATTCTCGTGCTGATCTCGGGATGCATCATCGTGCGCGAACAGTGGGATGCGGACACGTTTCGCCGCTGCGCACGGGCACTCGCGGTGATCGCGCTTGCGTGGCTCGTGCTCTCGGGCGCGGTGCAATGCGTGCTATGGCTCGCGCACGTGCAGTCGTTTCGCCTTTACGACACAGCCGAGTTCTTCAGCGATCTGCGGTTTTATATCGGCTGGGTGACCGGACTGCTCGTGGCGCCGGGAATCGTGGCACCGGCACTGGCGCGCCCCGACGATGATCAATGGAAACCGCGTCTCTGAGCTGCGATGCCTTCGTAAAAAAAGCGCCGCTGAGGAAGGCTCAAGCGGCGCGTGTCGATGTCAGCTCGAAGGCGGAGGAGGCGGTGGCATGCCCGGCGGAGGTGGCGGTGGCGGCGCGTAATACGCCGCGCCGTTCGGTGGCGCCGTGCGCAACGGACCTGCGACCGGAACACGATCGCCCGCTGCGTACATGCACTGCAGATACGCGTAGTCGTAGCGGCGCTGCACGCCGTAGCCCGACGTTTGCGCCGCGCCCATGCCGACCGCGCTGCCGGTCAACAATCCCGCGCCCGCGCCGATAGCCGCACCCGTGCCGCCGCCGAACGCCGCGCCCGCTGCCGCGCCGATGGCGGTCCCAACCACGGCGCTCCCCACCGCGCTGTTCGTCGCAGCCTGATCTGCGGTGACGCCGCCCGTTTGCTGAAACGCGAACTGACGGCACGATGCGTCGTCCGCGCGGAACTGGTCGAAGGTCTTGCCGGTGCCGGGCAGCGCCATCACGCTGGGTCCGGTCGGCATGACCGTGCACGCGGACAGACCCAAGCCTGAGAGCGCGAGAAAAATAACGAGCCTGCGAGTATTCATAAAAGCCAGCTTCGATTCAATTCGATGGCGGCGGGGGTTGCGCCGGAACTTCGCGCCATCCACCGGGACACTGCTTGACATACGGGTAGTACGTGCGCGATCCCTCGCAGTAATACCAGGTGCCGCCCGACTGAGCCTGAGCCTGTGATTGGTCGGGCTGGCCTTGCTCGACATAAGTGGTCGGCGCGGCGGGCGCCGGAACGATGACCTGCGGCGGCGCATAGTAGTACGGCACGGGCGCCACCGGATACGGGTAGTACAGCGGCCCGCCGATAAACACGCCGACGTGACCGCCCGCGTGCGCCGTGGCGGCGAAACCCGCCGCGGCAAGCGCCGACAACGCGATGAGAGCCTTCACGCGATTCACGACATTTCTCCAAAAATTATCGCCTGACCCGTTACCCGTACAGCATGGAGAATTCCTGCCCGGACCGCGTTTGGCGTATTTTTCTACGCTATTCCAGTTGCGGAGGAAATTCAATTACGGCTCTCCCGATGATTCTTTCGGCGCGTTACCCCGTAACAAGTTGCGGCATCGATCAGGCGCGAAGGATGGTTACGCCTGCTTGTTCGATGGGATCGGTGAGACGTGCATCCGTCGCACTTTCGACGATGACCGTCTGCGCAAGCTCGATATCGCCGATACGGTATGGCGATGCCGCGTTGAGCTTGGCGGCAGACGCGAGCACGACGGTCTCCGCCGCGCGCGCCGCGAGCGCGCGCTTGATATGCGCTTCCTCGAAATCGCCCGTGGTCAGCCCGGCAGTGGGATGAACGCCCGTGACGCCCATGAAATACAGATCGGCGTGGATATGCGACATCGCTTCGACGG
The DNA here is from genome assembly GCF_023631405.1 of Caballeronia sp. GAWG2-1. Taxonomy (NCBI): domain Bacteria; kingdom Pseudomonadati; phylum Pseudomonadota; class Betaproteobacteria; order Burkholderiales; family Burkholderiaceae; genus Caballeronia; species Caballeronia sp. GAWG2-1. Next base: position 386,660 of record NZ_JALQDD010000040.1, read on the forward strand.
CCGCCGCGCCGACCGTGACGATGGAATGCTTGAAAAGCTTGCCGCCGATCAGCACGACTTCCACCGTCGCGTGTTCGGCGAGCGCGACGGCCACGCTCGGACTATGCGTGACTATCGTAACCGCGAGGCTTGCGGGAAGTTGCTGCACGAGCAAGGCCGAAGTCGTGCCGCCATCGACTATCACGATTTGCCCCGGTTCGATCATCTCGACGGCGCGCCGCGCGATACGGCGCTTCGCCTCCGATTCCATTTCCTGCCGACGCGCAAACGGCGCCACGGCCGGAGAAGCGGGCAGGGCGCCGCCGTGCACGCGTTGCAGCAGACCTTCCGCAGCCAACTCGCGTAGATCGCGGCGCACCGTGTCTTCCGACACGCCGAAGCTCGCGCTCAACTCGCTGGCGAGCACCTGACCGTCGCGCGCGAGGGCGTCGAGGATTGTTTTCTTGCGTTGACTCGTGAGCATGATCGTTGCACGAATTTGCTTGTAATTGCACGAAACTGCACGTTACCATGGAAGCCACCACCACGCCATGGAAGACTGCAATGACTGAGACCAAGGAACGAGTACGCGTGCTCGATACCGCTGTTTTATCCGACGACTGGTACGTGCTGAGAAAGGTGACTTTCGACTTTCTGCGCCGCGACGGCACGTGGCAGCGTCAGAGCCGTGAGACCTACGATCGCGGCAACGGCGCGACCATCTTGCTGCGTAACCGGCATAACGGCCACGTGCTCCTGACGCGCCAATTTCGCATGCCGGCTTTCGTCAACGGCCACGACGGCATGTTGATCGAAGCGCCTGGTGGCCTGCTCGACAACTCGACGCCGGAAGAACGCATCCGCGCCGAAGTCGAGGAGGAAACCGGGTATCGCGTGCAGCACGTCGAAAAGATTTTCGAGGCGTTCATGAGCCCCGGATCGGTGACGGAGAAACTCTACTTTTATCTCGGCGAATACGACGGCTCCATGCGCGTCAGTGACGGCGGCGGTGTGGAGGACGAAGGCGAGGAAATCGAAGTGATCGAGGTGCCGTTGGAGAAAGCGCTGGCCATGATCGACAGCGGAGAAATCGCCGACGGCAAGACCATCATGCTGCTGCAATATGCCGCGCTGAAAGAGCGCCGCGATCAGGCGAGCAGCGAGACGGCCTTTACCTGCGCCCAGACCCGCACGCCCGCGACAATTCCTAGCCGGTCCAGCGAATAACGCGTGATGCGCGCGAGGAGCGGCGAGCCGTCCACGTCGAGGCGCACGACGACTTGCGCGGGGTCCGCATCGTCGGCGATGTCGAACACGACTGCGGGCAGCAGATTGAGAACGCTGCTCGACGTGTGCGGTTCATTGCCGGCGATCAGGCTTACGTCGCGCGCTTTCACGGCGACACGCATCGCGCGGCCTCGTTCGACTGGCGCATGCACGACGGTGAGCGAGGCGCGGCCGCCCGGCAGCGCGAGCGACAGCAAACCATAACGCGCATCGTGATCGGCGACGATGCCTTCCAGCACCACCGATGCATCGTCGGCGAGCGCGAGCGGCAGATCGAGCCGCGCGAGCGTATCGGCAATTGCGCCGCTCGCCAGCGCGCGGCCGGCTTCGAGCAGAACGAGGTGATCCGCGAGGCGCGCGACTTCCTCGGGCGCGTGGGTCACGTACAGCACGGGGATATCGAGTTCGTCGTGCAGACGTTCGAGATACGGCAGGATTTCGAGCTTGCGCTTTTGATCGAGCGCGGCGAGCGGTTCGTCGAGAAGCAAGAGACGCGGACTCGTCAACAGCGCCCGCGCAATGCCCACGCGCTGGCGTTCGCCGCCCGACAATCCGCCCGGATCGCGCTCCAGCAGATGCCCGATGCCAAGCAGTTCCGCCGCCTGTTCCAGGTCGACGCGTCGCTCGCGTGCCGCCACGCGATCGAACCCATAGCGAAGATTCTTGCGCACGCTCAAATGCGCAAAGAGACTGGCTTCCTGAAAAACGTAGCCGAGCGGACGCTTGTGCGTCGGCAGAAAAACGTTGCGGTCGGTATCGAGCCACAGTTCGCCATTGACGACGAGCCTTCCCGCGCGCGGCCGTGCGAGTCCCGCGAGACAGCGCAGCAGCGTGGTCTTGCCGGAACCCGAATGGCCGAAGAGCGCGGTCACGCCGCGTCCCGGCAAGCGCAGATCGACATCGAGCGTGAAGCGGCCTTGTTCGACGAGAAAGCGCGCCTCGATGGCCTGACCGGTCGATGAGATTTCAGGCATGCACCGCCGCCGATCGACGGCTCGAATAGAGCAGCAACAGCACGATGAACGAGAACAGCACCATGCCGCCCGCGAGCCAGTGCGCCTGCGCGTATTCGAGCGCTTCGACGTGATCGAAGATCTGCACGGAGACCACGCGCGTGCGCCCGGGAATATTGCCGCCTATCATCAGCACGACGCCGAATTCGCCGACGGTGTGCGCAAAACCGAGGATCGTCGCGGTGATGATGCCCGGCCGCGCAAGCGGCAACACGACAGTGAAAAACGTGTCCCACGGTCCCGCGCGCAAGGTCGCGGCGGCTTCGAGCGGACGGCTGCCGATGGCTTCGAACGCGTTCTGCAGTGGCTGCACGACGAACGGCATCGAATAGATGACCGAGCCGATTACGAGCCCCGCGAACGTGAAGGGCAAGAGGCCGATGCCCGACGCCTGAGTGAGCTTGCCGACGTAACCGTTCGGCCCCATCAGCACGAGCAGATAAAAGCCGATGACGGTAGGCGGCAGCACGAGCGGCAACGCCACCACCGCGCCGACGACACCCTTTGCTCGCGAGCGCGTGCGCGATAGCCACCACGCGACAGGCGTGCCGATGACGAGCAGAAGCGCCGTCGCCAGCGACGCCAGTTCGAGCGTCAGCGTGATGGCCTGGAGATCGGCGCTATCGAGCGGCATCGCGAACAATCAGAGCTGATAGCCGAACGAGCGGATCACCTCGGCGGCCTTCGGTCCCTTGAGGTAATCCTCGAACTGCTTCGCGACCGGATTGTCCTTGCCCTTGTTGAGAATGACCGCGTCTTGCTTGATCGGCTCGTGCAGCGATTCCGGCACGATCCACGCCGAACCGCTCGTGATCTTGCCGTTCTTGTAGATTTGCGAGAGTGCGACGAAGCCGAGTTCGGCATTGCCCGTCGCGATGAACTGCTGCGCTTGCGAGATGCTCTGCCCTTCGACGATCTTCGATGCCACCGCCTGCGTGAGCCCGAGCTTGTCGAGCGTCTGCGTGGCGGCAAGTCCGTACGGCGCGGCTTTCGGATTGGCGATCGCCAGGTGCGTGAACTGGTTCTTCTTCAGCACTTCGCCTTTGTCGTCGACGTAACCTTCCTTCGCCGACCACAACGCGAGCGCCCCGGTCGCGTAAGTGAAGCGGCTTCCCGGCACCGTCATGCCTTCGCTTTCGAGTTTGGCGGGCGTGGTGTCGTCGGCGGCGAGGAATACTTCGAAGGGCGCGCCGTTCTTGATCTGCGCATAGAACTGACCCGTCGCGCCGAACGAAGCGACGACCTTGTTGCCGGTATCCTTTTCGAAGTCCGCTGCAATGGCCTGCACGGGCGCCGTGAAATTGGCCGCCACGGCAATCTGCACTTCGCCTGCAAACGCCGACGAAGCGGCGAAGCCCACCGCCAACGAAAGCAAAGTGCGCAACAAACGAGTCTTCACGTAAAGCTCCTTGGGTTCTGTTTTATTGGCTGCACCGGATTGCGCGATGCTGGTCTTGGATCTTCGCGCGGTCATGGAATCCGGCGAGCACCGTAATATATACGACTATATTGCGTTCGGGCATGCTCGCTGCGTCACATGACGAGTATGGGTCTCCTCGGATGATTTCGTGTGAGTGAGACTCATGAAAATCGATTGACCGCCGCCGCGATGTTCGCCGAAACTTTGCAAATGATCCGCCTGGAACTGAGCACGGCTCAACTTTCGGCGGCAAGCATAAGGAGACAAGGACATGTCCGACGCCATGAATCTGCAACGCATCAAGCTCTCGGTGACGGGACACGTCGCCCGCGTGACGCTGGATCGCGCCGATGTACGCAACGCCTTCGACGACGCGACCATCGTCGAACTGACTGCCGCCTTTCGCGCGCTCAACGACGACACGAGCGTGCGCGTCATCGTGCTCGCGGCGAACGGCCCGGCCTTTTGCGCGGGCGCCGACCTCAACTATATGAAGCGCATGGCCGGTTATTCGGAGGCGGAAAACCGCGCGGACGCGCTCGGGCTTGCGACCATGCTCAACACCATCTACACGAGCGCGAAGCCGGTGATCGCCAGCGTGCAGGGCGATGCCTACGCGGGCGGCATGGGCCTCGTCGCCGCGTGCGATATCGCGGTGAGCGCGGACAGCGCGAACTTCTGCCTATCGGAGGCGAAGCTCGGGCTCATGCCCGCGACCATCGCGCCTTACGTCATTCGCGCGATGGGCGCGCGCGCCGCGCATCGCTACTTCGTGACGGCCGAGCGTTTCGATGCGACGGAAGCGCTGCGTATCGGCTTCGTGCATCAACTGACGACGAGCGGCGAGCTCGACCGAACCGTCGATGCAATGGCGAACGGCATCGCGTCCAACAGCCCGAACGCCGTGGGCGAGTGCAAGCGGCTGGTGTCGGAACTCGCGGGCAAGGTCATCGACGATTCGTTGATCTCCGATACGGCCGAACGCATCGCGCGCATTCGGGCATCGGACGAAGGGCGCGAGGGCGTGCAGAGCTTCCTCGAAAAGCGCAAGCCGTCATGGCTCGGGTGACGCGATGATCACGCTGCATCATTGCGTGAGCGCGCGGTCGTTCCGGCCGCTTTGGGCGCTCGAGGAAATCGGCGTGCCGTACCAACTGAAGATGCTGCCGTTTCCGCCGCGTGTGGTGGCGCGCGAGTTCATGCAAGTGAACCCGCTCGGTACGATTCCGGCCTTCAATGACGACGCGCTTTTCATGACCGAATCGGCTGCGATTTGTCAGTATCTTGCGGCGCGTTATTCGCCCGGCGCGCTGGATGTCGCTTCGCACGAAGCGGACTTCGGCCGCTATCTCAACTTCCTGCACTTCGGCGAGGCGACGCTCACGTTTCCACAGACGCTCGTCTTGCGTTACACGCATCTGGAGCCGCCCGAGCGCCGGCAGCCGCAAGTCGCCGAGGATTACGCGAAGTGGTTTCATGCGCGTCTGCGCACGCTCGTGCCGCTGCTGGAGCGCGAGGCTTTTTTGTGCGCGGGGCGGTTCACGGCCGCGGATATCTCGGTTGGTTATGCGTTGATGCTCGCGGAGCATATCGGTTTGCACGAACGCTTCGCGGAGCCGATCGCCCGCTATTGGTCCCGATTGCGCGAACGCGATGGTTTCCAGCGAGCCATGCGCGCGCAAAGCGACGCGGCTGTCGCGCAGGGCGTGTCGCCCGATCCATCGCCGGATATGCGGCCGTTCGGCTCGCGCTAACAGCCTTCCGGCTCGACGCGTGAAGGCGGGCGCACGTCGTCCCTCCTTCACGTCCCCCCATCCGCGGGGCTGTGCAGAACGCCATCGAACCTTAATCTGCTCATCAGGCGCTCACGTTTGCGAGCGCAAATCAGACAGACGAGGTAACTGGCGATGTACGTCTTCTCCTGGCTCTTATCGATGATCGTCGCGCTCGTGGCAACGGGCACGATTGTATTCGCGATGCCGCGCTCGGCCGCCGACGAACTCAGCGTAGCGACCGCGCCGCACACTTTCTTCAGCAGCGAATTGAATCGCATGACGACGATGCTGGCGTCGTGCGTGACAGACGCAGACTGACACTAATCGAGGCGCGCCGCGCGATGCAAAGGCGCTCACGGTTAGCGGTTTGGAATCAACACGTTGCACTGATTTCCATAACGATATCCACAGGCTTGTGCAGAAGATCTGTGGACAACCAGGGCCGGGGGCGCCTGGAAACGAAAACCCCAACCGGCGCACGGGGAGCGCTGGGGAGACCACATACGATGAGACGCGAAGGCGTCCAGGCGAGCGGGGCCAATAGGTTCGATGTTCGATACGAACGAAAATTCACCGCGCGGAAAAGCGCAGGGGAGACCAACAGTCAATGCGGGGAACGAGGCGCGCGGGGGTGCGCTTCGGTGGTGAGACGTGCGTAAGCGCCGCAAGCGGGCGAAAAAAAAGCCCGCTGCATTGAGCGGGCTTGAATCCATATCGGTTGAGACATGGAGGAGACAAGGCTTAGTATAAACCCTTACCCATCCAAGTCAAGCGTCAAACCAAAAAATTTGCGCTGGGGAGGGCCATCGTCAAGCAAGTCTGCTTCGGTCATTGCTTGCCGAGACTGTGGTAGTACGCCGCGAGATTGGCGATATCCGCCTCGGACAAGGGTTTCGCGACCATCGACATCATTTCGTTCTGGCGCGCGCCCGTGTGAAAGTCGGTCAGCGCCTTCACGAGATACTCCTCCGTCTGCCCCGCGAGGTTGGGCGCTTCCGGCAGCTTCGACATGCCGTCGAGCCCGTGGCACGCCTGACACTGTGCCGCCTTCGCGCGCCCCGCCTTGATATCGCCCGCTGCGAGCGCGACGCTGGATATCGCCAGCATCAGGCTTGCCACCACGGCTGTCTGCGCCGGCCGCATCACTTCGACCCCGAATACGAAATACGATAGATGGCGCCAGCATAGTCGTCGGATACCAGCAGCGAGCCGTCCTGCAATACCTGGACATCGACCGGGCGTCCCATGTACTCGCCGCTCGAAGTGAGCCAGCCATCCGCGAAGACTTCCGGTTCGCCCGCCGTGCCGTCGTCCTTGACGGGCACGTACATGATGCGTGCGCCGATGGGCTTCGTTCGATTCCACGAACCGTGTTCCGCGACGAAGATGCCGCCCTGGTACTTGTCCGGGAACGTCTTAGCGTTATAGAACGACATGCCGAGGTCGGCCGCGTGCGCCGCGAATTCGACTTGCGGATACACCAGGTTCGCCGGCGGATTCTGATCCTTGTAGTCGACGGTCCGCACCTTGCCGCCGCCGTACCACGGGAAGCCGAAGTTCTCGCCCGCCTTGGTCGCGCGGTTCAGTTCGCCCGGAGGAATGTCGTCGCCCATGCCGTCGACCTGGTTGTCGGTGAACCAGAGCGTCTTGTCCTTCGGATTGAAGTCGAGGCCGACCGAATTACGCACGCCGTGCGCGTAGGTTTCGCGGTTCTTGCCGTCTTGATCCAGACGGATGATGCCCGCGAGCCCGTTCTTATCGATATCGGCGAGTTTGTCTTTCGGCGGCACGTTCCACGGCTGGCCGAGCGCGATGTATAGCTTCTTGTCAGGCCCGATACGGCACGCGCGCGCGCCGTGATTGAAGCTCTCGAACGTCGCCGGGATCAGCTTGCCTTGCGGCACGACGACCGCCGCGGCCACGTCCGGCCCGCCGTCGCCGAAGAACTGTGCCGCCGGGAAACCAAGCACGCGATTCTGCTCGACCACGTAAAGCACGCCATCCGGCGAGAAGCAGACGCCGTTCGGCACCTTGAACGTGACCGACGAGGCGAATTGAACGACGTCATCCGCGACGCGCCTTTTGGTTCGATCCGTCACCTGCCATACGCGATTCTTGCGCGTGCCGACGAACACCACGCCCGTCGAAGGCTCGATAGCCATGTGCCGCGCTTCCGGCACGATTGCATACAGGTCGATCTTGAAGCCTGGCGGCAGTTTGATCTGCTTGAGATTTTCGCGCAGCGCGTCGGCGGTCTGACCGCCTTGCGGCACCTTTTCGGCCTGACTCGTGCCGGTCTGCTTGAAGTTGGACAGCGAATTGAGATTGTCTTGCGCGGCGTTCGCATACGGCAGGCAGGCGAGCATGGCGCCGACCGCCAACGGCAAAAGCTTGAGCGTTGCGTTCATCTGGTTGTCTCCTTGTTGTTACGGCTTATTGAACCTCACTGAACAACACGACTGATGACTCTCGCCGAAGGAGACGGCGTCACGCGAACCTCGACCAAGCACGCGTATCACGACGCCGCTGCCTACGGTAGCAACAATCTTAGAATACGAATCGCCCGCTGCAAGCAGCGAGCCGGTTTTTTTCACGCGCCGATAAAAAGCGTCGGCAGCTATTTCCTGCCATCGAAGAGAAAGACGTTGGCGCGGTCGGGGCTCGGCAGCGCGACCAGCAGGCGCGGGCCGTCGAGCACGGCGGCGCCCTTGACGGTCGCGTCGGGCAGCGGACAGGGCGCGGGGCCGAACGTCACCGAGACGTCGTAGGCGTTCGCGCCCGGACGCGGCGCCACCGTTCCCTTGAAGATGCAACCGGCACTCGTCGTGCCGGCGGCGTAGCCATCGGCGGCGACGGTGATGCGCGTGGTCGTCGCGCCTCCGAGCGACATTCCGCGGCCGCTGTAAAGGCCGCCTGCGTTGGCGAGGCTCGGTCCGGTGTCGAGCATCGGCGCGGCGTTCACGTTGAAGGAGAGGTTCGCGCCGCCGTTCTTGCTTGCGACCGTGCCGCTTACGGCCGGCGCTTGCGCGAAGTTTGCGCTGAAGTTGGCGGCGGTGGCGGGCGCCCGGCCCACGCGATAGTCGAACGCCGAGGTGCTCGCGAACTTGCCGTCGCTCGTCTGCGTGCCGCCCGTGGCGATGGCGACGCCCGACAGGTTCGTGCCGCGCGTGTCGTTCGGAGTGCCGTAGAAGAGATACGCCGAGCCATCGAAGAGCACGAGCAGCGTGGCATCGGCCTGACCGTTGTCGATTGTCCCTTTGTAGACGCCGCCCGATGGCAGCGTCGTCGTGACGGTGCCGGGCGGTGGCGGAGCGGAAGAGTCGGTTGCGCAGGCCGCGAGCGCGAGACTCAGGGCGAGCGGCAATGTGAAAGTCAGCGGGACTGGCGGCTTGAATCTTGTGGTTATCGTCACTCTGGACTCCGGTCTCGATCGAGGCGGCATCGTGCGATGCGCGCGGTGAACGTCCTGTATAGGCGCTGAAAAAGCACAGGTCAAGCGCGATGCACGACCGTGCGGCGCGCCGAGTCTTCCTCGTTCAGCGTCTTTACGACGGCTTCATGGCGATGCGATCGGAATGCAGACGTGGTGAAACACGTAAGTGACGCCGTCTCGTTCGAACATGGCTTGTTCGCTTAGTAAGCGCCTGCGATCGGCAACAGCAGATAGGGCAGCAGCGCTTCGTAAGACATGGCCGTCGCTTGCGTGTCGGGCAAGGTGGGCGCGGTATCGATCACGGGTGCGTCGCGCCCGATGTCGATGTCGACGAGCGATGCACCTGCGATGGGTGTCGGTTCGATCTTCATTTTCCCCTCCTGTCATGCAGCGTGTGAGGGGAAGTCTGGGCGCGAAGAGTTAGGAAAGCGTGAGGCCGCAAGGCTCTTGCGTCAGGACGCGGATCTCAAGCGGGACCGTCGAGCCAGTTTTCGATCTTGACGCCTGGATAGTGAGTGAAATCCCTCACGTTGTTGGTCACGACCGGTACGCCGAGCGCAACCGCATGGGCCGCGATCAGCTTGTCGAGTGCGTCGTGCTTGCGCTCTCGCGTGGCCGCGCGGATCGGGCCATAAGCGCTTGCCGCTGCCTCGTCGAAAGGCGCGACTTCGATCAGTTTCACGAGCGCAGCGAGATTGTTCCGCTCGCGCCTGGGTCGCGCACTCGTGCTTGCGCCGTATGCCAGCTCCGCGAACGTAATCGATGACATGACGACGTCGCCGACAAAGAGCTGCGCGAAACGCCGCGCCACCTGTTCGGGCTGATTCTTCATTAGGTAGATACACATATTCGTATCGAACAAGTACTTGGGCATCAGAGCGCGTCCCGTTTGTCTTGCGTCTGATCGCCACGCCCCTCCGACATGAAGTCGGCGCCAAAACGCCCGAAACAGTCGAGCGCGCCGGCAAGCGGGCGGCGCAGGCGGCGAATCCGCAATTCGTCGCCCACGCGTTCAATCTCGACTTCCGTTTCCGTTTCGGGAAACGCGATATCGGCGGGAATGCGAATGGCCTGCGAGTTGCCATTGCGAAAGATTCGGGTAATAGCCACGTTGACACCGTGTGTGTACATACGTGTGTACTGTACCAGACGGATCGAAGGAACGGTTGATTGCATGGCGGCGTTCTTGAAGTCAAAGGAAATCGAACAAAGCGCGGAAAGGTTTTTGCTCATGCGTCTTATCGTGCACCAACCGACGCAATCAGAAAAGTAACCCGATCGGCCAATCCCATTGATATGTATCGATCATCCAAGCAAAGCCAACAACGCAACCGGAAATTCGCTTCACGCCTTCGAAGCCATTTCCAAAAACCCCTTTACCGCCGCCCCTTTCTCGAACCGCCGATACACCACCGCGACTTCCGAAGGCACCGGCTTTCCCGCGATCTCGCGATACTCAACGCCCGGCACCGTCACGCATTGCGCGAGCGATCGTGGCACGACCGCCACATCGCCGCCGAGCGACACATGCGCGAGCACATCCGACAGCGTGCCCGGCTGTCCGGCGATTTGCGGCTCGAAGCGCCCGCGTCTTCCAACCTCGAGCGTGCCGGACTCCTGCTCCGGCAACACGAACGACTGACCACGCAGCTGCGCGGGCGTGATGGTTTCCGATTGCGTCAGCGGAGAATCGGCCGGTAGCGCGACGATGAACGCATCGCGACGCACCGTGCGCACCTCGACGCCATCCGGATACGGCACGGGCGGCCGCACGTAAGCGATATCGATATGACCGTCGATGAGCAGTGCGCCCGCCTCGCGCATGACGATCTCGCGGATACCGATGGCAACCTGCGGATAGCGCGCACGAAAGCCGCGCACGTGTGTCTGCAGCACGCCCGAATAAACCGCCGAACCGACGTAGCCGATCACGATCCTGCCCAGCTCGCCGCGCTCCGCCAGCGCCGCGCGCTCGGCCCCGCGCGCGAGATGATCGAGCGCGCTCGATGCCTCGACGAGATACGCCTCGCCCGCCGCGGTCAGCGCCACCGAGCGCTTCGTGCGCTGAAAAAGCCGCACGCCAAGGAGCCGCTCCGCTTCCTGAATTTGTCGCGTGAGCGCGGGCGGCGCAATGCCGAGTTCATCGGCGGCACGCGTGAAGTGCAGATGCCGCGCGACGCTCAAAAAGCAGCGCACATGGCGCAATTCCACTGGCATGAGAGCCTCGCTTCGTATTGTCGAATACGTCAATAATTAAGCGATTTTATGTCAATGACAGACAAGAGCGATCTCACTAGCATCGATAGCTTCATCGTCAACATTCGCCCGCCATGTCCGACACCGCCGATGTCTCGCCGAACCGGTCCGCCGCGCGCTTCGTGCTTCTCACCGCATCGGCGACCTGCGCGCTGATCACGCTCGATACCAACGTCGTCGCCGTGGCGCTGCCATCCATCGCGCGCGATTTCCACGCCGGTTTCGCCGATGTCGAATGGGTCGTGAGCGCCTACATGGTCGCGTTCGCCGCGTGTCTGCTGCCGGCGGGCGCGCTCGCCGACCGCATCGGCAGAAAGAAGATGCTGATCGCCGGGCTCGCGGCGTTCGCGCTGGCCTCGCTCGGCTGTGGCCTCGCGCCTTCCGCGTTCGCGCTGAATCTGGCGCGCGCGGCGAAGGGCGTCGGCGCGGCAATGCTGCTCACGTCCGCGCTCGCGATCATCGCCAACACCTTCCACGAAGGCGCGGCGCGCGCTCGTGCATGGGCGATCTGGGGCACCTGCATGGGTATTTCGACGACCGTCGCGCCACTCGTCGGCGGCGCGATCACGCAATGGTTCGGCTGGCGTTGGATCTTCCTCATGAACCTGCCGATCTGCGCGCTGCTCGCCTGGTGCGCGTGGCGCGGCATGCGCGAGTCGCGTAATCCGCATGCGGGATCGCTCGACCTGCTCGGCAGCGCGATCTTTGCCGCGTCGCTTTCGCTCGGCATCTGGGCGCTGATCGGCGGTCAGGCCGATGGCTGGACGAGCTGGCGTACCGAAGCGCGCCTTGCCGCGTGCGCGGCGCTCTTGGTCTTGTTCGTGCGCGTGCAACGCTCGCGCGCGCATCCGATGATCGATCTCTCGCTGTTTCGCGAACCGCGCTTCGTCGCCGCCGTGCTCGCCATGTTCGGCTACGCGGCCTGCGCGCAAGTCATGATGACGTTCCTGCCGCTTTATCTGCAAAACGCGTTCGGCTTGACCGCGGTGCGCGCGGGCGTCGGCATGTTGCCGTTCGCGCTCGCGATGATCGCCGGGCCGCATCTCGGCGCGGCGCTCGGCAAGCGCGTGCCTGCAATGGCGCTGCTCACGCTCGGGCTTGCGACCATCGGCGTGGGCAATCTGCTGACGGCGTGGTTCGCGTCGATGTCGTATTACGGGCTCATCGCGGTCTCGATGATCGTCACCGGACTCGGCGCGGGCATCCTCAACGGCGACACGCAGAAGGCGATCATGGCGTGTGTGCCGGCGCATCGCACGGGCATGGCGTCGGGTATCAGCACGACGACGCGCTTTACGGCCATCGTCACGTCGGTGGGCGTGCTCGGCGCGGTGCTCGCGGCGCGCACGAAAAGCGCGCTCGATCTGCATGCAAGCGGTTTCCCTGCCCTCATGCACACGTTCGATGAAACCTTCCTCTCTCGCGCGTGCTTGCGGGCGATCTGGCACACGCGGGCGCGGGCGGCAACGCGGCTGTCGTTGCGATCGCACGTGCGAGTTTCGCGAGCGGCTTCGCGGCTGCGTTAGGTGTGGCGGGCGTGAGTGCGTTGCTCGTGGCGTCGGCGGTGTGGGTGCTTGCCGGACGCAGCGAGCGGGCTAGCGCTGTGCGAGTCGACGCGTAGAGAACCATCCGGTGCGCGGCAGAATCAACGGGATAACCCCTATGGGTGAAGATCCGCCCGCCGTTTACTGTATCGATACACTAAATCGATACAGCCGCAACCGGCGCACTGCGATCCGCGGCTCTCAGGAGACAAGACATGCAATCGACATCCCGGCGACGCTTCCTTCAAACCGCCTCGGCAGCCTCGCTCGCGGTGGCGGGCGGTGCGTTGCCGTCGCTCGCACGCGCGCAGGCGCCGGTCGCGCTGCGGCTTTCGTCGTCGATGCCCGCGAATCAAAACGCCGCGCACTACGTCTGGTATCAGTACCTGGCTGAAAACCTGAAGGCGAGCGTGGGCGAGCAGATTCGCATCGACTATTTTCCGAACAATCAGCTCGGCAAGGAAAGCGACGTCGTTCAGCAAGTGAAGGTCGGCGCGGTCGACATGATGGTGACGGGCTCGTCCATCTGGGCAACGGTTCTGCCCGAACTCGGCATGCTCGATCTGGGTTACGTCTTCGATAACTTCGATCACGTCGGCCGCGCGATGGACGGCAGCGTCGGCCAGAGCTTCGACAGCCTGCTGCAAAAGCGCGCGGGTTGCTCGGTCATCACGTGGGGCTATTCGTTCGGCGGCCGCAACGTGTTCACGAAGAAGCCCGCGCACTCGCTCGCGGAGATCAAGGGCGTGAAACTGCGCGTGCTGCCCACGCCCGCTTTCATGGACACGTTCAAGCTGATGGGCGCGGTGCCGACGCCCATTCCCATCGGCGAGTTGTACATGGCGGCGCAAACCGGTGTCGTCGACGGCTTCGAACACGACTGCGCGACCGTGCTCGCGAGCAAATACGACGAAGTGGTGAAGTCGTGCTGGCAGACGCAGCACGTGTTCAGCCCGCTCGTCGTCGTGATGGGCCGCCGCTCGCTCGACAAGATTCCCGCGAATCTTCGGCCGGCCTTCCAGAAGGCCGCGCAGGATGCGACGGCGAAGCAACGCACGGTAGCCGTGCAGACGGCGGCGCGCGCCGAGCAGGAACTGAAGCAGCGCGGCATGACTTTCTTCCCGATGTCGCCCGCGGACCGCGAGACCGCGCGTCACGAAATGCAGACGCAGTTGTACGCGAATTTCGCGAAACAGTATCCCGCGACCGCGCCGCTTTTTCCGGCCATCGCCGCCGCACGAGGCTGAACGCCATGACCTCTTTCTCCGCGACGCCCGGCCCCGAAGCGCAGCTTGCGGCCGCGCCCGGCTTCGGCCAGAAGACCGCGCTCACGCGCGCGCTCGCCGTCGTCATGCGCTGGATCGAATACATTTGCGCCGCCGTGCTCGCGGCCGATGTGATCGTGGTGTTCGTCTCCGTCATCTATCGCTACTTTCTGCACGATCCAGTCGATTGGGCCGAGGAGATCGCGCGCGCGTTGATGATCGTGCTGGTCTTCTTCGGCGCCGCGACCGTGCTTGCGCGCAGTCAGCATGTCGGCGTCGATCTGTTTCGCGCGGCGCTGCCCGCACGCTGGCAACCGGCGCTGATTCAGGCCGGGCACTGGATCATCGCGGGCGTGGCGGCCAATCTGTGCTTCTCGTCGTGCCTCTTGCTCGTCGATTCCTACGGCCAGATGACGCCAAGCGGCCTGCCCGCGTGGATCAACGTGTATCCGCTCGTCGCGGGCAGTGTGTTCATGGCGGTGTTCGCGCTCGCCAATGCATTGAACGGGCCGCGCAAGACGGTGTTCGGCGCGCTCATCGGTTGCGTCGTGGTCGCGGCGGCGCTGTTCGGCTGGAACGCGCTCATGCCCGATCACGCGATCAAGCCGGGCATTCTGCTCGCGGCCGGTTTCGTCGGCGGACTCGTGCTCGGCGTGCCCATCGGCTTCGTGCTCGCGTTCTCCGCGCTGCTGTATTTTCTCGCCGAGCCGACCCTGCCGATCCTCGTCTACTCGCAACAGGTGATGGCCGGCGCCGACCACTTCGTGCTGCTCGCCATTCCGTTCTTCGTGCTTGCGGGCTTGCTGATGGAAACCAACGGCATGTCGTCGCGGCTGATCGAACTCCTGCTGCGTATTTTCGGTCGCGTGCGCGGCGGGCTCGGTCTCATCACCATCATGGCGACGGCGTTCTTCTCAGGCGTCTCCGGCTCGAAGCTCGCGGATATCGCGGCGGTCGGCGGCGTGGTCATGCCGGCCGTGCGTCAGAGCAAGCAGGACCCGAACGAAGCGGCGGCGCTCCTCGCGTGCAGCGCGGTGATGGCCGAGACCATTCCGCCGTGCGTGAACATGATCATCATGGGCTTCGTCGCGAACATTTCCATCGCGGGGCTGTTTCTCGCGGGCGTGGTCCCGGCGGCGGTGCTGGCGCTCGCGCTTGCCGTTGTCGCGGTGATCTTCGGGCGTCGTATCAACGTGGCCGATGCGCTCAAGAACCCGCGTGCGTTTCTGCCGCTGATTGGCGGCGCGTTCGTCGCGCTCGTGATGATCGCGATGATCGGCAAGGGCGTGACCTCCGGTATCGCGACATCGACGGAAGTGTCGGCGTTCGCCGTGGTCTATGCGCTCGTGGTCGGCTGGCTCGCGTTTCGCGAACTCACGCCGCGCAAGGTGGCGCGCGTGTTCGTGCGTTCGGCGTCGATGGCAAGCAGCATCCTGTTCATCGTGGCGGCGGCGTCGAGCGTGTCGTTCGCGCTCACCATCGAGCAGATTCCCGCGCTCGTCTCCGATGCCATGATCAACTTCGCGCATCAATACGGGCCGACGATGTTCCTGCTGCTGTCCGTGCTCATCATGATCGTATTCGGCGCGGTGCTGGAAGGCGCACCCGCGCTTATCATCTTTGGACCGCTTCTCACGCCGATCGCCACGCAGCTCGGCATCAACCCGCTGCACTTCGGCACGGTGATCGTCGTGGCGATGGGGCTCGGTCTGTTCGCGCCGCCCGTCGGCTTGGGGCTTTTCGCGACCTGCGCGATCACCGGCACGGAAATGAAGGCCGTCGCGAAACCGATGGTCAAATATCTGGTGGTGCTGTGCGCCGCGCTCGTGGTACTCATTCTGGTGCCATCGTTTTCTCTGTGGCTGCCGACCCGGCTCGGCCTGTAGCCTGTTGTCCGAAGTCCGAAACAAGAACTTTCATGAGCACCATTCAGGACGTGGCCCGCCACGCTGGTGTATCCGTAAGCACGGTTTCCAACGTGCTCAACGGCCGCACCGACCAGATGCGTCAGGAAACGCTCGCGCGCGTGC
Organism: Caballeronia sp. GAWG2-1; assembly: GCF_023631405.1. Taxonomy (NCBI): domain Bacteria; kingdom Pseudomonadati; phylum Pseudomonadota; class Betaproteobacteria; order Burkholderiales; family Burkholderiaceae; genus Caballeronia; species Caballeronia sp. GAWG2-1. The sequence continues at coordinate 402,662 of NZ_JALQDD010000040.1, forward strand.
AGGCCGCGATGACCGCGCTGCAATACCGTCCGAGCACGCTTGCGCGCCAGCTGAAGACCGGTCAGACGCCGCTCGTCGGCTTGCTCGTGCCGTCCATCGCCAATCCGATGTACGGCTATATCGCTCGCGAGGTCGAGACTTACGCGCAAGAGCGCTACGGTTATCGCGTGCTGATCGGCAATACGTATCGCGACCCGGCGAAGGAAGCGTCGTTTTTCGAAGATTTGCTCTCGCACGGCGTGCGGCGCGTGATCGTGATCTCATCGCTCGCGGATGAGCGCCATCTGGAAACCGCGGCCGAGCGCGGCATGGTCGTCGTGAGTTACGACCGGCGCGCGACCGAAGGCGAGACCACGCGCATCGATCACGTCACGCCGGATAATTTCGAGGCGGCGCGGCTCGCGACGCGGCATCTCATCGCGCATGGTCACACACGGCTCGGTTATGCGACGCTCGCCGGCATGACGCTGAGCCGGCGCGACAAGATTCGCGGCTTTCTCGCCGCCGCCGAGGAAGCGGGCCTCGGCCACGGCGCGCGCGTGCTCGACAGCGGCCCGGTGAACGAATACGGCGACTCGATGATCGCGGAAAACGGTCGCGCGCTCGCACGCCAACTCTCGGAAGACGCCGCGCGGCCGACCGGAATCGTCGCGGTCAACGACCTGATGGCGCTCGGTCTGATGGCGGGTCTGCGCGAATCGGGCTTGCGCGTACCGGACGATATGTCCGTGGTCGGCATGGACGGGCACTTTCTCGCCGCTATCTCGAACCCCGCGCTCACGACCGTGCAACTGCCCGTTCCTGCGATGGCCGCGGCCATGGTCGAGCGCGTGATGCGTCAGCAAGACGACGCTGTAATCGATTCCGCGCAGGCGCTATTCACCGACATCACGCTCGTCGAGCGCGAATCCGTGGCGCCGCCTGCCGCAAAAGCAACGTAGAAGCCCTTCAGGACCGAGACATGAACAAGGTTTTCGTGAGTCATCCCCGGCACATGCTGGAACACTATTTCGGCGCACGCGCAAGCGCGGCGCTCGACGCCATCGCCGATGCGACCTACAACACGGAAGACCGCGAACTCACGACCGCCGAACTCATCGCGGCCGCGCGCGATGCCGACGTGATCATCGGCTACCGGCAGACCCCCGCGCCACGCGAACTGTTCGCAGCCTTGCCGCGGCTTGCCGCGTTCGTGCGCTGCGCGGTGGATATCCGTACCGTCGATGTCGATGCCGCCAGCGATCATGGCGTGCTCGTCACGCAGGCGAGCGCGGGCTTCATGCCGGCGGTATCGGAATGGGTAATCGGCGCGATGATCGATCTGGGCCGCGCCACCACGGCTTATGCGTCGGCATACCGTCGCGGAGAGATGCTGGCGCCGAAGATGGGTCGCGAGTTGCGCGGCAGCGTGCTCGGAGTGATCGGCTACGGGCAGATCTCGCGCTATCTGTGCGAACTTGCGCTGGCGTTCGGCATGCGCGTGGTCGTGTCCGATCCGCACGCGAAGATCGACGATGCTCGCCTGAGTCAGAGCGATCTTCCGGCCTTGCTCGCCGCCGCCGACTTCGTGGTGTGCCTCGCGCCCGCGAACGATGCGACGCGCAATCTGATGAACGCGCAAGCCTTCGCGACGATGAAGCCGGACGCGTATTTCATCAATGCGGCGCGCGGCGAACTCGTCGACGACAATGCCTTGCTGGCCGCGCTGCAAAGCGGCCGTCTTGCGGGCGCGGCGCTCGACGTGGGGCGCGCGCCGGACCAGATGCCTTCGCCGGCGCTGTGCGCGCACGAACGTGTGATCGCGACGCCGCATGTCGGCGGCCTCACGCCGGCTGCGATCGAGCATCAGTCGATGGAAACCGTCGCGCAAACCGAAGCGCTGTTTCAAGGGCGCATGCCGATGGGCGCGGTCAATCCACGGCATGCGTTCAGGCTCGCGCAGCGTGAAGCGCCGAAAGTCGACGCCATTTCGAGCGACGCGCGATGAACGCCTGCGATTGCCACCTCCACGTCTACGACGACGCTTACCCGCTTGCACCGAGCGCGACGTTCCGGCCGCAATCGGCGCCTGCATCGGCTTATCGCGAAGTACAGCGCGCGTTGGGCTTGTCGCGTGCGATCGTCGTGCAGCCGACCGGCTACGGCTTCGACAATCGCTGCACGCTCGCGGCCATCGAACAACTGGGCGAGGGCGCACGCGGCATCGCGGTCGTTCCGCCCGACGTCGACGATGCCGAATTGCAACGCCTGCACGAAGCCGGCATACGCGGCGTGCGCTACATGATGTTTCCTGGCGGGCTGCTTGCGTGGGACAGCATCGAGGCGATGTCGGCACGTATCGCGCCGCTTGGCTGGAACATCGATCTTCAGCTCGACGGACACACGCTGCCGCAACACGAGGCGCTGCTCGCGCGTTTGCCGTCGAAGCTCGTGATCGATCATATCGGCAAGTTTCAGGGGCCGGTCACGCCTGCAAGCTATGGCTTCGCGTCCCTATGCCGCCTGCTCGACGGACCGCGCTGCTGGATCAAGCTCTCGGCGCCTTACGAGAGTTCACGCAGCGGTGCGCCGGAATACGACGACATCGCGCCGATCGTGCGCACGCTGGCCGCGCGCTATCCGCAGCGCGGCGTGTGGGCGTCGAACTGGCCGCATCCGAACGTGCAGCCGGTTCCGGATAACGCGAGCCTGCTCGACTGGTTTTCTCATTGCATGCCCGATGAATCCACGCGCGGCAAAATCCTCGTCGATAACCCCGCCGAGCTTTACGAATTCTGAAGCCTGTTCCATCCTATGCTTGAACAGCCACGGCTCAAGGAGCACGCGATGAACACACTCGAACGAAAGACCGTTGTCATCACTGGCGGCTTCGGCAGTCTGGGGCTTGCGACCGCGCGCGTGCTGGCCGAGCGCGGGGCACGCATCGCGCTCATCGGCAAGGACGCGCGGCACGACCCGTTGCCCGCGCCGCTTGCGGAACCGTTCATCGTCACGGGCGCCGATTTGTCGGATGCACAAGCCGCGCAAGCCGCGTTCGACGCGATTGCGCAACAGCTCGGCGGCGTGCAGGCGCTGGTGAACGTGGCGGGCGCGTTTCGCTGGGAAACCATCGCGGATGGCAGCGTGGACACATGGAACCTCATGTTCGATGTGAACGTGAAGACGGCGCTCAACGCATCGAAGGCGGCCCTCGGGTTCATGCGCGAGGGCGGCGGGCGTATCGTCAACGTGGGCGCGCTGGCGGCGTTGAAAGCGGGAGCGGGGATGGGCGCTTATGCGGCTTCGAAGGCGGCGCTTCTGCGTCTGACCGAAGCGCTTGCCGAAGAGCTCAAGGATCGAGCCATTACCGTGAACGCGATCCTGCCTTCGATTATCGATACCGCACAGAATCGCGCCGATATGCCATCGGCGGATTTCTCGCGCTGGGTGCAGCCGGAGGAACTCGGCGCGGTGATCGCGTTTCTCTTGTCGGACGATGCACGCTCGATCACGGGCGCGGCGATTCCGGTGGCGGGGGCGGGTTTGAGCACGCTCAATCGTCCGGCTCTGTACTCTGCAGCCAATGATCTGGCGCATGTGCGCTTCATCAATCGCCTCCTCTCGACAACCGCTTGAAGAATTTTGTCGCTGCCCTATCCTTTCTGCGTCGAGTGTCCGAAGCTACGCAACCACGGCGAACCAATATTCGCCAAGCCGCCCGTTTTTGAAACCCAAGGGCCGGTGCAGCGACAGTTTTAGCAACTGAACTACCTGAGAACGACGCAACACGCAATGATGGACGATCTTCAAAAGCAAGCAGAACTACTCCGTCAGAAGCTTAACCAAGCTCCGAACTCGCCAGCCGCCCATAACAACCTTGCCCTAGTGCTTCGCCGATTGGGCCAAACATCGGAATCCGAAGCGCTGCTTCGAAAAGCTTCAGCCCTGAATCCAAATTCACCGGATATAGCGTTTAATTTGGGCCTTGTACTACTCGACGAAAAGCGCAACGAAGAAGCAGAGTCGGCATTTCGTCGCGCGCTCGAGCTTCGACCGGGCTACGCCGAAGCAAGCCTCGTGTTAGGTGCTTTGACCAAGAGTTCGGGTCGTGTCGTGGAAAGCGAAGCGCTTCTGCGGGTGGCTATCGCCGGGCTTCCTCACTCGGTCGATGCTCACGAGTTGCTTGGAGACGTGCTCCGTTTGTTAGGAAGATGCGATGAAGCCGAGGCCGAACTGCGTCAAGCGTTGTCGTTGAACCCGGCCTCTTTTGAGGCGAACATCTCGCTCGGACTCGTACTGTATGCGCTGAATCGCCTGCCTGAGGCTGAAGCTGCCGCCAGACAGTCGCTCGCGTTGCGCCCGGGCAGCGTGCGTGCCCGCTTGATGCTCGGCCTGACGTTGCTGAGAGACGGAAAATATAAAGACGGACTGATGAATTTCGAGTCTCGTTATGAGGAGTCGCCGGAGTGGGAAGCGGCTGGCGCGGTATTTCCCTACGTACAAGCGTCGAGGATTCCGATTGCGATGTGGCGAGGAGAATCACTGGAGGGCAAGTCGCTCGTCATCGCGCCTGAGCAAGGGTTAGGCGATGCAATCCAGTGCATTCGCTTCGTGCCGTTACTTCGACGGCTTGGAGTCTCCAAACTGACCGTGGTGTGCGACGCCGCGCTCATGCGCCTGTTTTCTCTCGTCGATGGCGTGGATGCCGTGAGCGATGTCAGTCATCCGCAAGAACTGTCCGGATGCGATTTCTGGTGCTACATGATGAGTCTGCCTCATAGGCTCGGCATCACACTGGACATGCTGCATTCGAACGGACGCTACATCGACGTCCCTGAAGAGAATGTGCAGTTTTGGAAACAGCGGATCAACGTGTCATTAACGAATGGCAGATACAAGATCGGGCTTGCTTGGAGCGGTTCAAACGATCTTGGCAACCCTTCGTCGGTGCTTCCGCCCGAGTTACGCGACAACGTTCGCCGTTCCGTGCGCCTCCAACAACTTCTTCCTCTTCTTCGTATTTCGCAGTGTACGTTTTTCAGTCTCCAGAAAGGCGGAGAAGAAAGACAGCTCGCCGAGATTCCCGAAGCCGTTCGACCTCTCGACCTTATGAGCAATGTTACCGATTTTCTCGACACGGCCGCGATCATCGAGAATCTGGATCTCGTCATCACCGTGGATACCTCGGTTGCGCACTTGGCTGGCGCGCTCGGCAAGCCGGTGTGGATACTGTCGCGATTCGACGGCGACTGGCGCTGGCTGCTCGATCGCGAAGACTCGCCGTGGTACGCCTCGGCGCGCGTTTTCACGCAAAAGACACGCCGCGACTGGGATGAGGTGATCGCTAGAGTAAAAGAGCGGCTGACAGCATTTTGCAGTGGCTTGAGCGGGTAAGGGTTTCCAACTTCGCGTTGAGGCGTTCGAAATCCTTTACTGTGTCGAGAGGCAGTGTTACACCTCATCGCGACTGCAACCTGAACGCCTCCCCACGAATCCCCGCCCGATCCACGGACGCGATGCGATTGCGCCCGTGTTCCTTCGCCTGATAAAGCTGCGCATCGGTCAGATTGATGAACGTCGTCGGATCGATGCTATCGGTCGGCACGACGGTGCCCACGCCGAAACTTGCCGTCACGCGCTGATTGTGCGGCGAGCGCAGATGCGCGATGTCTTCATCCGCGATCAATTCCCGGCAGCGCTCGGCAATACGCATGACCGCTTCGGCGTCGGTATCCGCGAGCACGAGCACGAACTCCTCACCGCCGAAACGGCCGAGAAAATGCCGTGGCCCGGCCGCCTCGGCGAGCACGCGGGCAACGCGCTTCAGGCATTCGTCGCCTTGCAGATGGCCGTAGTAATCGTTGAAGGACTTGAAGAAGTCGATATCCACCATCACGAGCGACAACGGTTTGCCCGACTCCTTCGCGGCCTGCCATTCGCGCTGCATCACGTTGTCGAACATGCGGCGATTGCCGACGCCCGTGAGGCCGTCGCTCAGCGACAGATGTTCCAGTTCCTTATGCAGGCGCGCAAGTTCTTCCTCGGTGCGCTTGCGTTCGCTGATGTCGAACATGAAGCCGATCAGCGAATCCACGCCGCCTGCGTCGTTGCGCACCACATGCACGACATCGCGCAGCCAGACATAGCCGCCATCCTTGGTCAACGCGCGATAGTCCGCTTCGTGATCCGTGCCCGCCTGCGACTGCGCCACGCAGAAGCTCACGACCGCCTCGCGATCGTCGGGATGCATGCGCGCGGCCCAGTCGTCGACGTCCTTCCACGACGATGGCGCCCAGCCCAGCAACGCCTCGATCTGCGGTCCGATATACGCGAACTGCATGGTGGCCCAATCGATCTTCCACGGAATCGCCTTGGTCGATTCGAGCAGCGTTCGATAGACCGCGTGATCGTCTTCGCCGAGCGCGCGTTCGGCTGGCGCGAGCGTGTCTTCGTGGCGCAGGAATTCAGCCTTGAGCGGGCTTTCAAATGGGTCTTGGCTCATCGTGTCGGTCGGAATGGTTCGTTGCGCGTGTTTACGGCCGTTAAGCGCACGTCTTTAACGCATTCGTTCCGCCCTGTCCCGAAGCCTTACCGCACCACGAAATGCATCACATCGATCCGCCCTTCACCAAAGCCCGCCTCGCAAAAAGCCAGATACAGCCGCCACGTGCGAATGAACGCATCGTCGAAACCAAGCGCACGCACTGCGTCGAGCCGCGCTTCGAAAGCGGCGCGCCAGTGATGCAGCGTGCGCGCATAGTCCGCGCCGAACGCAAGCGACGGCGCCGCGTTCATCCCCGCTTTCTGCGCCGCCTGCACGAAGCGCTCGGGGCTCGGCAACATGCCGCCAGGGAAAATCTGCTCGCGGATGAAATCGCTCGACGCGCGATACGCCAGAAAACGCGCATCCTCGATCGTGATCGACTGCACCAGCGCCTGCGCGTCCGGCGCGAGACAGCGGCGCAGCGTGCGGAAGTACGTGGGCCAGAAGCGCTCGCCGACCGCCTCGAACATTTCGATCGACACGATGGCGTCGTATTGCTCACGCAGATCGCGATAATCGCGTAGCTCGATATCGACGAGTTCGCTCAAACCCTCGCGTTCCATGCGTTCGCGCGCGAACGCATGCTGCGCCGCCGATATCGTCACGCCATGTACGCGAATGCCCTCGCGCGCCGCATGCCGCGCGAAACCGCCCCAGCCGCAGCCAATCTCGAGCACGCGCATGCCCGCGCGCAAGCCGAGCGTCTCGACGATGCGCCGGTACTTGCGTTCCTGCGCCGCTTCGAGCGAGAGGCTCGCGTCGCCGTCGAACCACGCGCTCGAATAGGTCCACGTGGGGTCGAGCCAGAGCGCGTAAAAGTCGTTGCCGATGTCGTAATGCGCGTGGATATTGCGACGGCTGCCGGCGCGCGTGTTGGGCCGCAGTCGATGCCTGACGTTATGCACGCACTGCGCGATCCAGCCACCGTTCACGGTGCGCTCGACGACCTTCTGATTGCGCATCGCGAGCCGCAATACCGCGGCGGGATCGGGCGTATCGAGCCAGTGATCGCGATACGCCTGCGCAAAGCCGATATCGCCTGAACGGAGAACGGCCCGGCACGCGCGCCAGTCGTGTAGGTGCAGCGTGGCCGCGGGCTGCTGCAGGGCATCGCCGAACACACAGCGGTCGCCGTCGGGCGTGACGAGCACGAGATGACCCACGCGTATGCGTTTGAGGAGGCCCATGAAAAGCCGCGCCGAAAGCGGCATGCCCGCCTGCGCGGAAATCGTCCGCAAAAGATTCATGTCTAGCCTTGTGTTTTGTTATTCGGTCCGTTCTTTCATCGCGTTCGGGTCCTCGGCCGATGGCGGATGTCTGCCGTGGAACGGCACGCGCTTGATCCAGAGCCGAAGCGCCTGCCAGTAAATGCGCGCGACGACGGCGACAGCCAGCAGCGGCTGGCTCAATAGCGTGCGCAAGGCAAGCGGGCCGGTTAGCGGCCGCGCCTTCAGGCCGATTGCCGTGCGAATCAATAGCCCGTCGCGGTCGCGATAGTCGATCGCGACCGACAGCCGGTCGCCATGCCGCCGCACGCGAAAGGCATAGTCGCCATCGACGTCGCAGAAAGGGGATACGTGCAGCGTCTTGCGGCAGGCGAGCTCGGTGTCATCGACGATAGGCGCGTGGTCGGGCGCACTCAAGAGATAGCCGCGATGCTCGCCGAAGGTGTTGCGCACGTCCGCGTACAGCGCGCGCAAGTTGCCCGCGCGGTCATGGCAGAACCAGAAGCTCACGGGATTGAAAGCATGGCCGAAGACGCGCGGAATGGAGAGCAGCCGGATTTCGCCATCGGCGGGAATCGCAGCATCGGCGAGGCGGGCGCGCATCCAGGTTTGCAGATCGCTGCCATCGCGCGGACCGAAGTCGCGCTGAAAAAACGCGAACGGCCGAACCTGGTCGATGCCGAACCACGCACGCTTCACTTCGCCAAGGCGCGCGAGGTCGCAAGAGACAAAACAAACCGGATACTCGAAGCGATGATGCACCGGCCGCAGGCGCTCGTGCATCACGCGGCCCGTGAGCAAACGTGCTGCCTCGCCGTGGCCGCGCGCGACCTTCACAAGCGCGCCCATTCCGGTTCCACGCCAAAGTCCCGCGCAATCCTCAACGCCGACTTCAGGCCGTCCTCGTGAAAGCCGTATCCCGTCCACGCGCCCGCGAACCAGGTGTTGTGCACGCCCTGAATCTCGGGCAGGCGCTGCTGTGCATCCACGGCGGCGAGATCGAGCAGCGGATGCTCGTATTCGTAGCGGCCGAGTTCGCTGCCGGGCGCGGGTTCATCGACAGGATTGAGCGTCACGATCACCGGTGTCTCGAACGGCAGCGGTTGAAGCTGATTGAGCAGATAGCTCACGCACACCGGTTCAGCCTCACCGTGGCCCGCCCACGCGCGCGCGCCGAGATAGTTCCACGCCGACCACACGCGGCGGCGGCGCGGCAGCAACGCGCGATCCGTATGCAGCACGGCGAGATTGCGCTGATAGCGCACGGCAGAAAGCAATGTGCGCTCGCTGGCCGAAGCGTCGTCGAGCAGATGCAGGCTCGTTGGCGCGTGGGTGGCGAGGACGAGAGCATCGAAACGCTCGGGTCTGGCGTCATCGGTCATGACGACGACGCCTTCGTCATCGCGACGGATACCGCGCACGGGCGTGCCGATGCGCACATCGTCGAGCGTTGCCGCGATGCGCCGCACATACTCGCGTCCGCCGCCCGTCACGGTGCGCCACCGCGGCCGATTGTTGACTTGCAAGAGCGCGTGATTGAGACAGAAGCGCAGAAAGGTCGCGGCGGGAAAACGCAGGATGTCGCTGGCGGCGCTCGACCAGATCGCGGCGGCCATCGGCAGAAGATAGTGACGCTGAAACGGTGCGCCATAACCGCCTTCGAGCAGCAACTCGCCGACGGAACACCGGTTGAGCGTTGCACGCTCCAAATGCTGCTGCGCCGATGCATTGAAGCGCAGAATGTCGCGCAACATGCCGATGAACGCGGGCGAAAACAGATTGCGCCGCTGCGCGAAGACCGTGTTCAGACTCGTGCCGGCCCATTCGAGCCGCCCGCCATCGAGCGACACGGAAAACGACATGTCGCTTTGATGCGTCGCCACGCCGAGTTCGGCGAGCATCGCGATCAGGTTCGGATACGTGCGCTCGTTGAAGACGAGAAAGCCGGTATCCACGGGATGCCGTTTGCCATCCAGTTCCACGTCCACGGTGTGGGTATGGCCGCCGAGATAATCCGCGGATTCGAACAACGTCACGCGATGCTTGCGCGCGAGCAGCCACGCGCTCGCCAGTCCGGCGATTCCCGCGCCGACCACGGCGATGCGCTGACCTTGTCCTGGTGCTCTTCGGTTCATGTCGAGAGGTCTCCTCGCGCCGAGTGGGCCATTGCGGGCAGCGGTCAAACGTGTCGTCGCAAATCAATACGATGCGGCGCGCCCGCCGGATGCAAATGGCATGCAAAGGTTTTCAGTCGCCCTGTCCGGGACTCTGAAAGCCTGGCTGTCCGATCTGCTCGGGGCTTTGCGGCACGCGCCGGAACTGCGTCGTGTCGTATCCCATTGCGTCCAGACGCGCGAGGAGCGAGCGATACGTCTCGTCGTTCATGGTCGGCTCGCGCGAGAAGATCCAGCCGAGCTTCTTGTTGGGATAGCCGAGAATGGTGTAGCGATAATCCGGATCGACATAAAGCGTCATCTGCGTCACGTGGATCGGCCAGAAGATGCGCACGCTCCATTCGCCGCCGCCGCTGCCGGGCTTCACCGAATCGAGAAACTGATGATGCGTTTCGGGCGCGTCGAAGCCCTTCTTGCGGCCGAAGAACTCGTCGACGATCTTGCCGTCGTCGCGCAAGGTCCACATGACATGACTCGCGACGAAATCGCGTTCGGCGAAGTAGGGGATATTCGCGATCACGAACCAGCGTCCCATATAGCGCGGCAGATCGACAGGCACGCTTTGCAAAGGCTGTTCGGCGCGCGGGTTCGGATTCGGCGGACCATTCGAGCAGCTTGCAACCAGCAGGATGATGCCCGCGCCAGCGAGCGCGGCAATGAGTGCGCGTTTCATGAGATGACCTTTGACTGAAGAGTGTTCGGCCGAGTGTTCAGCCGCTTCTCGAACAGGTAGTGCGCGACGCCCCACTCACTACCGGACGCATAACCGAACAGTTCGGACACTGCCATATAAAACATGCGCCAGCGTTGCAGCCAGAGTGCGGCGTCGTCGCCATAAGTGTTCTGAAGCATCGGCATGACGCGAGCGCGCGCCGCGTCGAGCGCGGCGAGCCAGAGATCGGCCGTGCGCGCGTAGTGCGAGCCGTTGACCCACCATTGGCGCGTCACGCACAAATCGTCCTGGAAGTTGAGCAGCAGCGCGGCGGACGGCATGGTTCCGCCGGTGAAGAAATAGCGCGACATCCAGTCCGAACTGTCGCGCGAGGAGAAGTGATAAGCGAGCGTGCGATGCGCGAAGATATGCACGAAGAGCTTGCCGTCGTCGGCGAGCCAGCGCGCAATCTTTTCGAGCAGCAGGCCGTAATTCTTCATGTGCTCGAACATTTCGACCGACAGGATGCGGTCGAACGCGACGGCGTCGCCATCGGCGGGGAAGTCGAAATCGACGATATTGCCGGTCGTGACCAGCAGGTTCGTGAGACCGCGCTGGGCCGCGCGAGCCTCGATGAACGCGCGCTGCCCATGCGAATTCGACAACGCGACGATGCGCGCATTCGGGTAACGCTCGGCAAGCCACAACGCGAGCGAGCCCCAGCCGCAGCCGAGATCGAGAATGCGCTGGCCATCGGCGAGTTGCGCGCGTTCGGCATAGCTTTCGAGCATCGCGATCTCGCTTTGTGCGAGCGTTTCCTGGCCGCTCGGAAAATAGCCACACGAATATTTGAGGCGCGGCCCGAGATGAGCTTCGAAGAACGCGCCCGGCAACTCGTAATGCTGTGTGTTGGCAGCTTGCGTTTCGATGGCAATGGGGCTCGTGCGCAAATCGGCCAGCAGCGTATCGAGCGCTTGCGTGCGGCGCTCGCCGTCGCCCGCGTGTTCGTCGCGCAGACGCTGGCGGATGAAAGCGCGCATGCCGGCGCGCACCAGCGTGTCGGGAAGCCAGCCGCGTTCGCAGAGGCGAATTATCCAGCTTTCGTCCAACGGGGGATTCGAATTGTCGAGCGGGCTGGCCTGTCGTGTCGATGCGTTCATCGGCAAAATCCTCGGGTTATGAATGCACGGGCGGCTTCGGCGGCCACGGCACCAGCACGCTGGTCGTGCGCATGTAGTCGCGATAACCGTCGCGCGTTTCGGCAAGCCGCGCTTCGAGCAGCGGAATGCCCGACACCTTGATAAGGAGCCACGCCATCAACAGCGGCGGCGCGATGGTGAGCCAGCTCCACGGCAGGCCGATCGACAGCACCGTGTAGGCAACCCAGTGCACGCACTCGAAGAAATAGTTGGGATGACGCGAGTAACGCCAGAGGCCGTCGCGGCACACCTTGCCGTGATGCGATGGGTCGGCGGCAAAGCGCTTCAACTGGCGGTCGGCCAGCGCTTCGCCTGCCACGGCGATGATCCACACCACGACCGCCGCCGCGATAGCCACCGGATGCGCGGGCTCGACCGAATATGCGGGCACGAAGAACGCGAGCGCGAGCAAGATGGAGATGAGCACCTGCAACTGGAAGAACCAGAACATGTTGCGCGCCGCTGCCGCGCCCCAGCGTTCACGAAACGCGTGATAACGCGGGTCTTCGGGTTTGCCGTGATTGCGCCGCCACAGATGCAAGGCAAGGCGCGCGCCCCAGACGCATCCGCTAGCCGCGACGCATAGACGATTGATGGACGCGCCAGTCCCGGCCACCGCGATAAACAGCGCGACGAGTGCGAGCGATGCCGCCCAGATCGGATCGATCATGCCGGCGTTTTTCGAGCGCAATTGCCAGAGCCATACGGCGCTGAAGATTAGCACGAGGCCGGCGAAGGCAATCAGGAAGGAGACGACAACGGGCATGCGAAGCTCCACGAACATGCGTTCGATAGAGCAATACGGATGCCGGTTTGGGATGGATGCAGTTAGAGCGCGTCTTGTCGACGGCGAACGAAAACTCGACGTCGGCGTGGGCGTTGGTTCGTCGGATCACCGGTGAAGCAGGCTTGTTAGGCGGCGCGACGACTACTTTCGATCGCGAAGCGCAAACGGTGCGCTGCAAAGAATGCAAGCGCACCGCCTATGTAACGTAGCGCGTTACGTGCCGCGAATCTCGCCCGTGCCGATCACGGGACCGGTCGGCGCACCGGTCGGCGATCCGCCCGGCGGTTCCACCGACACCGCCAGCACCGCCTTGTTGCTCAGCAGCGCCATGATCTCGGGCGGAAGGTTCATGGTCGCAGGCGTGTTCGACGGGAATACGCCTAGCGCGATCGGCTTCGCATCCGGCGGGATCAGCCAGAGCTCGGTCGCGCGATCCGCCGCGATGACCGATTGCACCGCCGGTACGACCACCATGCGCGAACGCGAGACATCGACGGTTGCGGTCCAGTGCGCGACGCCGTCCTTCTGCGCGATGGTCGCCACCATGTATTGCGGCGCCTGAGCGACGGTTGGCTGCGGCGGCGCTTGCGGCGCGCGCGTGAGATTCACCGCGACCAGCACCAGCGCGACGGCGCTCGCGCCGACGGCTAGCCAGCGCCACAGATCGAGGCTGTTCCACCAGCCGCTCTTCTTGGCCACCGAGCCTTCCGGCAGGAAGCCGAGATCGCGCTGGATTCGCGTCCAGATGCGTGCGGGCGGTGTCACCGGCGCGATGTCCTGCGCGAGCGGAGCGAGCCGCTCGTGCCAGTCATCCAGCGTGCGTTGCAGACCGGGATTGCGCGTCACGTCCGTTTCCAGCGCGCGGCGCTCCTGCAGGTCGAGCACGCCGAGCGCGTACTCGGCGCAGCGCAGATCGTCTTCGTTTTGGGCGGGCGTGTTCATTGTTCGAGGCACGTCCTGAGTTGCATGAGGCTTCGGCGAATCCAGCTCTTCATGGTGCCGAGCGGCACTGCCAGACGTTGCGCCAGCTCGTTATACGTCGCGCCCGTGAAGAACGCTTCGCGCACCGCGCGGCCTTGCTGCGGCTCCAGACGGTCGAGACATTGTTCGAGCCGCCGCCGCTCTTCGCTCGATTCGGCCGCGGCGGCGGGCGTCGGGGCATCGTCGGCGATTTCGGGGGTTTCGTCGTCGCCGAGCAATTCCTCGCGGCGCTGACGCATGCGGTCGATGGTGCGATTGCGCCCGAGCGTAATGAGCCAGGTGATGGCGCTGCCGCGTTCGGGATCGAAGGAATCGGCGCGACGCCAGGCGGCGGCGTAGACCTCTTGCAGGATGTCCTCGGCTTCGCCTCGGTCGTGCATCATCCGCAAGATCACGCCGAAAACGCGCGACGAGGTCACGCGGTATAACTCCGCGAACGCTTTCTGGTCTCCCTTCGCGACGCGCACGAGCATGTCGTTCAGGCGCTCGCGCCGCAACAGGCCGGCGTCGGTGTCGCTGCCGTCGTTTCGGTCGGAGTAATTGCCGGTGCTGCCGGAGGTAGTGTCCGTCATGGGCAGAATGGGTCGAGCCGCGCTCGGGGGTGAGGTCCTGCCGAAATATATCACCGTGCCGGCGCGCTGCAAGCAATCTGTCGCCAGGGCGCTATAAAGAAGCCTCGTCATGTCCGTGTCCTTCCGGCATCCCGTTCGTATTCTCAGGGAAGATACGGATCACAACGCGCACGGGATGCAAGCCGCGGCTATTCGAACGCCTCGGAAAAGCGCGCCATCGCCCAGTCGATAAACACGCGCAACCGCTGGCTCATATGCCGGTCGGGCGGATAGACGAGAAAGAACGGATAAGGCGCCGGCTGCCAGCCTTGCAGCAGCGGCACGAGTTCGCCGCGCGCGATCGCGGCATTGGCCGCATAGGCGAACGTCTGAATGACGCCGAGTCCCGCCAGCCCCGCCGCGAAGTGCGCCGTACTTTCGTTCACGCCCATGTAGCGGTTCTGCACGCCGTCCACGACGACCTTCGTCGCACCCTTTTCGAAGCGCATGGGCACGACGCGGCCCGATCGTGCCGACATGTAGTTCACCACGCGATGTGCTTTCTCCAGATCGGACGGATGCCGCGGCTTGCCGTATCGTTCGATGTAGCCGGGCGTGGCGCACGTGACGAAGCGCGCGCGTCCGAGCGGCCGGGCAACGAGCGATGGTTCGTCTGCCCGGCCGCCGCGAATCACACAGTCGACGTTGTCGCCGATCAGGTCGACCTGACGGTCGCTCACGCCGAGCCCGATGTTGATCTCCGGATATTGCGCGGTGAATTCGGGCAGCGCCGGAATGAGCACGCAACTCGCCGTGGACGAACCGATGTCGATCCGCAACCGTCCGCGTGGCCGCTTCTGCGCGGCGCTGAAGCTCGCGTCGATATCTTCGAGTTCGTGCAGAAGGCGCGTGGTGCGTTCATAGTACGCATTGCCTTCCGGTGTAACGGAGACTTGACGCGTCGTACGCTGCAGCAGCTTCATGCCGAGATGCTTTTCGAGCGAACCGACGAGCTTGCTCACGGTTGCAAGCGGCATGTCGAGCGAGCCGGCGGCGCGCGTGAACGATCCGGTTTCGACGACGCGCGCGAACACCCGGATGGCAAGAATCTGGTCCATTGATTATCTACGCAGGTGGATAAAGTAATCGCGTTCGACGACTTTATTCAACAATCCATTGTTTGTACAGTGACGTTCATGCGCTGGCGACGACGCCGGCTTAACTGATCGAATCGGAGAACATCATGACTCAAGAAACGCAAGGCAAGCTGGCAAACAAGATTGCACTGGTGACGGGCGGATCGAGCGGCATTGGTCTCGCGTCGGCGCAGGAACTGGCGGCGGAAGGTGCGACGGTGTTCATCACAGGCCGTCGTCAGGCGGAACTGGATGCGGCGGTCGCGGCCATTGGGGCGGGCGCGACGGGCATTCGCGCGGATGTATCGAAGCTCGACGATCTCGACCGCGTCTTCAGCGAGATTCGCGAGCGTGCGGGGCGGCTCGATATCGTCGTGGCGAATGCAGGCGGTGGCGACATGGTGCCGCTTTCGCAGATCGACGAGGAGCACTTCGACCGCATTTTCGGAACCAACGTGAAGGGGCTCGTGTTCACGGTGCAGAAGAGCTTGCCCTTGCTCGTGGATGGCGGCTCGGTCGTCCTGATGGCCTCGACCACTGGAATTCAAGGCACGGAAAATTTCAGCGTCTACAGCGCGAGCAAGGCGGCGGTGCGTAACTTCGCGCGCTCATGGATTCTGGATTTGAAGGATCGCGGCATTCGCGTGAACGTGGTGAGCCCGGGCCCGGTGCGCACGCCGGGGCTTGCGGGCATCGTGCCCGAAGGTCAGCAGGAAGGGTTGTATGCGCATCTGGCTTCGTCGGTGCCGCTCGCGCGACTGGGCGAGCCGCGTGAGATCGGACGCGCGGTGGTGTTTCTTGCATCCGCTGACGCAAGCTTCGTGAACGGGGCCGAGTTGTTCGTCGATGGAGGGATGGCGCAAATCTAAGCGTCGACGTTGTCGGCGAGGCACTACCTTCCCGCCGACAACATCGTTCCCCGACAGCCCGATGCCTGACATCGGCATGCATAAAGCCGCTTCATTGCCGCCGTGCGCCGTCCTTCCACCGTCAGGCGGTAATCGATGAAGAGCTCATCGCCCTTTCGAATGGGCTGGATGGCGAAGATGAAGACGCGCTCGCCGTCCTGCTCGGCTTCGCAGTTCGGCGCGCAACTGTGATTGAGCCAGCGTGCGGAGTTGCCGCCGCGTGCGCCGTCGATCACGCTGCCATCGTCGAGACCGAAGAAGAAGGTGTGACCGTCCTCGGCGGTCGAGCGTTCATGGCTGCGTTGCGCCTGCTTCCACGTCAGCCGCTGCCCCTTGTATTCGAGCAGCAGCGCGCCGGTGGGTAGATCGGCGAGGGCGAAAACGCCCCGGCCATGGACGGGAGAAGTTCGTACTGTGATTCGTCGCATGGTGTGGCGGCTCGCTTGGGTTTGCTTGAATTCGCTCGAAGACGGGAGATTTGTTTGAGCCTGTGCGCGGCGATGGTTATGATGATGCCGTCATAAATCGCTGTCACGCCCATGCACGCTGTTTTAACCCGCAGGCGCAAGAGACGCAAGCCACTCAGAGGCACGCTCGCGCGCTATCGTAACCGTATCGTCGAAGTGTTGGGAGAGGCTCGCGGCGAACGCGTCATGATTCGCTCCATTCACGACGATGGCGTCGAGCGGCGCACCGCCGTCAAGTGGATCAACCTGCTGCCGATGGATACCGAACTCTTCTGACTTGCACTACGTCCTCATTCTTCTCTCATTTTCGGCTCGCAGAATGGCTTCATCGACGAACCGGAAACAACAGGAGACGAACATGAAGACGATCAAAAACATCACGCTGGCACTGGCCTTGAGCGCCGCTTGCATGACGGCGGCAGAGGCACATCCGTTCATTGGCGTGGGTATCGTGGGCGGGCCCGTGTTTCCCGTGGCTTCCAATGCGCAGAGCGCGCCGCCGCTGCCGGTCTACCCGCACGCAATGTACTCCGGCCCCGCGCCGCTGCCGCTCGATGCACCGCCGCCCGTTTATGTGCAACCGGCCATCGGCAATATCGCGGCGATCATGGGACATGCGAACCCGGCGAACGGCATAACGGGATCGTAAGGACGCATATGCTCAGGCCGCGAGGCTGTGCTTGCGCAGCCATTCGAGCACGATCGCAGCGATGGCGTCGCTGTTGTCGTCGGCCATGAGCGCGTGAGAGTTGCCGGTAATGCCGCGCGCGGGCAGATCGATCCATTCGACATCCGTGCCCGCCGCGGCCAGCGCGTCATGCCAGCGCCGGACGTTCGGCACCGAATCGACCCAAAACGAATGCTGATCGAGATAGTCGCCCCAAAGGAAGAGATGCGGCACATCGCGCAGAAGAGCGGCGTCGTGATCGTCAGGGGACGGCGCGCCGGATGGCTCCAGCGAGATCACCGCCTTCACGCGTTCCGGCGCATTGAGCGCGGCCGTCAGCCCGAAGTTGCCCCCCTGACTATGCGTGAGGATGATGCTGGTGTCGAGGCTCGCGATGAGCGCGTCGTAAGCATGTTGCGTGCGGGCATTGTTGGTCGCCCAGCGCGGCACGAACTGATGCATGAAGGTTTCCATCCGCCCGACAGGAAAGCGCATGCCTTCGTGCGAGCGTCTTGCCGCTTCATCCGGATGCCACGAGCCCGCCAGGCCGAAGCGGAAGGTTTCTTCCCACGCCTCGCGCGCCGTGCGAAAGTAGGGCGCTTCGGCGAATACCTCGGGATACGGCGCCCACGACGCGCGTCCGCGTTCGACCGCATCGGAGACATACACATCCAGACCCGAGCGCAGGAAGAACATCTGCCAGCCGGGACGGCCGTCGGGCGTGGTCTCCCAGTTGACGCCGCTCATGCCGCCGCCATGCCAGAGCAAGAGCGGCCATCGTCCGGTGGGACGTTCGAGCCTGATGTATTGCACGTACATCTGTCCCGCGATGATCTCGCCATTCTGATCGACAGGATGCACCGCGCCCTGGTTCGTGCTGACGCGGTCGCGATGCGGCATGCCGCTTAGCGTAAGCATCTCGCCGCCGACGAAGAAGCTGCCGATGTCGCGTACCGAGATGCAGGTTTGCAACTGGCGCTGTGTGTCGGCTGCGTGGGGATGATCGGTCATGGATGGCGCCTTTTTCGGTGGGCACGCGGGATGGATCGTTCCTCATTCTAGATGCTTCCACGTCGCGCACCGGCGCAATTACAAACCGCTTCACGCGGTCCCCCGGCGCGTGGTGCACACTACGCGCAGACGAATGGCTTTCACTCGGGAACAACGGCTTATCGTGTGGCTCTAAGGGGTCGACAAACACGCGACAGTGCCTCAGGCGCCGATCGCCTCCACGACACACGCGTGCCTCGCGGCGGCTCTTTCTTCGATTGGAGTAGAGCCAAAGCGGCGCGCCAGCTTGCGGACCATGAATACCCAACTCAGCAACGAATGCAGGACCCGGCTTTTCCGGATCACACTCGAAACGCCCGTGGAAGGCGTGGCCTTCGTCATGGCGGACAGCCGCGAAGCGGCATGGCGAATCGGCAAGACGGTGATGGCGGTCTTGCGCGGCATCGGCGTGTACGATGTCGCGCTCAAACACGTTCACTCGTTTGCCGAACTCGTCGCAATGGGCAAAGGCGATGACGAAGACCTGCGAATCTTCGAAGTGGCTTACGACGATGAAAACGGCCCGGTCTGGGCCGGCTCGCCGTATTTCCTGACTAACGATTCATCGCTGCTCGGCAAGTGGGCCGAGCTTTGCGCGGATCTCGCGGCGGATGTGGCGCGTATGGCCATCCGGCGAGCGAAGTAGTCTTTGGGCCTGGAACGGACCAAACTCAGGCGGCTGCACGCCGGTTCTGAGCGTCCTCATGCGACTCGGGGTACGCGGAGTCGAGCGCGTTATCCAAAAGAGCAAGCTTGCGTTGCAGCGAGGCGACGCGATGGCACTGCGACGGGACGAGATCGTAGTCGGCATCGAGCTGGGCGATGCGTTTGTCCCAATATCCGGTCGGAAAGCGTCCCGGCGCCACGTCGGGCGGCCCGGCATAGCTTGCGAGAATCAATTCCAGATGCCTGAGTTCGCTTTCCGCGAGTTGCGCGGTTCGGCGCTGTCGAAACTCGGGGATGGCGGCATCGATGCCCTTCTTCATAGTCCTTTTCCTGCTCGAATCGTAAAGTAAACATCTGAGCAATTGACGTTCCGATGGTTCGCTTTACCTTCTTCGAAATTGTTTCCAATTGAAAACCAGCTTGCGGTGAGGCTTATCTGGTCTCGTTTCCGCACCTTTTGGCATCGAGCGGGTTTTCCCTGATTTTTCTCCGAACGACCGTTCGAGGCATGGAACGCATGCAAAGCACGGAAGAATCAACGGGACATTTCTTCATTGCCTTGGCGCTTTCTTCAAGCAAGCGGTGCTGGGTCTGCTGATTGCTTTGATGCTGTTCGAAGGCAGCGCGGCAACTCCTGCATAAGCGCAAGCCTCCATCGAGGTATCGACAATGAAAAAGACAGCGTCTTCCATCCTGTGCTGCGCCGTTGCGTTGACCGGACTCATCGGCTCCATCGCGGCGCACGCTGAAGAAAGCACCGTGCCGGGCAACACGCAATCGGGCACTGGCGCATCCGGCAAGTCGGCTGGCACGGCAGGCGGCGCGGGCGCCGCAGGCAAGGCGGGCACCGATCCCACGACGCTCGCGCGTACCGAAGAGGAACGCGTGAAACAGAAGAACGCCAAGAGCAGTGGCTCGGGCAAGGCCGATTCGAAAAGAAAAGACTGGAAAGACTAAGCCCTCGCCATCTCCGACTTATGAACGATAGCCGCACACGCAAGAGCCGTTCGTCGCGACCGCTCGACGCCGAACTGGAAAAGGCACTACTCAAGGTATTCGGATTTCCGCACCTGCGGCCGGGTCAGGAAGAGGTCATTCGAAGCGTGCTCGACGGCGCCGATACGCTCGCCGTCATGCCAACAGGCGCCGGCAAATCGCTTTGCTATCAACTGCCGGCGCTGCAATTCGAGGGCATGACGATCGTCGTATCGCCGCTCATATCGTTGATGCGCGATCAGGCTGCCAAGCTCGCGGAAGCGGGCGTGGCGACGAGGGTTCTGAATAGCACGCTCAAGGCAAGTGAAGCGCGCGAAGCAATGCAGGCTATCGCCGATCATGCGGTTCGCATACTGTTCGTCACGCCCGAGCGTCTCGTCGATGCCGAGTTCAACGCAACACTTCTTGCTGACGGCATGCCTGAAGTTCCGCTCGTGGTGATCGACGAAGCGCATTGCATTTCGCAGTGGGGACACGACTTCCGTCCCGCGTACGTCGAACTCATTCATGCGGTCAAGACGCTGGGCCGACCGCCGGTGCTCGCGCTGACGGCAACCGCGACGCCCGCGGTCGTCACGGACATCGTGCGTGAATTGCAGATGCGCCACGCAAACGTGATCCATACGGGCGTGTATCGCGAGAACCTGCATTTCTCCGTCGAGCAGTTGACGAATCCCGAGGAGAAACGCGCGCGTGCAATCGAACGCGTGAGCGCAATGCAAGGCAGCGGCATTGTGTATTGCTCGACGGTGGCCGAGTGCGAGGCGCTGCATGCCGCGCTCGTCGATGCCGGCGTCGAGGCCGAGCGTTATCACGGCAAGCTTGCGGCGAGTGTACGTTCGGAAGCGCAGGACGCTTTCATGGAAGATCGCGTGCGCGTGATGGTGGCGACCAATGCATTCGGCATGGGGATCGACAAGCCGGACATTCGCTTCGTGCTGCATGCGCAGATGCCCGGCAGCCTCGATGCGTACTATCAGGAAGCAGGCCGCGCGGGCCGTGATGGCGAGCCTGCGGATTGCATTCTGCTCTTCGAGATGAAGGACAAGCAGGTTCAGCAGTTCTTTCTCGGTGGCCGCTATCCGAGTGCGGAGACTATTCGACTCGTGGCCGAAACCGTATGCAAGCTCGCCAAGGAAGACGCTGGCCACACGCTGCAGAAGCCGCTTGAACGCTTGCAGGAAGCGATGCCGAATATCGGTGCGAACAAATTGCGCGTGGCGGCAACATTGTTGAACGAACTCGGCATGACGCGGCGCACGCAGCGCGGCGGCATGAAACTCATCGACGATGGCGCGGCCTTCGCGCATCTCGATCAAGCAGCGGGCGCGTACACCGCGAGAGCGGAGCGTGACCGCGCGGTGCTGGAACGAATGATCACGTACGTGCAGAGCGCGCAATGCCGCTGGCGCATCGTGCTCGACTATTTCGCTGCCGATATCGACGATGCAAAGTCGCATGAGCTTCTGCGTCAGGCGGAGATGAATTATCGATCGCCGGAGGACGAGCTCGGCGGCAAGACATGCGGTGCTTGCGATAATTGCCTGCATCCGCCGGAGATCAGCGTAAGCGCGCGTGAAGAACGTGAGCACGCACGCGTCGATGAAGCGTCGAAGCCGCTGGGCAAACTAAAGACTTTCGAAGCGGGCGATCGTGTTCGCGTGCGTCGCTATGGCGTGGGCACGGTGGAAATGATGAGCGGTGAAAGCGTTGCCGTCCGCTTCGCCGATGACTCGACGCGCACGTTCGTCGCGCAATTCGTCAAGCGCGCTTCTTAAGTTTTTTTTAGCGTTTTCTTAGCATTTCCCAAGCGTGCGGCTTAAGCGCTTTAAGTCATGAAAGCGCGTTTAGCGACGCTTGACAATCAAGCGCAATCAAAGCGTAAAAGGGCGGCTTCCTCTCGCAAAGCCGCCCCTGTCCCTGGACTGCAATTCGGAGTTCCTCAGGACATGACGAAGCGTAACAACCCGATCGCCAACAACAAACCGCATGTCTCGCAAATGGCTCTTGCGTGGATCGGTGGAATGCCGTCGTTCATGCACAACACGAAACCTCGTCTGTATTACTCGCCAAGAGACCTAAACGTCTGAGCTTAAAGGGATATGAAGCGTCCACTTAGCTTAGTGCGGTTTTAGCAAAATATTGTTTCCTGGCGACCGCAGCGGAATAAACGAAGTGCTCACATATAGTGTCCCTCAAGTTTCTTGAGGAGCGAGCTTCTGCTTGCGCGGTAGCCTGATCTTGAAGAAGCCTGGTCTTGAACATGAACACTTAGCAGGGCACTTAGAGAACCATGAAAAAAACTCTTCTCATCGCAGGCGTTCTTGGCACATTCGCCGCCACGGCTCAGGCGCAAAGCAGCGTCACCTTGTACGGCACGCTCGACGCGGGCCTCGTCTACACCAACAACTCCGCGGGACACAGTAACTGGCAGCAAGGCAGTGGTTCGGTATCGGACACGTATTTCGGTTTGCGCGGGTCTGAAGATCTGGGCGGCGGAATGCACGCGCTTTTCAAGTTGGAAAGCGGCTTTAACCTCAACAACGGCAGCTATAGCGAAAGCAACTCCATGTTCAGTCGTCAGGCGTATGTCGGCTTGCAACATGACCAGTACGGCACGATCACGCTCGGTCGCCAATACGACTCCATGGTCGATTACCTCGCGCCCTTGTCGGAGCCGGGCGGCGGCTATGGCAATAACCTGACGGCGCATCCGTTCGATAACGACAACCTCGACAACTCGTTTTCGATCAAGAATGCAGTGAAGTATCAAAGCGCCAACTACGGCGGCTTCAAGTTCGGCGGCTTGTATGGCTTTAGCAATGACGCCGGCCAGTTCTCGAACAATCGCGCATGGAGTGCGGGTGCTTCGTACAGCACGGGTCCGTTGAACTTTGCGGCGTCTTACCTGCAAATCAATAACTCGCGCACGGGCAATACGGGCGGCGCGGTAGCGGCGGGTCAAGGCAGCAACAACAATCTGACCGCCGATCAGCAACGCACCTTCGGCGCAGGCTTGAATTACGCTTATGGCCCGGCGACCGTCGGCTTCGTGTGGACGAATACGCATTACGACAACCTGATCGCGGCGTCGCAAGGCGGCTCCACGTTCGCGTTGCCGGGCGGCACGAACCTGCATATGAACAACTTCGAACTGAACGGCCGCTATGCGTTGACGCCTGCGCTCGATCTCGACGCGTCCTACGCGTACACCGACGGCAAGATCAACGGCGCAAACGGCTCGGGCGATCCGAAGTGGCATACGGTGTCGCTCAAGGCGGATTACTCGCTCTCGCGTCGCACGGATGTGTACGTCGAAGGCGTGTATCAGCATGCTTCGGGCGAGCTTGGCAATGCAGGCGCCAATGTCGCGATGATCAACACGCTGTCGCCTTCGACGACGCAGAATCAGGTGGCGGCGGCGGTCGGCTTGCGTCACCGCTTCTAAGCGTGCGTGCTTCGTTGTTGCCCTAGCATCACGCGATAAAAAGGGGCTGCGATCTCATGATCGCAGCCCCTTTTGCTTAAACAACGAAGCGCTTATTTCTTCTCTTCCGAGCGCTTGACGAGCTGTTCGAAATCCTGCGCCGCGCCGCCCGTTCCCGCTGCCAGCCGCGCCAGCGCCGAAGCCGCCGTATCGCGCCGCACGCCGCTTTCCGGCCGATACTGCTTAGGCAACGCAATGAAGAACGTCGCGCCATGATCCGGCTGGCCTTCGCCCCAGACCTTGCCCCCATGACGCTCGATGATCCGCCGCACGTTCGCAAGTCCGATTCCCGTGCCATCGAATTTTTCATCGACGTGCAGCCGCTGGAACACGCCGAAGAGCTTGTCCACGTAGCGCATGTCGAAGCCCACGCCGTTGTCGCGCACGAAGTACACCGTGTAGCCCGCGAGTTCGCCCGTGCCTTCCCGCGAGCCGATTTCGATGACCGGTTGCTCGCGCGCGCCGCTGAACTTGACCGCATTGGCGATGATGTTGTTCAACGCCACATGCAAAAAGACGTGATCCGCTTCGGTGGGCGGCAGCGCATCCACCTTCCAGTGCACACGCGCTGACGTTTCCTCGTCGATGTCGGTCTGGATGACCGTATGCACGAGCGCATGCATATCGACCTTATGCGGCCGCAACGCCGCGCGGCCGAGTTGCGCGAAGGAAAGCAGGTCGTCGACGAGACGCCCGCCGAAGCGCGCCGATGTCACGATACGCTCCAGATAGCCGCGCCCACGCTCCGACAGTTTCTGGCCGTCCATCTGCTTGAGCAGATCCGCAAAGCCCACGATATGCCGCAACGGCGCTCGCAGATCGTGCGACACCGTGTACGAAAAGCCTTCCAGTTCGTGATTTGCGCGGCCGAGTTCGGTCGCCAGTTGCGCGATCTCTTCCGCACGCCGCAGCACGATGCCGAGCACGGCCGCGCGGAACTCCAGCGCAATCTCGCGCTCGGCGGTGCGCCACGGCAAGGAGCGATTGCGCACCTCGTCGGTCCACGTTTCGAAGCTCACGCGCGGCGAGAGCGAAGAAGAAAGCCCCGTTAGCTTCGCGCGCGGATCGCCTGCCCATTCGATGGTCTGCACCACCTCGCGGCGAAACCAGATCACGTAATTGCGATAGATCTTCGAGATCGATACCGCGAGAAAACCCGCGACATTCGGCGAATCTGGCAGCACGGGACAATCCGCCGATGCGCGATCCGACAGCACCACGTCCTCGCTTTGCTGATCGAGCCAGTCGACAAGCGCTGTCACGTCGTGCTCGCTCGGCGTCACGCCGATGAGCGACGTGCGCCCCTCGAAGATCACCGCCGCGCCCGATGCCCGCGTCAAGCCGAGCAGGTCGTTCGAGTCGTTGACCAGGGCTTCGACGAAGCTGTCGGTATTGGCCATCGACGAAAGCAGCTTCGAAAGCATGCGGCGCAGTTCGAGCCGGTAATGGGCTTCGTTTTGTGTTTCACGCGCCTCGATCTGCAGCGAGACGATCTGCGCGACATGCTCGCAAGCCGTGCGTACTTCGAAGGGCGGCAGGCGCGGCGTCGCGTGATGACAGGAGATCAATCCCCAGAGCGTGTCGTCGACGACGATGGACATCGACATCGAGGCAAGCGTGCCCATGTTGCGCATATATTGCAGATGGACGGGCGAGACGCTGCGCAAGGACGCGTAGGTGAGATCGGTCGGCCGGCCAGTCTGCGGATGCAGCGCGGGCACGAGCGGCGCGGCTTCGTAATCGGCGTTCGAAATCAGGCGGATGCGATTGCGCTTGTAGAGTTCGCGCGCCTGGGCGGGAATATCGGACGCGGGGAAATACTGGTTCAGGTATGACTGATAGCCCGGCTCGATGGCTTCGGCGAGCACGTGGCCGTTGCCGGCTTCGTCGAATTGATAGACGAGCGTGCGCCCGAAACCGGTAATGCGCGCAATCTCCGTCGCCGCGAACTGGCAAAGCTGCTCGACCGTGCGCATGGACTGCACTTCGGTGACGAAGGAGCGCACGAGCGGATACATGCTCGAAAACACTTCGGCGGTATGTTGCGCGGGTTCCAGTTCAACGAAGAGCAAGCCTTCATGCCGATGCACGACGAGCGCGAACGGGCCGCTTTGGCTCCAATGATCGATGACGACATTGCCCGTGTGGATCGTCGCGCCATCGCGCGTAAGCCTTCCCAATTCGGCGACGGCGCGGCGGCTGGCTTCATCGCCGATGACGAACGACAGCGGTTCGCCGAGGCAACGCTCGGGCGCGATCGACGTGAGTTGCGCGACATTGCCACTCACTTGCAAGATCGTGCCTTGTGCGTCGATGCTCAAGAGAAGACCGTGCGGCTGGATGCCGCCGGGAACGTGAATGGGCTCGCGCGCGCATTCGGCATACGCCGATGCATCGGGCGCATTGAATTCACTGCTGTGTGCGGTGGAGGAGTTGTCCGTCATTGTCTCGATAAGGCGTTTCGGCGGCGCAAAGGCACGCCGGTTTGTCCAATGGCCGCAAGCTTCCAGGCAGCAGACGCATTAAGACGACGATCGGGTCGCGGGCTTCGTGCGGCCCTAACACGATGGTCGAAGACGATTTACGGTTCGCACGCCGGTCCTCGAGCCGGATTTTTTTCTGCATGTCGATGCGGCACGGCCGGTCATTTCTACTCCGGGCGGCGCATCCTGGCTGATGAAGCAATTGTAAGCGGGCATCGCAATCCTTGTTTTCAGACCGGCGCATTCATGCGGATATTCGGGCATACCGGCGCTTTCGCATGAATCGTTCCGCGCTTCGAGTCGCACGAAGTCTCGCGGTACAGTGGCAGTTGGTCACGAGCCTTTCATGGAGTCCGACCGTGAAATCCGGCACGGAAAAGAGCGCGCCTTGGGTGGAGGAATATGCACGGACCGCGTCCGCCATGTGGTGCGGCGACCAAGTGCGTATTCGCAATGTCCGCAACTTTGTCTACCGAACGCGGGACGAAGCCACGCCCGCCTATTTCGACGCCATCTATGAGATCTCGCGACTACAGACGGTCGATCTCGTGGTGTCGCGCTGGACGCATGAATCCATTGCACATGTGTTCGTAAGCTTCGGTTTCGACGATGGCCGTTATCTCTCCATCTCCATCGAAACGCGCCGTCGGCAAGGGCAGCATTATTCGACGTGGCGCGGCTTCTTCAAGCATTACGATCTGATCTATGTCGTGGCCGACGAGCGCGATCTGATCGGCGTGCGTACCGATATACGGCGCGAACGCGTGTCGCTGTATCGCGCGCAGGTCACGGCCGCCACCGTGCGCGCGCTGTTCAAAGACTACATGCAGCGCGTGAACGACCTGAACGAACGCGCCGAGTTCTATCACACGCTCTTCAACAACTGCACGAGCAATATCCTGCATCACGCGCGAACGGTCGCGCCGCATCTTCGTTATAGCTGGAAGGTGCTGCTAAGCGGCCACGCCGACGACTACACCTATCGCATGGGCCTGCTCGACAACACCTCGACGTTCGATGAACTCAAGCGGCGCAGTCTCATTGTGCGGCCGGAAGGCGCGCTGATCGACGAAGACTTTTCGGCGGCGATCCGGCGCGCTCATTGAGTGCTTGGGTCAGCCGGCCGTTCTCGCGGCGACGCTGCCGGAACCGGCATGAAGCGCCCGGCGTGCGCAAAGCGCGAGCAACACGCACGACAGCCCGTTGAAGAGAAAGAGTCCGCGCGGACCGAAGACGGTCATCAATAGCGAAGCCAGCGCCGGACCGGTCATGCCGCCGAGCGAGAACAGCACGAGCAAGGTCGCCGAGATGGCGACGCGCAAATGCGCCTCCGTTCTATCATGCACGTGCGAAACGATGAGCCCGTATTGCGTGAACGTCACCGCGACATACGCCAGCGTGCCGCACCACACCACCGCGCGAAAATCGAAGCACAGCAGCACGAAGCTCAAGGTCGCCGAAATCGATGCCGTGTAGAACACGAGACGCCGCCTGTCCACCTTGTCGGAGAGACGGCCCATCGGCCATTGCGGCAGGAGTGCGCCGATCAGCGCCACGCCCATGAAGGTCGCGAGTTCGCTCGTCGAAAAGCCGGAGCGTTGAAGATAGACCGGCGTCATCGAATAGAACGCGCTGTAGAGAAAGCCCGCGAGAATGCAGCCCGGAACCGCGAGCGGCGTCGCGGCCATCATCTCGCGCAGGCTCTCGCGCCAGGTTCGGGCGGGCACGCGGTCGAGGTTTTCATCGGCGACCTTGACGGGCCAGCCTTCCAGCAAGGTCACGGGCAGCACGGCGGCGGCGAACAGCGCGGCGGCGATGGAGAATTGCTGCGCACCCGTGCCCGCGCCGACATTCAGCAAGAACTGCCCGGTGCCGACCGCGAGATAGTTGATGGCTGCATACGAGCCGAAGACCTGGCCGCGCCGCTCGTTCTCCACCGTGCCGTTGAGCCAGCTCTCGATGGACGTATAAAGCCCCATGAACGCGACGCCCGTGAGAATACGCACGAGCGCGAGGAGCCACGGCGACTCGCTCGCGCCGAACGCCAGCGCGAGAATCGACGCGGCCGCTGAAAAAGCCACGAATGTCCGATGCTGCCCGATCCGGTCGATGAGCCGCCGGTTCACCACCGCGCCGAGAATGAAGCCCAGGTAATAACACGACTGAATGAGGCCGATCACGAGCGTCGGATAACCCGCCTGCAGGATGCGCAGCGGTATCAGCGTCTGGAAGAGTCCGTTTCCCGCGACGAGCAGCGCATAGCCGCACAACAGGCCCGCGAGCGCGCGATAACTGCTGCCCGCGCCGCCGGGCGGTGGCGGCGGAAGCGGGTCGCCGCCCGAAGGCGGTGTCTGACGGCCGAAGAGCTTGGCTTCGGTGAGCGGTCCGGTCCGTGCGATGGATGAGGACTCCGGCGTTGTCTCGCTCTGTGTCTGATCGGAAAACTGCGGCGTTTCGTCTGCTATTTTTGTCATGACACTCGTTTGCGTTCGGAACGGCCCTTGGTCGAGGCGCGTTCGCACCCGATGCTACCTGAAACCGGAACGGCGCCTGAGCACGTGTGCGACCAATTCGTGATCGACACCGACATCGTGGCGCTTTCGAGCTTCGCCTCGCGCGCTCACGGTCACGCCATTAGCGAGTACGATGTCAGGCCGCCGCGTGACGATGCGGACATTGAGACGAGGAGCGCCTTTGCGACAGACGTTCGATATTCGCCGTGGTTGGCCCGCGCATCGGCGCGCCGGTAGCGCATGACGCGGGCATCGAAGGGGAGCGTGCGGTTCACGCGGCTCGCGTGCTGCATTGCCGCCGCTCATGCCGCTGTTTATGCCGCCGCTTATACCGATGCAGCGCACGCGCAGTCGTATAAAGACGTCGCGCCGATTGCCCCGCCCGCCGCCGAGCGTCCGCGTGCACCGCAGCCGCCCGCCGAATCCGGCGATGCGTCGCAGGCCGTAGCGATCGCGGATTTACGCGGCATCGCTTTCGTGCGCTCGGACGGCGCGGCCGGTTCCGCCAGCACGCAAGGCACGCAAGGCACGCAGAGCGCTGCGATCACGGCCAGTGGCGCGCCGCTGCTCGATTCCGCTTTCCTCGATACCTTCGCGGCCGATCTCGCCCATCCGCTCACCTTCGCGCGTCTGGCCGAAATTCGCCGCGCCGTCGTGCAGCGTTATCGCGAGGCGGGCCTGCCGCTCGTCGATGTCTACGTGCCCGAGCAGGACGTGAGCGACGGCGTGGTGCGCATTGCGATTGCCGAGTTTCGCGCGGGGCGCGTGCTCCCTCAAGGCAATCGCTATTTCTCCGATGCGCTCCTCGCCCGCGAGATGCCGCTGCCCGCTGGCGAGCCGATCCGCGAAGCCGATGTCGCCGCGGGCCTCGCGCTCCTGAATTCGAACCCGTATCGCCGTGTCGACGTGATCTATGCGCCGGGCGCCGCCGCGAATACCACCGATGTCGTCCTGCAGACCGAAGACCGGCTGCCGTTGCGCGTCTACGGCGGCTACAACAACGACGGCGTGCCGGACCTGGGCCGCGACCGCCTGCTTGCGGGTTTCGACTATGGCAATCTGTTCGGCACGGATGCGCGCATCGGCTATCAGGCGACGGCGAGCAACGACCTCATTTCGGGTAATCCGGATATCGAAGGGCGGCCCAACCGGGCGCGCTTCGTCGCGCATTCGTTCAACCTGATTGCGCCGCTGCCGTGGCTCGACCGTATCGAACTGTTCGGGGTGTATGCGCAAAGTACGCCACGCTTGCCGGACAGTTACGGACAGACGGGCACGAGCGCGCAGCTCAGTTTTCGCTACGACTGGCGTCTTCCGCCGCTCGACAAGGCGGGTGCGTGGCAGCAGCAACTGCAACTCGGCTACGACTTCAAGCGCTCGAACAACGACCTCGAATTCGGCGGCTTTCAGGTGTTCAATGCCAATACGCACGTCCATCAGTTCGTGCTTGCCTACGATCTGACGAAGAGCGACGCATCCGGCGACACGCATCTGAATGCATCGCTCTACGCGAGCCCCGGCTATCTCGACGGCAGCAACAACAGCGACGCCTTCGATACCGCGCGTCTCGGCGCGAAGCCGCGCTATCAGTATCTTCAACTGTCCGCGCAACGCGATACGCCGCTGGGTGCGACGGGCTTTTCGGTATCTGCGCGCGGGCTCGTGCAGTGGACCAACAACACGCTTTTGCCGAGCGAGGAACTCGGGATTGGCGGCGACTCGACCGTGCGCGGCTACGACCCGTACGCGGCGCAAGGCGATCGCGGCTGGAACGTGCAGACGGAGTTGCGCTCGCCGGCCATCACGTTCGGCTTCGCGGCGATGCAGCCGTTTGTGTTTTTCGATGCAGGGCACGTGTGGAACCGCATCCCCGAAGCGGGCGAGGTCAACAATGCATCGCTTGCGAGCATCGGCGGCGGTGTGCGTTTTCAGATGAGCCGCTTCGTCACGTTCAGGGGAACGCTCGGGTTCCCGCTCAGGGCAGTCGTGCCGAATGCCTCGAAGGCGCCGTTGGGGGAGATTTCGGTGGTGATCGGGAGTTGAGCTTCACGCCCAAGAAAAAGGCCGAACGAGCGTCCGGCCTTCCGCACCACGAACTCAATGTCAGCTAGATCAGAACGCGTGCCGCAAAGCCACTCGCGCGACGAACTGATTCGAATTCGACGACACTTGCTGCGCGCCCGGAATATACGCGTTGTCCAGCACCGAATCCGTCGAAGGCCCGTGGATTTTCTGATAGGCGCCTTGCACATAGACGTCCGTGCGCTTGGACAGGAAGTAATCCGCCATCAAGCCGAACGAATGAATCTTCGGCTTGACCGTGCCTGAAGCCGCGTCGTACGTCTCGATGGAATACACATACTGCGCGCCGATGAAGAACGCCGGCGTGAACTGGTACTTGCCGTTCACTTCGAAGTTCTGATACTTGACGGCGTTGAGCGTGTTGCCTGCTGCCACGAGCGTGCCGCCTATATAGCCATTGGTCGACGGATCGCGATAACTCGAATTCGTATAGGCGAAGCCTGCCGTTGCGGGGCCGAACGAGTAGTTTACGCCCGCGCCGTAGACCTGCATGCGTCTCGCGACGAAGCTCGCATCGTTGGCCGCGATGGCGCCAATGCCACCCGCGCCGACGCCGTCCGCGCGCATATATGCCGCGCCGGCCAGCAAGCCGCCATTCGCATACGAAGCGCCGACGCTATACAAGCGGTTGTCCGCGAAACCCGTGCTGTTGCTTAAGCCATACAAGCCGCCGAACTTGAAGCCGCCGAAAGACGGACTCGCATACTTCACCGCGTTGTTCACGCGAAACGAGTTGTCCGTGTTGTCGTTGTCGAACGGATGCGCGAACAGATAGCCCGCGAAGTTGCCGTTGGCGGTGGTCGGCGCAAGGTAATCGACGACGGAATCGTACTGACGCCCAAGCGTCACCGAACCGAAGCGTTCGTTCTGCACGCCCACGAAAGCCTGACGGCCGAACATGCGGCCACCCTGACCCGCCGCGCCGTTGCTCAGGTTCAAACCGCTTTCCAGTTGATACACGGCCTGAGTCGCGCCGCCGAGATCTTCGACCCCGCGCAAGCCCCAGCGGCTGCCCGACGCATAACCGCTCGTCAATTCGTAGGCGTGATTTCCGCCGACGTTGCTCGTGTAGTCGAGGCCTTCGTCGAGCACGCCATACAGCGTGACGCTGCTCGCTGCAAAGACGGAGGAAGACAGGCAGCAGACCGCTGCGAACAGAATGGCTTTAATTCTCATGAAAGTCTCAAGTTTTCTTGTTTTATCCGATGACGTCGGCATCGCTCACGCGAAAACGCCAAGGATGGCTAACGATGAGCGACGGATTGTGCGTGATCGACGCGCGCTTGCAAAGGGATTTCGCCGAACATCGAACGTGAGTTTTTTGAATGTTCTGCCAGCAAATTCTTCGCTTGTCGCTGCAGCGCGAAGCGCGGAAAAATGGGCCGAAAGTCGTAAGAGGCAGCCGCGACATCAGCGGCGCTGGTTTTTCCGCTGCGGCCGCCGTCGCCCGTCATCGAACCAGGAATCATCGAGAAACATGAAGTCAGAACGCAATTTCGTGAACGGATGTTTCATCGCGCCCGCAAGCGATCAACGCACCGCCGTCGTCAATCCGGCTACCGAAGAAGTGCTCGGCCACGTGCACAACGCAACGCGCGAAGAGGCGCTGCAAGCCGTTGAATTCGCCGCCACCGCGCAAAAGCGCTGGCGCGTGATGCCCGCCGCCGAGCGCGCGGTGCACATGCAGCGTCTCGCGGACGCCATCGTCGAAGCCTCCGCCGATATCGGCGCGGCGCTCGCCTCCGAGTCGGGCAAGAGCCTGACGGACGCCACCAACGAAGCCATCTACGCCGCTCAGATCACGCGCTATCACAGCGAATGGGCGCGGCGCATCGAAGGCGAAGTCATTCCGAGCGATACGCCCGACGAAAACCTCGTGCTGCATCGCGAGCCGATAGGCGTCGTCGCCTGCCTGATTCCCTTCAATTTCCCCATCTACACGCTGCTGCGCAAGGTTGCGCCGGCGTTGATCGCGGGCAATACGGTGGTCGTGCGCCCGAGCAACAACACGCCGCTGTCCGCGTTCGAATTGGCGCGCGCCGTCGAACGCGCTGCATTGCCGCCGGGCGTCGTCAATATCCTGGCGATGGATCACGCCACCGCCGAAGCCGTCTGCACGCATCCGGCCGTCGGCATGATCACGCTGACGGGCAGCGTTTCCGCGGGCCGCAAGGTGCTCGATTACTGCAAGGCAAATATTGCGAAGCCTTCGCTGGAACTGGGCGGCAAGACGCCCGCGATCATCGAGCCGGATGCCGACTTGCAGAAGGCCGCGCGCGAACTCGTCGCCTCGAAGCTCACGCATGGCGGTCAGATTTGCACGGCCATCGAGCGCGTTTATGCGCACGCGAGCATCCATGATGAATTCGTTCGCCTGCTCAAGGAGCAGATGCTGGCCAAGCAGATCGGCGACCGTTTCGAAGACGCGAGCTTCATGGGGCCGCTCGTCAACGAGGCATCGCGCAAAGGCATTCACGCCATGGTGATGCGCGCGGTCGAGGCAGGCGCTGTGCTCGAAACCGGCGGCGAAGTGCCGAAGCGCAAGGGCTTTTTCTATCCGCCGACGCTCTTGTCCAACTGCCGTCAGGACATGGAGATCGTGCAGGAAGAAACCTTCGGGCCGGTGCTCGCCGTCGTGCGCTACGGCACGCTCGATGAAGCCATCGCGATGGCGAACGATCATCAATTCGGTCTTTCGTCCGTGCTTTACACCGAAAACTATCGCACGGCGATGAAGGTCGCCAACTCCATCGAAGCGGGCGAGCTTTATATCAACCGCACGCCGGCCGATCCGTATCAAGGCTTCCACGCGGGCTGGAAACGCTCCGGCATCGGCGGTGACGACGGCAAGCACGGCATGCTCGAATTCACGCAGACGCGTCTCGTCGTCATGAAGTACTGACCCCGGCTGTGTCTTCTCGCGAGGACGCCGCCGTTTTCCTTTTCCAACTCACACAAAAATATATGAAGGCTGCGGGCTTTGCGCCCGCGGTTCATCGAGGAGCCTCCCGTGTCATCGAATCCCGCTCAAACCAGCCAGGGCGCGGCTGCGCTGCCGCTCAAAAGCGCGCGCGCCGACCGCTATCTGCAACTCGCGCTGCTCGTGGTCGCCGCCGGCGCGATCTATCCAATTCTGTATTTGCGGCAGGTCTATCAGCCGACGATGCTCGAAGTCTTCCGCATCACCGAAGAGCAACTCGGCTATCTCTACTCCGCGCTCGGCACGATCTTCCTGATCTGCTATTTGCCAAGCGGCTGGCTTGCGGACCGCGTCGCGCCGCGCGTGCTCATCTGTTTTTCGTTGATCGCGACCGGCGCGCTCGGGCTGTGGTATTCGACGGCGCCTTCGTTCGCCTCGCTGATCGTGATCTTCGGCTGCTGGGGTTTGACGACCGGCCTCACGTTCTGGGCCGCCATCATCAAGCGCGTGCAGATGATCGCCGCCGCCGACGAGCAAGGCCGCTTCTTCGGCTTTCTCGATGGCGGTCGCGGCTTGATCGAAGCGCTGCTCGCGACCATCGCGATTTCGGTCTTCGCCTATGTGACGCACACGCGCGGCGACTCCACCGCGGCGGGTTTCAAGCTCGTGGTCTATATGTACGCGTTTCTGTGCATCCTGCTTGGCGTGGTGCTCGGGCTGGTTCGCGATCCCGACGCGGGCGCCACCGCCGTGGCGAAGCGCAAGAGCAACGTGCTGCGCGACCTCGCCCTGCTGCTGAAGAATCCGCAATTGTGGCTGCTCGCGGCCATCGTGTTCTGCGGCTATCAGGTGTTCTGGGCGACGTACAGCTTCTCGGCGTATCTGCATGAGAAGGAGATTGGCCTTTCCGTGGTCGCGGCGGGTTTCATCACCACGCTCAAGCTGTGGATGCGTCCTATCGGCGGCATCGGCGGCGGCTTTCTCGGCGACCGCTTCTCGAAGTCTTCCGTGCTCGTGTTCGCCCTCTTCGCAGCCGCGCTATCGCTTGTCGTGCTGATCGTCGCGCCGGGCATTTCGAGTCACGTGCTGATCGCCGTGGTCGTGCTGTTCATCGGCGTGATGACCTATGCCATTCGCGGTCTCTACTGGTCCCTGCTCGACGACTGCAAGGTGCCGGCCGAGACGAGCGGTCTCGCCATCGGCCTCATCTCGGTGATTGGCTACTCGCCGGACGCATTCCTGCCGCTCGTCAACGGGCATCTGACGCAGAACTATCCCGGCGTGCTCGGCTATCAAATGTACTTCGGCTATGTCGCCGTGATGGCCGCGCTCGGCGGTGTCGCCGCGCTCGTCTTCAAGCATCGGCTCAAACGCATGGAACGCAAGGAATCGCAGCAATGAAAATCGCCGCACTGGAAACTCATATCGTCGCCGTGCCGCCGCCGCATGTCGGTGGCATGTACTGGATCTTCGTGAAACTGCGCACGGATTGCGGCATCGAGGGCGTCGGCGAGATTTACTCGGCCACGTTTCATCCGAAGGCGATGACGCCGATCATCGAAGATGTATTCGAACGCTATCTGCTCGGCCACGATCCGCATCATGTCGAGCGCTTCTATCGCGAAGCCTTTTCGAGCGGCTTCACGCAACGCCCCGACCTCACCATGATGGGCGTCGTAAGCGGCCTTGAAATGGCGTGCTGGGACATCATCGGCAAGGCGGCGGGCAAGCCCGTGTACGAACTGCTCGGCGGCCGCGTGCACGAGCGTCTGCGTTCCTACACGTATCTTTATCCGAAGAACAGTCGTGGCGAATACGACTACGACGACCCGGACCTCGCGGCGGAATGTGCCGCGCACAACGTCGAACTCGGTTTCACGGCGGTGAAGTTCGATCCGGCAGGCCCGTACACGGCGTATTCCGGCCACCAGATTTCGCTCGAAGTCATGGACCGCTGCGAAACCTTCTGCCGCAAGGTGCGTGAAGCGGTTGGCAGCAAGGCCGATCTGCTGTTCGGCACGCACGGACAGATGGTGCCATCGTCGGCGATCCGCCTCGCGCAACGCCTCGAAAAGTTCGATCCGCTGTGGTTCGAGGAGCCCGTTCCGCCGGGACAGGAAGACGCGATGGCGCAAGTCGCCGCGAAGACGAGCATTCCGATTGCGGCGGGCGAGCGTCTGACCACGAAGTACGAGTTCTTCAAGCTGCTCGAAGCGCGCGCCGCATCGATTCTGCAATTCAACGTCGGACGCGTGGGCGGGCTACTCGAAGCGAAGAAGATCGCGAGTCTCGCCGAAGTGCATTACGCGCAGATCGCGCCGCATCTGTACAACGGGCCTGTCGGCGCGGCGGCCAGCGTGCAGATCGCGGCGTGCTCGCCGAACTTCCTGATTCAGGAAAGCATCGGCACGTGGGACGGTTTTCACGCCGAAGTGCTGAAGACGCCGATTCGCTGGGAAGACGGCTACATCATTCCGTCGAACGAGCCGGGTCTTGGCGTCGAACTGAACATGGACGTGGTGCGCGCGCATACGCCTTATACCGGCGACCGTCTGCATCTGCAGATGACACCCCGGCCTTTCGACGTGAAAGACCTCGCGCCTGCCAAAGGCTGACACTCACCGGAATACTCAAGCATGGAATTCGATTACATCATCGTGGGCGCGGGTTCGGCGGGCTGCATTCTCGCCAACCGTCTGACGGAGTCGGGACAGTATTCGGTCCTGCTGCTCGAAGCGGGCGGCGAGGACGCGTCGTTCTGGTTCAAGGTCCCGGTCGGCTTCACCAAGACCTACTACAACCCCGAATACAACTGGATGTACTACAGCGAGCCGGAAGCGCAGCTGAACGACCGCAAGCTGTATTGCCCGCGCGGCAAGGTGCAGGGCGGCTCCGGCTCCATCAACGCGATGATCTACGTGCGCGGCCAGCCGCACGATTTCGACGACTGGGCGAAAGCGGGCAATCGCGGCTGGAGCTTCAAGGACGTGCTGCCGTATTTCCGTCGCGTGGAATCGCATCCGCTTGGCAACACGGAGTATCACGGCGCGAACGGCAAGATCCGCGTTTCGCCGATGAAGGACGACGCGCATCCGATCTGCCAGGACTTTCTGCAAGCTGCGGAAGAAGCGGGCTTTCCGCGCACCGACGACTTCAACGGCCCGAAGTACGAAGGCGCGGGCATCTACGATGTCAACACGCGCGACGGTCAGCGTTCGTCGAGCAGCTTCGAGTATCTGCATCCGGTGATGGAGCGCGGCAATCTGAAGATCGAGCGCAACGTGACGGTGCGCCGCGTGTTGTTCGACGGCGCGCGCGCCATGGGCGTGCTCGCCTCGCGTAATGGCCAGGACTTGCAGCTCCGGGCGAAGCGCGAAGTGATTCTCTCGGCGGGTGCCGTCGATACACCGAAGCTCATGCAACTCTCCGGTATCGGCGAAGCGGAGTTACTCGCGAAGCATGGCGTGACGCTCGTGCATGAGCTGCCGGCGGTCGGCAAGAATCTGCAGGACCATCTGTGCGTGAGCTTTTACTATCGCGCGACGGTAAAGACGCTGAACGACCAGTTGGGTTCGCTCATCGGCAAGGCGAAGGTGGCGCTGCAATATCTGATGACGCGCAAGGGACCGCTCGCCATGAGCGTGAACCAGGCGGGCGGCTTCTTCAAGGGCGCCGACGACGAGCTGGAGCCAAACCTGCAGCTCTACTTCAACCCGCTGTCGTACCGCATTCCGAAGAGCAGCAAGGCGCAACTCGAACCGGAACCGTACTCGGGCTTTTTGCTGTGCTTCAATCCGTGTCGCCCGACGAGCCGCGGTTCGGTGGAAATTGCGTCGGCGAAGGTCGAGGATGCGGCGAAGATCCGCATCAACGCGCTGACGACGGCGAAGGATATCCGCGAAGTCATTCAGGGCAGCAAGCTCATTCGCCGCATCATGGGCACGAAGGCGCTGCGCCAGGTCACGGCCGAGGAAATCTCGCCGGGACCGGGCGTGAAGAGCGACGAAGACATGCTCGCGTATTTTCGCGACCAGTCCGGCTCGATCTATCACCTGTGCGGTTCCTGCGCGATGGGTCCGGACGCGCGCACCTCCGTGGTCGACGAGCGTCTGCGCGTGCATGGCATCGATGGTTTGCGCATCGTCGATGCATCGGTGTTCCCGAACATCACCTCCGGCAACCTCAACGCGCCGACGATGATGGTCGCCGAGAAGGGCGCGGACATGATTCTCGAAGATTCGCGTCGTGGGGTGGTCGAGGCGTTGAAGCCGCTCGAACTTCCCGTCGCCGCATGAACGAAGCGGGTCTAGGTTGCGCGCCGCCGCCGGTCGGATAACCGGCATAAATTGACTCGATTCGTAAAATGCTGTCAAAGAGCGGCACGACTGGCGTGAAGCGCGTGTTAAATGCGCGCACGTCAGACGAGACAGGAGACAGTTTTGAAGCGGAAGATGCCCGCCCTGAACGCGCTCAGGGCTTTCGAAGTGGCTGGCCACACCGGCAGTTTCACGCGTGCGGCGGAAGTGCTGCATGTCACGCAAAGCGCGGTGAGCCGTCAGGTCCGCCAACTCGAAACGCAACTCGGCGAAGCCTTGCTGCTGCGCCGTCATCATCATCTGGAGTTGTCGGCCACGGGGCGCCTGCTGCTGCAGGCGCTCAAGATGTCGTTCGATCGCATCGAGCTGACGGTGCGCAGCATTCAGGAGAAGACGCATCTCAAGCGCTTGCGCATCAACGTGCCGCCGACCTTCGCGAGCCGCTGGCTCATGCCGCGCCTGCCATCCCTTCGTGCTGCCGCGCCTGAAGTCGAAGTCACCCTGACCACGCGCCGCACCGACGAGCTCGTCGAATCCGGCGCGCTCGATTGCGCCATTCGCTTCGGCAACGGCGAATGGGCCGGGCTCGACAATCAATTGCTGATGAACGAGCGGCATATCGCCGTGTGCTCGCCCGAATTGCTGGGCGAGCGCGCGACGACCTCGGTGGACCTGAATGCGTTCACCTTGCTGCATGTGCTCGCAAGCAACGATCAGCGCTATCTCACTTGGCAACACTGGCTGAACGCGGCGGGCATCGACGATGTCGATACCCACGACGGCTACGAATTCGACCTGCTCGATCATTCGATCCATGCGGCGGTGGATGGCATTGGCGTCACCATCGCGGATCGTCACATGATCGCGCCGGAGCTTGCGCGCGGCGCGCTCGTGCCGCTACTGGATGTCGAAGTGGACGGGCATCAGTCGTACTGGCTCGTGACGCGCGCTGGACAGGACGATGCTCCGCATGTCGCGATGTTTCGCGAGTGGCTGCGCGGACAGGTCGACGAGCAGCAGCGATGCTTTGCGCGGATGCGGGCGGCAAGATGAGTCACGAGTCGCCGGGCGCCGAGCTCTTGCGTCCGTCCACGGATAACCCCGGCGGGTTGTAAGCCTGCATCGTCAGATGTTGTAGGCGGGCGTGATTGCCGCATCGCCGAGTGTGAACTAGAACAGCGCGATGTTCTTCGAGTGGCGGTCGGCGTTGCGCACGATTCGCGGCCTGAAGGCTACAAAACAGGCTCATGCAGATTTTTGTAGCGCTCAGGCTGCGGCGACCTTGAGGTTTGAGCCGCGAAGGCCGGACGCAACCGCCTGTCGACTCGTTACCATAGGGAAAAAACCAATCTAGCGAGACACCATGCGCCGCCTGCCCTCACTCACCGCGCTACGCTTCTTCGAAGAAAGCGCGCGCCACATGAGCTTCAACAAATCCGCCGCCGCGTTGTGCGTGACGCCAGGCGCGGTCAGCCGCCAGATTCGTCTGCTCGAAGACGCGCTCGGCGCGCGGCTTTTCGACCGCGATCACAAAGGCATACGCCTGACCGCGCAAGGGACGGAGTTGCTCGCGTGCGTCTCCGAGGCGTTCGATTCCATTGAACGCACGACCCGCAAGCTCTCGATTTCTCCGAAGAGCGAACGCAAGCGGCTCACGGTGAGCGCGCCGCCGACGTTCGCATCGCGCTGGCTGTCGCCACGTCTCGGTTCGCTGATGGACGCGGTGCCCGACATCGACCTCTCGGTGCGCACCGACGCCACGGGCGAGTTTCAATGCACGATCCGCTTCGGGCACGAGGCGCGGGCGGATCATCGGTCGGCGTTGCTGTTCATCGAGCGGCATGTGCTCGTCGGCGCGTCGAAGTATGCGGGCCAGGACGTCGTGGCGCTGCTGGAACGCCTGCCCGCGCTGCACGTTCTGCACAACGACGCGCGCCTCACGCTTTGGCCGAACTGGCTCGATGCCGCGAGCCTGTCGCGCGGTTTCGCGGAAAACGGCGTCGAGTTCTCGACACTCGATCAGGCGATTCGCGCCGCGCTAGCCGGAACCGGCCTCGCGGTGGTGGACCGCAACATGATCGCGGACGAGTTGCACGACGGCACGCTTGCGCAACTGTCGCCGGTGGAATCCACGGGGCCTTATGGATACTGGCTGGACATCGGGCCGTCGGCTGCCGCGCAGGATCATGTGCAGGCGTTCGCGGAGTGGCTGCGTGGCGAAGGGGTGACAAACGCGAACGCAGCGCAGCCTTGAAGCAGTTCAGTTGCCACTCGCCTCGTTCAACGTCAGATGCTTCGTTTCCGGCGCCCATGCAATCGAAACCAGCATCCCGATGAACAGCACCGCGGCGAGCGCGAGCATCGTTACCTTGACGCCGACGCCCGCAATGCCCAGTGGCAACAGAAACGTGCCGATAGCCGAGCCAAGGCGGCTGCATGCAATCGCCAGTCCGACGCCGCACGCGCGCGCCTCGGTCGGAAAGCACTCGGGCGGAAACACGCCGACCAGGTTTGAAAACGCGGACATGGTCAGTGTGAAAAGCGCGAACGCCGCGATCATCCAGAGCGACGCCGACGATGGCAGCACCGCAAGCGCCAGCAGCGACACGCACGTCACCGCGAACGAGCCGATCAGGAACGCGCGCCGCGAGAGCTTGATCGTCAGCCAGATGCCGAGCAACGCGCCTATCACGAGCACGCCGTTGAGCAGCAGATCCGCGCCCGAGCCCTCGTTCAGATCGATCGCCTTGAGGATGCTCGGCAGGAATGTGTAGATCGCGAAATACGGGATCACGAGGCACACGAAGAACGCGCAATTGAAGATGGTGCGGCGGATCAGATCCGGCTTGAAGAGCCGCGCGAAGCCGCCGGGCGGAGCGAAGTGTTCGCCGGCGTCGGCGTCGAGCGTCACGTTCGGGCCGAAGTGCTTGCGCACGATACGCCGCGCTTCATCGCCACGACCGCGGCCGAGCAGCCAGCGTGGCGACTCTGGCGTGCCGATACGCAACACGAGTACGAGAAACGCCGGAATGCCAGCCGAGGCGAGCAGCCAGCGCCAGGCGTCCGGCGAGGCATTGGCGTAATGCATGCCGAGCACGTTCGCAATCACGTAGCCGATGGTCCAGATCACGCTGAACGAGCCGAGCAGGGTGCCGCGATGCTTGCGCGGCGAAAACTCCGCGAGAATCGCGTGACCGACCGCGAAGTCGCCGCCCATGCCGAAGCCGATCAACACGCGCAACGCAACGAGCATCGCGGGCGTGGTCGCATAAAACTGCGCGAACGCCGCCGCCGTGATGATGATGAAGCTCAGCAGAAAAATCTTCTGCCGCCCGAGCCGGTCGGACAGCCAGCCGAATACGAGGCTGCCGAAGAAGATGCCGATCAGCGCGGACGAGCCGAGCATGCCCATCCAGAACGCATCGAGCGGAACCTGCCGGTTCATCGACGCCAGCGCGTAACCGATGGTGCCAAGCGCATAACCTTCCGTGAAATGCGCGCCGAACGTCAGCCCCGCGATCTTGATATGAAAGCGGTTGAGCGGAACGTCGTCGAGCGTGACGCGGCCGGCGCCAGGCGACGAGGCGAGATGCGCATCGAGCGCATCGGGAGTGACGATTCGAGTATCCAAGGGTGTCTCCTCCACTGCATGAATTGCCGCGCGCGTGCTGGTGCGTGCTTGTGGTTATGGGTGCGCGCGGCGCCGACAGAAGCTGATTCAGCGGCCAAGCCCCGCCATCATCATGTATTTGAGTTCGACGTATTCATCGAGCCCGTACTTCGAACCTTCACGGCCGAGCCCCGACTGCTTCACGCCGCCGAACGGCGCGACTTCCGTCGAGATGATTCCCTCGTTGATGCCGACCATGCCGCTTTCCAGCGCCTGAGTGACACGCCACGCGCGGCCCAGATCGCGCGTGTAGAAATAGGCCGACAGGCCGTAGGGCGTGTCGTTCGCAAGCGCGACGACTTCTTCCTCGGTCGCGAAGCGGAAACACGCCGCGACCGGGCCGAAGGTTTCCTCCTCGGCGATCAGCATCGAAGGTATGGCATCGGCGAGCACGGTCGGCTCGTAAAACGTGCCGCCCAATGCATGCGCTTTGCCGCCTGTCAGCACCTTGGCGCCTTTTTGCACGGC
Source organism: Caballeronia sp. GAWG2-1 (assembly GCF_023631405.1). Classification (NCBI taxonomy): domain Bacteria; kingdom Pseudomonadati; phylum Pseudomonadota; class Betaproteobacteria; order Burkholderiales; family Burkholderiaceae; genus Caballeronia; species Caballeronia sp. GAWG2-1. The sequence continues at coordinate 444,584 of NZ_JALQDD010000040.1, forward strand.
ATCCGCGACATGGGTCTTCACTTTCTCGAGCGCCGCCTCGTTGATGAGCGGACCTTGATCGAACGCGCCTTCGAGACCGTTGCCCGCTCGCAAGGCGTGCACGGCGCGCGTCAGGGCTTGCGTGAAGGCATCGTAGACGCCGTCCTGCACGTAGAAGCGATTCACGCACACGCACGTCTGCCCCGTGTTGCGGAACTTCGATGCCATCGCGCCTTGCACGGCGGCGTCGATATCGGCGTCGTCGAACACGATGAAGGGCGCGTTGCCGCCGAGTTCCAGCGAAAGCTTCTTGAGCGTATCCGCGGATTGCTTCGCGAGCAGTTTGCCGACGCGCGTCGAGCCGGTGAACGAGAGCTTGCGCACGTGCGGCGACGCCGTGAGCGTCTCGCCGATAGCCACCGCATCGCCCGATACGATGTTGAACACGCCGGCCGGAATGCCCGCCTCTTCCGCCAGCACCGCCAGCGCGAAGGCCGATAACGGCGTCTCCTCCGATGGCTTCAGCACCATCGTGCAACCGACCGCAATCGCGGGGCCGGCTTTGCGCGTGATCATCGCGAGCGGGAAGTTCCACGGCGTGATGGCCGCGACCACGCCGACTGGCTCGCGCGTGACGATGATCTGCGAATGCGGCTTCGGGCTCGGGATCACGTCGCCGTAGCTGCGCTTCGCTTCTTCCGCGAACCATTCGAGGAAGCTCGCGGCGTAGGCCACTTCGCCGAGCGCTTCGGCAAGCGGTTTGCCTTGCTCGCGCGTGAGCAGGGCGGCGAGCGCGTCGCGGTTGGCGAGCATGAGTTCGCCCCAACGCTTGACGCGGGCGGCGCGTTCCTTTGCCGTAAGCGCGCGCCACGCGGGCAGCGCGTTGCTCGCGGCATCGATTGCAAGCGATGTCTCCGCGCTGCCGCCGCGCGCCACGTTCGCGATGACTTCGCCCGTCGCTGGGTTGCGCACGGCATACGTGCTTGCGCTTACGCGCCACGCGCCGTCGATGTAATGGCCGGATCGTAAAAGGTCGCTCATGCCGCGCGCTCCATGAGTTCGTCGAATGCGCCGCGCGCCTCACGCGCTTCGCGGGCGATACGCCGTCCCGCCGTGTAATCGTTGATGAGATCGCACGGTGTGTAGTTGCGGTCGAGTTCGTGCATTTCGTCGTCGCTGAGACGCGTGTCGAGCGCGGCGAGCGCGCTGTCGAACTGCGCGGCCGAATCCGCCCCAACCAGCATGCTCGACACACCCGGACGGTTCAGCACCCATGCCTGCGCAATCTGCGCGGATGTCACGCCGCGTCGCGTCGCCACTCGCGCCACGGATGCCGCGACGCTGCGCGAAGCGGCATCGCCATACATTTGCGCGGTGAAGAAGTCGGTCTGATTGCGATTCGAGCCGGCGTCGTTCGTCAGCAGGCCGCGCGCGAGCGGACTGAACACCGACACGCCGACGCCCTGATCGATGCAATACGGAATCATCTCGCGCTCTTCCTCGCGATACGCGGCGTTCAACTGCAATTGCATGTTGATCGGCTTGTGCCAGCCGTGGCGTTCGCACGCCTGCACGATCTTGGCGAACTGCCAGGTGTACATCGTCGAAACGCCGATATAGCGCGCCTTGCCCGCGCGCACGATATCGTCGAGCGCGGCCAGGGTTTCTTCGACGGGCGTGTTCACGTCGAAAAAATGCAGCATGTAAATGTCGACGTAGTCCATGTCGAGACGCTTGAGCGACGCGTCGATGCCGTCCATCACGTGCTTGCGCGAATGGCCGCCCGCGTTCGGCGTGCTCGCCATGTCGTAGCCCACCTTCGTGGTGACGACGATATCCTCGCGCCGCACGAGCCGCTTCAGGATGCGGCCGACCACTTCCTCGCCGACGCCGGTCGAATAAAAATCGGCGAGATCGATGAAGTTCACGCCCGCATCGAGCGCATGGCGCACGATCGGCTCGCTTTGCGCTTCATCGAAAATCCAGGGCTTCCATTGCGGCGTGCCCATGTTCATGGTGCCGAGACACAAGCGCGAAACCTTGAGTCCGGACTGGCCGAGACGTACGTATTCCATGGTCGTCTCCTCAGCGCTTCTTCGGCGTGTAGAACGGGTTCGAGACATCGCGCGCCGCCTCGAACACGGCATGTCGATACGGCAGGCCTTCCATGGCCGCGACGATTGCGTTCCTGCACGCGCGATAGTTGTTCTCGAAGACGGCGTCGAGATCGTCGGTCTTGGGATTCACCCAGTTCGCCGATACGACCACCCACTCGTTCTCCGCCTCGGGCGGCAGCGTGCCTTGTTCGAGCGCTTCGGCCACGGCTTTCGCTATGCCGGCCTGCGATGCGCCCCAGGTCGCGTTGCCGTGGAAGTCGCCGTCGATCGGCGCCTTGTTCACGTAGAGCGTGAGCGGCTTGGTCGGCACGCCGGGCCGTGCGATCACGACGAAGGGCGCGTGCCCGGCCGATGGCGTCGCGAGCGCGGTGGCGAAGGCCTGACCGGCGGGACCGTCGCGCGGACCGACCAGCACGTTGATATGGGCGAGATTCACGCCCGGTCCCTCGAAGCCTTCGCCGATATACAGATTCTTTCGCATGGACTCCAATCCTTTGCGTTACGTTGAGGATGAAGCGATTTTGCGGCGGGCGTCGCGCGATGAGGAATCGACGATTTGTCAGCGTGGGTGTGAGATTCAATCAACTCCGGGAGTACCCGTAGGGCGAATCCGAAGCTCGACTTAGTCCGTCCTAATTTCCATCGGCGGCAGGCATGGTAGAAACGTCTAGCCAAGTCGAATCAAACGGAGGTTGTCGATCGATGGACTATGCAGGCTTAGCAGAAGCTCACGCGTTGTGGGTCATCGCGTTCGTGCTCGTGGCGGCGCCGCTTGGCGCGGCGCTCGCCTGGAGCGCGTTCGTGCGCTTGCTCGACACGCGCGAACCGCCCACGCAGAGGACGCTCGTCGTGTTCGCGGCGCTGGTTCCGCTTGCATGCGGCGTAATGGTGTTCGCGGCAATCGCGACGCGCGTCGAGCGCGGCGAGGCGTTTTCGAGCGCCGATCAGCTTCTGCTCGATAGCATTCGCAAAGGCGTGCCGCCGCTGGCCGCGCAGAGCTTCGCGCGCTTGACGCATCTTGGCGATCCGCTGTTCCTGGCGTTGTTGTGCGCGCTCGTCTGCGTGGCGCTGGCGTGGAAGCGGCACTTCGGACTGGCGCTCTTTCTGATCGCGACGACGAGCCTGGGCGGTCTGCTCAATCGCGTGCTCAAGCTGTCGATGCATCGCGAGCGGCCCATCGGCGCGCTCGTGCCGTTGCCCGAGAGCTATTCGTTTCCGAGCGGCCATTCGTTCGGATCGATGGTCTGCTACGGCATGTGCGCCTATGTGCTGATGCGCGTCGCCTCGCGCGGCGGCGATGCCCTCATCGTCGCTTCGACCTGTCTTCTAGTGCTGCTGATCGGCACGAGCCGCGTGGTGATCGGCGTGCATTTTCTGACGGATGTCGCGGGCGGATTCGCCTCGGGCGGCGCGTGGCTCGCGTTTTGTATCGGCCTGGCGGAGTTGGCGCGCCGCGTGCCGGCTAGCGGCATGCGGACGAGGTAAGGCGCACCTCGTCCACGACGTGCGCGCTCAGATCTTCTTGACGAATTCGGACTTGAGACTCATGGCGCCGAAGCCGTCGATCTTGCAATCGATATCGTGATCGTTATCGACAAGGCGGATGTTCTTGACCTTCGTACCCATCTTGAGTACGCCGGACGAGCCCTTCAGCTTGAGATCCTTGATGATGGTGACGGTGTCGCCGTCTTGCAAAATGTTGCCCGCCGAATCGCAATAAACCTTCGTTTCGGCTTCGGCGGCGGGAGATTCATCGGCCGACCATTCATGCGCGCATTCGGGGCAAATGAAGAGCTTGCCGTCTTCGTAGGTGAATTCGGAATGGCATTGGGGGCACGGGGGCAGGGCGGTCATGCGGGGTCCTTCGATGCGAATAGGTGGTGCGGAAAGCGGAACGAATAAGCGGAACGAAAAAGCGAGACGAAAAAGCGGGACGAAAAAGCGGAACGAATAAGCGGGACGAAGTATAGCGGTCGAAGATCGCCTGCCGATTCCCGCGCTGTCTTAATAATGAGTATCGCTCAGGGCTGGCAAGGTCGGCAAGGCGCCGCATCCGCGAATCCATGGAACGTCGGCGGCTTCGGCCATCTCCTTGTCGCCCGCGCTGTCGCCATAGGCATACAAGGTCATTGGGCGATATGCGCCCCACCATGCCTTCAGACGCTCGACTTTCTCCGGCCCCCAGCAATTGGCGCCGATGAACCGGCCCGCGTATCCCGATTCCGTCAATTCCAGTTCGGTCGACAGCACCGTGCCGATTCCAATGGTCTGCGCCCAGAGACGAAGATACAGAGAAGGCGACGCGCTCACGATCACCACCTCGTGCCCAAGCGCCTGATGTTGCCGCACGCGGTCGATCATCTCCGGCCGGATCATGGCCGGCAGGCGCGTGGCACAGAAGCTTTGGGCAGCGAGTTGTAGCGCATCGCGCGAAACGTGTTTCAGAGCGTACTTCAAATATTCGGCCTTCGCGGTTCCGCGGTCGCATCGGCCTATTGCCATGCCTGCCAGCGCCGGCGCCGCCCATATGGCCGATGTGGCGAAACGAATCGGCCCGACGGTGTGCAGCACGAAAGCCTTGAGGCTGTCGCCGGTGGTAATGGTGCCGTCGAAATCGAATGCGGCGACGGTGCGGTGTTGCTTGAACATCGAAGGCTCCATGTAAAACGCTCGTTTCTCAGCGCTTGGGCTGCGACCGCGCAGCCAGCGCGGCGGGGAGGGTCACGTTCATCAGTTGATCGGCGCGCGCAAGCAGATCGACAATATCGGTTTCGAACGCATCGACTTGCAGGGACAACAGTTCGAGTTGCTGAAACGCCTGACGCACCATCGCGCGGCGATCGAGCAATGCGCGCGCGGCGCTCGCGGTGTCCCAGGGCTCCGGCAAATCGGCGACGGCGCTCAAGGCGGCAAGACCGATAGCCAGACCGTCGCGTGCTTCCGCGATGTGTTGCCGCGACGACTTCACGCGCGCCGGAAACGAGTGCAACGAAGTCTTGAGCGTGGTCAGGAGGCCGCGAAAATCCAGTTCCGGCGTTTCCGTGCCCAGGTATCGGCCTGTCAGGCGGTCGATCAGACCGGGTCTATGTGCAGCACGCTCGAGCAGGTCGCGCATCAGGCCGGAGCCATCCAGTTCAGCGAAGTCGCGCATCATGCGGGTGAACGTTTCGACAGCCTCGCCGCATGCATGCAACGGCGCTTCGGCCATGACGACGATGTGTTCGAGCCGTGGCGGTACGAGCCGGCGAATCGCGCGTTCGATGCGTGCCTGCTGTCGAGGATACAGGGCGGGAAACTGTTGGCGCGCGCACTCGAAACACTGGTTTAGCAACGGATGGCCAGCGTCTCCGAAGAGCGTCTTTCCCGGCTCGCTCAAGCTTTGCGGTGCGCTCGCGGCGCGCTCCTCGCGCGACACAAAAAGCGGGCGCACGGATGGCTCACGGACGACGTTGCTGCGCGCATCGGGACTGCGGTCGGCTCGGGAATCGTCGACTTGCAACCTGCCCGGTGTGTCCGGGAAGCTCAGCGGTCCGGGTTCACTAGACATTCGCATACTCTTGCCGGTAACGCCACGCCATGACAGATCTCCGTTTCAGGCGCGGTCGACGCGGCCGCCATAAGCGGCGACGAAATCCGCGAGCCCACGGTTGTAGCCCATGCCGACCGCCTTGAACATGAACTGTCCGTCGCGACGATAGAAGCTTCCCACCTGCACGGCGGTTTCCAGCGAGAAATCTTCTTCGAGCGGATAACGGGCGAGCACCTTGCCGGTATCTTCCTCGGAGATTTCGATGTAGCTGTTGCGAACCTGTCCGAAGTTCTGCTTGCGCTCCGCTGCGCGATCGATCGTCACGACGACCGAAATTTCGTCTACCGCAGCGTCGAGTTTTTTGCTGTCGATGAAGATGACTTCGTCGTCGCCACCGCCGCTACCGGTTTGATTGTCGCCGCTGTGCACGACGCCGAGACACTCGGACGACGACATGCCCTTTCGTGGCCATTCGTCGCCGGGCTGGAAAAACGTGGTTTCGCGGTCGAGCGTGCGAATTTCCGTGTTGTAGAAGATGAAGTGCTTCTGCGACAAGAGCTTCGGATTGCTCTGTTCGTCGTATTTGCACAGGAACACGGAGACGTCGAGGTCGAAGTTGTCGCCGGTATCGGTGGCATTGGCGTCCCACCCCAGGCCGATGCGGAACTTGCTTGCGTGCGGCGCTTCTTTCGACAGATTGATCCGGCCGCCTTTGGACAGATTGATCATTGACATGGATTACTTGCTCTCGTTTGAAGGTTTTGGATCGCGCCGCGATTCCGGGCGGCGCGTCCGGATCAGGAAGCAGGGTTGTCGGAAGTCGCGTCGCGCGTGACTTCGCGACGTTGCACGATGATCGAACTGACGACCGCAACGCCGATCGTGCATGCGCCGATTAGCCCCGTGACTACTTCCGGAACGTCGACGTTGACGCACAGCATGATTGCCGCAAGCGCGCCGATCGCCCAGAACGCGCCGTGTTCCAGAAAGCGATATTGCGCAAGCGTTCCTTTCTTGAGCAGGATCAGCGTCATCTGACGGATATAAGCCGCGCCCACGCCGAGTCCGAGCGCAATCAGGAAGATGTTGTTGGTCAGGGCGAATGCGCCGATCACGCCGTCGAAGCTGAACGACGAATCGAGTACTTCGAGGTACATGAAACCCGCGACGCCTTCGCGCACGATCCGTTCGCCGGTCGCGTCGCCGCCGACCAGATCGCCGACGCCATGCGCGACGATGAAGGCGATGACGCCGCCGCCGCCCGCCAGCAGAAACGATGCGCGCTCGCCGTCCGGCAACTGGGTGGAAACGAGCGCGATGATGCCGAGCGTCAGCGCCACTTCAATCGCAGAGAGGCGGCCCAGTCGCGCGAAGGGCTTCTCGATGACCTCGATCCAATGTTCTTCCTTGTCGGCGTTGAACATGAAGCCGAAGAACACCATCAAGAGAAACGCGCCGCCGAATGCCGAGACTTCGTGATGCGCCGAAGTCAGAATGGCGGCGTACTGATCCGGCGCTTCGAGCGCGAGCCTGGCGGCCTGCCACAAGCCAATGCCGCCCGCCACCGCGACGATCAGCAGCGGAAACAGCAGCCGCATGCCGATCACGGCGACCGGCAGGCCGAACGTCATGAAACGGTCGCGCCACTTGTCCGACCAGTTGCGCAGGACGGCCGCGTTGGCCACGGCGTTATCGAGTGAGAGGGAGATTTCGAGCACGCACAGCACGGCCACGAGGATCATGTCCTTCACGCCGCCGATCAGGAATGCGAGCACGAGCGCGATGAACGTCAACGCGAACGGGATTTTGAATTGCTTGATCATGTATTGCTCAAGAGAAAAAATGGCCGGGATGAATCGCTTACTTGCCGCGCACCCAGTCACAGAATTCCTCGGTAATGAGTTGCTCGTAGATCGCCTGATCGGAGATGTCGAGCGATTCGAGATGCAGGAAGCCTGCATTCGGCAATTGCTCGGCGACTTCTTCGAGGAAGGCGAATTCGTCGGGGTTACCCACGCCGATGAGCGACCAGTAGATCGGGAACTTCTGCGTCTCGCGCAGCAGCTTCCAGACGCGCGCGCGGTCGAAAGCAGGGTTCTGTCCATCCGTCACGAACAGGACCCACACGGGCATGTTGTTGGCGGGTGCGGCATTCGCGACGGTGACGTCGTTCTGCGGCGCGCCGAATAGCCGGCGGAAAAAGCCAGGCTTGTCGTTCGCATCGGGCGCTGCCGCCGCGAAGAAGAAATTGACGATATCCGTCATCACAGGCGCGTATTCCGTCGCGCCCCACTTGCGCACCGACGCATTCTTCATCACCTCTTCGGTGATATAGGCGCCATAGTTTTCGGGCGTCGCCGTTGGCAGGCGGTCGAAGGTGTCAGTGAAGGTCCAAGTATCGATTTCGCCGTTGTCATCGAACTTCATGGCGATGCCAAGCATGCGGTCATGCGTTTCCTGGATGATCCCGGATTCGTACAGACCCTTCGCTGAACCCGAGATGTCCAGCGCCGCCGCTACTCGCACGATGGGCGGACGCGGCAGGCTACGCTTGCTCAGGATGATCGAAACGCTGTCGGCGCGCGCAGCGAGGGCCGGCTTATTGAGGTTGATGATGGACATGCGAGTTTTTTCTTTTAGTGGTTACGGTCGTTGAACCGGGCGATGAGATCCTGCTCGAGCTTGCGCAGCCGCGGTTCGTCGGCTTTGCGTTTGCGTTGGCCTTCGTCGATGATCTTTGCCATTTCGTCGAGCGCGGCGAACAACTTCTGCTGCGTGTATTCGAAGGTTTCGGTCGCGATGACGGGACGCTCCGCCAGTCTCGTCACCGCGCCGGCGTTGGCATGCAGTTGGTCGGCCTGCGCGCGTAGCGCCATGTCGGCGGCATCGAACGTGGCGTTCGCGAGGTCGGCCGCCTTCTTCGAACTCAGTTGCTTGATGTAGAGCGAGAACGCGTTGGTCCACGCGGGAATCAACACGGTTTTCGCCGTGCCGAACTTGGAGATGAGCGTTCGCTTGTGATCCTGCTCCATGCGGATCTGCGGCGCGAGTTGTTCGGCCATCAGCATGGCGCGGCTCAAGTCGTCGATTTTTTGCGCCAGTGCGTTTGTGCGGCGACGCGTGTCCATCATGCGTTGCGCGGCGAACGCGTCGCCGGCTTGAGGCTCTTGCGCAAGCGCCACGCGGTACGACTCGAGCGAAGCCTCGCCATGCGCCTTGGCCGCTTCGAACTGGCGGAACGTTTCGTAGTTGTCCGCGTACATCTGATCCAGTTCCGCGATATCGCGGTTCTGCCGGCTCGCCGTGGCCTCCAGTTCGACGACGAGCGTACCGATGCGCTTCTCCACTGAATCGAACTGGGCGAGCAACTGTTCCCGGGTCGATCTGAACATCGACACTAGTTTCCCGGCCAGGCCGCGTTTTTGGATGGAAGCAGGGTCGAGGCCCTTGGCGGTCACGATCAGGTTGTTGAGCAACTCGCCAAAGTGATCGGCGTCGGAGGCACGCGCCTCGGACAGAAGACGCTGCGAAAGGCTGGCGACGCGCTCGCCGGCCGTGGCGCCAAGCTGGTCGATCTGATCGTCCGTGAGTAGTTCGGCCGAGGCTTCGCGAACCGTTTTGGCCGCGTCACGCAGGACCGGCGTCGATGACGGCGATGCATCGCCGCGCGTGTCGTCTGTCGCGAGGTGAAAAGGCTTCGCGTTGCCATCCCCAAAAATGGGTTTCATTTTTCTCTATCTCGTTATTCTAAGTAATGCCAAGCTATGGTTTGTCGATGAACGCCCCCGGCAACCCCGGGCATTGGACGCGCGAAGTAAAGGTTCCGCAAGCCGCAGCAACACTTTGAATCAGATATGCCTGCGGAATGGGCGAGCGCGCTGGCGTTAAAGGATCGATCGTTCTTTTATATTGGATCCAAAATCCTTGATTCATAAAACTTTCTGGTTCAGAATGCCCCTCAGCCGCATCCCGTTTCGCCTTCGAACCGACCGCCCCGGGAGCCACCATGACCGACCAAGCGCAGACCGTCGCTGGCGCATACGCCACAAGCGACACCGCCCGAGCACCATCCAGAACGCAAACCAGTCGCGCCGTCACCGCCGCTGTCGTCGGCAACGTGCTCGAATGGTTCGACTTCGGGACGTACGCGTTTCTCGCCACCGTCATCGCCAAGGTCATGTTTCCGGCCGGCGACGAGTTCGCCGCCATGCTCGGCACGTTCGGCGCGTTTGGTCTCGGCTTCGCGGCGCGTCCGCTCGGCGCGATCATCTTCGGATGGCTCGGCGACAAAAAAGGCCGTAAGTGGACGCTCACCTTCGTCATGCCGCTCATGGCCGCCGCCACGCTCTTCATGGCGCTGATCCCTTCGTATGCGTCGATCGGCATCTACGCGCCGATCCTGCTCATCGCCGCGCGCATGCTGCAAGGCCTTTCGGTCGGCGGCGAGCTTGGTAACGCGGTCGCGTTTCTGGTCGAATGGGCGCCGCAAAACCGCCGCGGCTTCTACGGCAGCTTCCAGCAATGCAGCACGCTAGGCGGCACGCTGCTCGGCTCCGGCGCGGCCGCGTTGATGACCTCGACGCTGTCCTCGCAAGCCATGCTCGACTGGGGCTGGCGCGTGCCGTTCATCATCGGCGCGGTGGTGATCGGGCCGATCGGCTGGATCATCCGCAAACGCAGCGAAGAGACGCCCGCTTTCGCGCAGGCAAGCGATGTCGCGCCGCCGCCGCATCGCGCGCCCGCGCTGCTCGGCTTGCAAGCTTGCGGGCTCGTGATCGTTTGGACGGTCTCGCTCTACACGTTGCTCAACTATTTGCCGTCGTTCACGCAGAAGTACGCGGGCATGAGTTCGTCGGCGGCGCTCTGGCTCAATACGGCGGGGCTCTTCGTGATGACGGCATCCATTCCGTTTTGGGGCGCGTTGTCGGACCGCGTCGGACGCAAACCGATCTACGCTATCGGCTGCGTCGCGTTCCTGATCCTGCCTTATCCGATTTTTCACTTGATGCTCGAATACAAGTCCGCGCTGGTCGTCGGTCTCGTGCAGGTGCTGGGCGGCGTGTTGATCGGCATCTTCTCGGGCGTCGGCCCCGCCGTGCTCTCCGAACTCTTTCCGACGAAGATCCGCACGACATGGATGTCGATCGGCTACGGCATCGCCAATGCGGTGTTCGGCGGCTTCGCGCCGGTCATTTCGATCTCGCTCATCAAGGCCACCGGTTCGCCCGTCTCGCCTGCGTACTTCGTCATGCTCGCGGCGCTGCTCTCGACGATCACGGTCGCGACGATCCGGGAAACGGCGCATCAACCGTTGCAATGAGGACTTTCGCATGCGCTGGAGCAGAACTCTCACGGTAGTCAATTGCCACGCCGAAGGCGAAGTGGGCAACGTGGTGACGGGCGGCGTCTTCGACGTGCCCGGCGCCACCATGTTCGACAAGATGATGCATCTCGAAGAAGTGCGCGACGACCTGCGCCGCATCTGCATCTTCGAGCCGCGCGGTTCGGCCAACCAGAGCGTGAACTTTCTATTGCCGCCGACCGATCCGCGCGCGCAGATGGGCTACGTGATCGCGGAATCGACCGAATATCCGGCGATGTCCGGTTCCAACACGATCTGCGTGGCCACCGTGCTGCTCGAAACCGGCATCCTGCCGATGACCGAGCCCGTCACCGAACTCGTGCTCGAAGCGCCCGCCGGTCTCATTCACGTGCGCTGCCGCTGCGAAAACGGCAAGGTGACGCAAGTCGAGTTCACCAATCAACCGGCCTTCGCGAACCATCTGGACAAGACGATCGAGGTCGAAGGCGTCGGCACGCTGACAGTCGATGTCGGCTACGGCGGCATGACCTATGTCATCGTCGATGCGCAAAAGCTCGGCTTTGCCATCACGCCCGACGAAGCGCGCCAACTATGCGAGCTCGGGCAAACGATCAAGGCCGACGCGGCCGAGCAATTGCCGTCGCCGCATCCGCTGAACCCGAACATCAAGGGCATCACGCAGACCGAATTCGTCATGCCCTTGCGGCGCGAAAACGGCGTCCTGACCTCGCGCAATACCGTGATCGTCTCTCCCGGACGCTGCGACCGCTCGCCATGCGGCACCGGCACATCGGCGCGGCTCGCGGTGATGCACGCGAAAGGGCTGATCGAAGCGGGCGAGCGCTTCGTGCATGAATCGATCATCGGCTCGCGCTTCGAAAGCCGTATCGATTCGCTGACGCAACTCGGCGATGTGCCCGCAGTCGTGCCCGTGGTCGCGGGACAGGCGTGGATCAGCGCGATCTCGCAAGTGGGCGTCGATCCGACCGACCGCTATCAGACGGGCTTCACGTTGTCGGACACGTGGCTCGAAGCCGTCGACGACAAGCTCATCAAATCGCGCGCGAAGCCATGAGCCAGCCGCGGCAGGAAATAGCGGATGTAATCGTGGTCGGCGCGGGCGTCGTTGGTTTGTCGTGCGCGTGGGCGCTGCTCTGCGAAGGCGCGAGCGTGACGTTGATCGATCGCGACTTCGAAGGCGACCGCACGTCGCACGGCAACGCGGGCGGTATCGCCGTGTCGGAGAACACGCCGATTGCCGTGCACGGCATGTTCACGCAAGCGGCCAAGTGGCTAATGGACCCGCTCGGGCCCCTCGCGCTCGACTGGAAACACGTGCCAAGCGCGCTGCCGTGGTTCATGGCGTTTCGGCGCGCGGCGGAACCCGCGCGGTTCGACGCCATCTCGCGTGCGCTTTCGCGGCTCAACAATCGCGTATACGAAGACATCTTGCCGATGTTCGACGATATCGGCGCCACCGCGATGCTGTATCGACGCGGCGCGCTTACCGTCTATGAGACCGATGCGGCCTTCGCCGCCGATCAGCCCGAATGGGCGCTCAAGCGCGAACTTGGCGTGCGCTGGCATACGCTGAATCAGGACGAAGTACGCGCCGCCGAGCCAGCGCTTGCGCCGGTGTTCCGGCATGGCGTGTTTCTCGACGACTGGTCGCATATCGGCGATCCGCGCCGGCTCGTGACCTTGCTGCGCGAACGCGTGATGGCGTTGGGGGCGCGCTTCGTGACCGGCGTCGCGCGTGCGCTCGAACCCGCCGACGGCGTTCTGCTCGACGACGGCGCCCGCGTCTTCGGCCGCCGCATCGTCGTGGCGGCGGGCGCGTGGTCGGCGACGCTTGCGAAGTCTGTCGGCGACCGCGTGTTGCTCGACAGCGAACGCGGCTATAACGCGACGCTGCCCAGGCACGGCATTGCGTTGTCGCGCGAAGTGATCTTCGCGGAACGCAAGTTCGTCGCGACGCCGCTGGATATCGGTTTGCGCATCGGCGGGGCGGCGGAATTCGCGGGGCTCGCCGCGCCGCCGAACTATCGGCGCAGCGAGGCGTTGCTCGCGCTCGGCCGGCGCTTTCTGCCCGACATCGACGAAACGGATGCGGTCAACTGGATGGGGCATCGCCCGTCCACGCCGGATTCGCTGCCGGTAATCGGCGTCTCGCCACGCGCGCCGTCCGTGGTCTATGCGTTCGGACACGGCCATCTCGGTCTGACGCAATCGGCGACCACGGCCGCGCTCGTCGCCGATGTGCTCGGCGAGCGCATGCCGCGCGTGCCCCTCGAACCTTATTCCATCGCACGTTTTCAGCACTGACCAAACGACAGGAGAGAAGAGATGCAAGTCAACTGGCAAGGCGTTTTCCCCGCGGTCACGACCAAACTCACCGCTACCGGCGCGCTCGATCAGGACGCCATCGTGAGCGGGCTGAATCGTCTGCTCGACAACGGCGTAGGCGGCGTCGTGATGATGGGCATGGTCGGCGAGAACGCGCAACTCACGCCCGAGGAAAAGCGCACGGTGCTCAAGCTCGCGGTCGAAACGGTGAACGGCCGCGTGCCCGTGATCTCCGGTCTCGCCGAACTGAACACGGCCAACGCCATGCAGTTCGCAAAGGATGCGGAAGCCATCGGCGTGCAGGGCCTGATGGTGTTTCCCGGCCTCACTTATCGCTCGGACGATAGAGAAACCGTCGAATACTATCGGTCGATTGCGCGCTCGACGAAGCTCGGCCTCATGATCTACAACAATCCGCGCGGTTATGGCGTGGACATGCGGCCCGACTTGCTCGAACAACTGAAGGACGAAGCCAACGTCGTCGCGATCAAGGAAGAAACCTACGATACGACACGCGTCACCGATCTCTATGCGCGCTTCGGCGACCGCTTCACCGTGTTCTGCGGCGTGGACGATCTCGTGCTGGAATCGGTCGCGCTCGGCGTCAAGGGCTGGGTATCGGGCATGGCCAACGCGGTGCCGCGCGAATCCGTCGAACTGCTCAAGCTCGCCGTGAATGGCGAATACGACAAGGCGCGTGCGCTGTATCGGGCATTGATCGACCTGTTCCATCTGGACACGCACGTGAAACTCGTGCAATACATCAAGCTCGCCGAAAACATCACGGCGGGTTATCCGGAATACGTGAAGGCGCCGCGTCTCGTGCTCGAAGGCGAGGAGCGGCAGCGCACGATCGCGATCGTCGAGAAGGCGCTCGCCAACGTGCGTGCGCTCGCTCAATGAACGGAGCACTAATGTGAAGTCCACGTTCTTCTGTATCGACGGTCATACGTGCGGCAACCCCGTGCGCGTCGTCGCGGGCGGCGCGCCGCCGCTTGCCGGCGCGAACATGATCGAGCGGCGCGCGCATTTTCTGCGCGAGTTCGACTGGATTCGCACCGCGCTCATGTTCGAGCCGCGCGGCCACGAAGTCATGTCGGGCAGCATTCTCTATCCGCCGACGCGCGACGACTGCGATCTCGCCATTCTCTTCATCGAAGTCAGCGGCTGTCTGCCGATGTGCGGACACGGCACCATCGGCACGGTGACGACGGCGATCGAAAACGGTCTCGTGCGGCCGCGCGAGCCGGGCGTCTTGCGGCTCGATACGCCAGCGGGCGTAGTCATCGCGCGTTATCGCGTCAACGGCGAACACGTGGATTCGGTGCAACTCGTCAACGTGCCTTCGTATCTGCATTCGCAGGACCTCTCCGTCGAAGTGGAAGGCTTAGGCGAGATTCGTTTCGATGTCGCTTATGGCGGCAATTTTTATGCGATCGTCGAGCCGCAGCGCAATTTCGAAGGTCTGCACGCGCTCAAGCCATCGGACATTCAGCGCCTGAGCCCGCTGCTGCGGCAGAAGGCCAACGAGAAGTACAGCTTCGTGCACCCGGAAAGCGAGCAGATTCGCGGCCTCAGCCACGTCATGTGGACCGGTGCGCCGACAGTCGAAGGCGCGAGCGCGCGCAACGCGGTGTTCTATGGCGACAAGGCCATCGACCGTTCGCCGTGCGGCACCGGAACCTCGGCGCGCATGGCGCAACTCGTCGCGAAAGGGCGCTTGAAGATAGGCGAGCGTTTCGTGCATGAAAGCATCATCGGGACGCTGTTCGAAGGCGTGCCGGTATCGGCCGCGCGAGTCGGCGAGTACGACGCGATCGTGCCGACCATCGAAGGCTGGGCGCGCATCACGGGCCACAACACTCTCTTCGTCGATGACCGCGATCCCCTGGCCCACGGATTCCTGCTGAAGTGAAAAGGAGCATAACGTCATGCTGATTCTTAAGAACGCACGCGTGCTGGACGCCGAGCACGAACGCGACGACGGCCGCTATTCCGTCGTGATCGATGGCCACACCATCCGCGAAGTCACGCGCGAGCCGGTAGAGGCGAGCGGCGCGCAAGTGATCGATGTCGGCGGCAAGACGGTGATGCCCGGCCTGATCGATTGCCATGTGCATGTCATTGCATCGGTCGCGCATCTCGGCAACAACAGCCGTTTGCCGAACACGTTCGCCGTGCTGCGCGCCGTGCCCATTCTCGCGGGCATGTTGAATCGCGGCTTCACCTCCGTGCGCGACGCGGGCGGCGCGGATTACGCGTTGTCGCGTGCAATCGAGGAAGACGTGATCGCGGGACCGCGCTTGTTCGTCGCGGGCAAGGCGCTGTCGCAAACCGGCGGTCATGGAGACTTCCGCGAGCGCTTCGACAACTCCGACCCGGACCCGTGCGGCTGCAGCCGCAACATGGGCGCGATCGGCCGCGTGGTCGATGGCGTCGATGCCATGCGCAAGGCCGTGCGCGAAGAGATGCGCGCCGGGGCGCATCACATCAAGATCATGGCGTCGGGTGGCGTGGCGTCGCCGACGGACCCTATCGGCAATCTGCAATTCTCCGTCGATGAAGTGAAGGCCGCCGTCGAGGAAGCCGCGTCGCATCAGACCTACGTGATGGCGCATGCGTACACGCCGAAAGCCATCGCGCGCGTGGTGAAGCTCGGAGTGCGGACCATCGAGCACGGCAATCTCATCGATGAAGAAGCCGCCGATGTCATGGCCGAACACGGCGCGTTCGCGGTGCCGACGCTCGTCGTCTATGACGCGATGAACCGCGTCGGCGCGCAGATCGGCATTTCGGCCTTGTCGCTCAAAAAGAACGAAGCGGTGCGCGTGCAAGGGTTGAAGGCGCTCGAACTGCTGCACGAGCGCGGCGTGAAAATGGGCCTCGGCACGGATCTGTTGGGCGAGATGCACGAGTATCAGAGCGACGAACTGTCGATACGCGCGGATATCGTCGGCTCGTTCGAAGCCATTCGCCAGGCCACTGCCGTGGGCGCGGACATCCTCAACATGCAGGGCAAGCTCGGCGTGATCGCGGCGGGCGCGTATGCGGATTTGCTCGTCGTCGACGGCGATCCGCTCAAGGACATTCGCGTCTTGACGGGGCAAGGGGAGCGCGTCTCCGGCGTGATGAAAAACGGCGCGTGGGTGCGCGAGAACCTGCTCTAGGCCGCGTGCTACGATTCCCGCGCCGAATGTCCGCAGCAGAAACCAAGAAGACCCACGCCATGCCATTGGCCGCGCCGAAATCAAGACCCGCCGCCGCGAGCGACGCCACCCGCAAGATCGTGCGCACGACCACGGTCGAACTCGTCACGACCGCTATCCGGCAGCGTATTCTGAGCGGCGATCTCGCGCCCGGAGAAGCGCTGCGGCAGGAAGCGCTCGCGGATGAGCTCGGCGTGAGCCGCGTGCCGATTCGTGAAGCGATCACGCGTCTGACGGGTGAGGGCCTTTTGACCAACGTGCCGCACAAAGGCGCGTACGTGGCGGAGTTGTCGATCGAGGAAGTGCAGGAGACGTTCGAGATTCGCTTGCGTCTGGAGCCGTGGCTGTTTTCGCAAGCCATTCCGCATATCACCGAAGGCGAAATTGCCCGGGCCGAAAATCTCGTCACGGAGATGGACGGCGCGGAATCCGGCATGTGGGGGCAACTCAACTGGCGCTTTCACGAAACGCTCTACGTGCCTGCGCACCGCGATATCACGCTGCAGATGTTGCGCGTGCTGCACGACCGCAGCGACCGCTATTTCCGGTTTCAGGTGAAGCAGGTGCCGATCCGTCAGCAGTCGCACGACGAGCACATGGCGATGGTCGCCGCATGCCGCAAGCGCGATGCGAAACTCGGCGCGAAGCTGCTCGAACAGCATGTGAAGATCGCGGCGCAGCAGATTGTCGCGGTGGTCGAGGCGATCATGGCGCGGTGACGCGAATGCATGCCTCGCGCGTTGGGTCTTCGTGATCCGGTGCGTCGATCTCGAGCATGAATTCGCCTTTGCCTAGCGTGGCGAGCGCGGTTTCATCGACCATGACGACGGGCACGTTCAGCCCGTACAGCTCGTTGGCCGTGATTGCGCCAATGGACAAAATCAGATCGCGCTCGCCAAGCACGATGCCGCACGGCCCCATGCCATTGCGCAAGGCCTCGGCAAGCACGCTGCTGCTCGAACTCGACCCGCGCGCACGCGGCATGACCAGCACGCGCGCGGCGAGACTTCGGCCGCAACCCGCATGCGTCTTGTCGACGATGACGCCGCGTTCTGCGTCGTAGCCGCCCCAGAAACTGAGCGGCGCAAGGGCTATGGAAAAGCCACGCGCCCGGCCCGGAACGAGCACGGTGGCGCTCAAGGAATCAGTTGGCTTCATCGATACACACCTTTCCTTCGAACGCCGAGCGTACGCATTCGTTCATGCTGCCAAAGGCCACCGTCACGCCGATATTCGCGGGCGCGTAATGCGCCCACTTGCCCGAATTGGTCATGACGAGACCGGTGATCTGCTTCATTACCGGCGTGATGTACGTGCAGGTGTCCACGACGATCTGCACGCCGCGCGCGGCCAGCCGCTCCGCCGTGCCGTCGTCTTCCAGTTGCCAGAGCACGTAGCGGCTCGTATTCACGTAGAAGTCGCAACGCATGGCGCCTTCGTAGCGGTCGAAGAGCGACGAGAGCGCGCGGAATTCATCGACGGAAAAATGCGGCGTGCCGAGGCTCACGGCGGCGAGCGGAGCGCCGGGTCGGGCCTGATTCCAGCGGCGGCGGATGGCGGCGAGATCGGCGGCGCTCACGCGGATGGTCCGTTCGGGCCTGCGGCCTTGCAGCGCGGCATCGAGCGTCGGCGCTTCGGGCGTGATGCCGACCGCATGAAAAAGCGCCACCGAACCGCTCGATGCCGCCGCCGCGCCGAGCGCCTTGAGTTCGTCTTCGCTGGTGTCGCCGGGCAAACCGGTGATGGCCGCGACCGTGGCGCCCGCTTCGCCGCCCAGCAGAAAACCGAGCGTGGCGAAGTCGGCGTCGCGATGTGACGACGCGTTCAAGTCCGGCGCTTCGATCACCACCCGCGCCGCGCGATTCTCCGTGACATGCAAGCCCGCATGCGGCACGCGGCCGGTAATGGCCGCCGCGAGATCCAGAAAGTCGCCGTAACGGCTGGTGCGCGCGCCGAGCACGGAATTGGCGAACACGATGGCATTCGATTCCGCCCACGCGATCTGATCGCCGAGCCGCGGCCGACGCTTCAACTGATACGGCGCGCACGTGAAGCTCGCCTCGCAGCCGAGTTCGAGATGCGCGTTCATCAGGCGCTTCGCCGCGTTGGCCGTTGCCGAATCTCCGCGATACAGCTCCGGGTGAATCAGATCGAGCGAGCCGACATTGAGCGTGGTCGGCACCGCGATTTTCGCGCCGCTCGCGACGAAACGTTCCACGAAGTCGAGACTCGCCGCGCCGTGATACAGACAGCCGTCGATATGCGCGCAGGTGACGTCGATGAGCGCGCTGGCGTCCATGACACGCGCCGTCGCAGCGACGATGCGCATGGCAAGCGCGGGGCCGGCGCCGAAAGCGCCCTGCAGCATGGCGGTGTCGCGGGAGTCGAGGGTGAGCATCGGCGGGGCGTCTTGGTATCGGTTGCAACAGGATAGCGGAATCGCGCGTTGCGCTCAAATCGCGATGCATCTCGATAATAAGACATGCTGAATAATCGGGGTTATCCCATCCCCCACCCTGCAAGGGGGGTCGCCTTGCCGCGCGCCGCTGCAACACTGGCTGCGAAGGGCGATGACGTGGCTGCAATGGCGGTCATCGCCCGATCGCGATGTTTCGCCGCGAATCGGCAGGATATAACCAGGAGACATGCATGCGCTTCAGCAGCAAAGGGCTATGCGCCGCCATACTCGGGCTGACAGCAGGAAGCGCGGCCGCGCAGTCCAGCGTCACGTTGTATGGCGTGGCGGACACGTTTTTCCAGTTTCTCGCCAATGGCGGGCAGCAATCGTGGTCGCTCAGAAGCGGCGGCAATAGCGCCTCGCTGCTCGGCTTCAAAGGCAGCGAAGATCTGGGCGGCGGATTGAAGGCGGTATTCACGCTCGAAGGCGGCTTCAACGTCAACAACGGCACGTCGCAGGTGGACTCGTCCGCCATGTTTTATCGACAGGCCTGGGTTGCCCTGACGCACGAAAAGTACGGTTCGCTGCAAGTCGGGCGTCAGTACCAGCCGACCTTCTGGCTGCTCTATCCGTCGGACCCGTTCCGTGCCAACGAAGCGCTCTCGCCGCTCGCCGCCGCCTCGACGACTGTCGATCGCAATACGCTCGCCACGCAAACGGCTGGCGGGCGTTCGAGCAACGCCATCGTCTACAAGACCCAGAACATGGGAGGTGTCGAGCTGCGGGGCATGTACGCGCTCGCGGCGAGTGTCGCGCAGCCGTACCCGCTGACCACCGGCAACATGCTCGACATCGCCGCGAGTTACACGGGGCACGGCCTCTACGCGGGCGTCGCTTATCAGAATCAGCATCCGGGTTCGAAGACCATGCCGGGCCTGCCCGCCACGCTGCCGACGCTCGGCACGGAGCACTTCACGGGCGCGCTTGCCTATCGCGTCGGGCCGGTGAACTTCCAGTTCAACTACGCCTATCACCGCCCGAAGGATACGCCCGCGGGTTCGCTTGCCGCGCGTCTGAACGCCGGGCATCCGTTCAGCACGATGGAGGCAGGCGCGACGATCCAGGCAACGCCCGCCGACACCATCGAGATCGCGGCCATGCAGCGCGTCGCGCGTGGCGTGCACGACAACGCGTGGCTCGTGCAAGCGGGCTTCGATCACAGCATTTCCAAGCGCACGGCGTTCTACGGGCGCGCGGGCTTTCTCAAGAACAACGGCACGTCGACGGCGGGCTGGCCGGGTATCTCGCCGAACGGGCTCAATGCAACGGAAACGCTGGTCGCGGCTGGCATGACGCATCGGTTCTGAGTAAGCGCTGGTTTTCACATGAGAGGTGGTTATGGTTCTGATTCGAATTGGAGTGCGCGCGACGGCAGCGGCGCTTGCATGTGTCGGCATGGCATCGGTGTGTGCGTTCGCGCAGGGCGGCGCCGCGAAATTTGCGTCGCCCGCAAGCGTGACAATGGCTTCGGCGGTAACGGGCGCGGCGGCGTCATCGTCGAAAGCTGCGGACCGCGCGCTCGTGCGGCGAGTGCTCAATGCGCTCGAGAAAGCGAAAGGCTTGCGCGCGAGCGGCATCACCGTGCGAGCGAATAACGGCGCCGTAGTGCTGGAAGGATGGGTGCCGGAGACGGCGCAGGTCGACCTGGCGACGCATATCGCGGAAGGCGTGCCGGGCGTGAAGTCCGTGCAGAACACGTTGACGTTGTCGACGTTCTGAGCAGGTCGCGCTTGTCGCGAGATGGACAGAGTGTCACGCTGAGCGGTTACTGTTTTGGTACAGCCAGCGCGTGATCGTCGATCGGTAAAGCGCCTCGGGCTCCGGATCTGTTCTGGCATCGTCCTTGCGTTGGCTGTTCTCCTTCGACCACTTCGAGCCCTGCAAGGAGACACCATGAGTCTGGACCTGACGTTTCGCGCCGGCGAGGCCACCGTTTTTGCCGCCCCCGGACAAGCCACCGATGCAATGCCCGAAATCCTGATCGGCCGCGTGGATGGGCCGGTCGGTCACGCCTTCGCCAACATGATGGCGCAGTCGAAAGGGCATACCGCCATGTTCGCCATCCGCGCGTGCAACCAGTTGGTGCGTCCCGCGACGATCATCGTCCCGAAGGTCACGCTCAAGGACATGGCGAATATCGACCTGTTCGGCGGCGTGGTGCAATCCGCGACGGCGGACGCAGTGGTCGATTGCTTGATCGAAGGCATCTTGCCGAAGGATCAGGCCAACGATCTGTGCATCATCAGCCTCGTGTGGATCGACCCGCGCTGCGCCACCGACGCGAACCTCGACAAGAAAGACATGTATCGCACGAACTACGAAGCGACCAAGCTCGCCATTCAGCGTGCGATGAATAACGAGCCCAGCGTTGAGACGCTCATTGCAAATCGGCACAGCATCAAGCACGACATGGACGACTGGAGTTAGCCGGCTAGCGATTGCCCGCCGGTCGTGCGCTTGTGGCGCGCTTGCGTGATACGCGTGGTGCGGGTGATGTGCGTGGCGTACGTGGCGGACGTTGAGGCAAGGCCGCGCGGTTTTCGACAACAGGCGCGGCTGCCGACTCGCGCTCGCTCGCCAACGGCGATAAGTCGGCCGCCTTCAGTTTGAAATTCACGTGCACGGTGTCGTAGGGAAAGACAATCGCGCCGTTCGCATCGTTTTCCATGAGGCCGGCTTGCAAAAGCGCTTGTACATCGCGATGCACGCCCTTCACATCGCGCTCGAGCCGGCGGGCGAGCTCGCGGATGGACATCGGCCCCGCGCCCGTCATCACGCGAATGATGCGCCAGCGCGGCGTGGTGAAGGTGCGAAAGAGGAGCTCGGGCGTGGCGTAGGAGAAGTTGCGGCCGTGGAGGGGTTTGCCATTCTCTACTGCCGCATTGAAGCGCTCGGTGAGTTCTTCGAGTGAAGAAATGCGGATAGTTGCGGTTTTCTTCATCTTGCCCTCCATCTGTTCCAGACTGCTACATCGGCCCAGAAGTCTGCATACAACTGCTGAGGCGTAGAAAATTCATAGGGCGACTCGACGCCGGCAAAGTGCCGATGATCGCCCTTGCCGCGTTCGTTGTCATAGCGAAGAACGCATGTGCTTGCCGCCACATAAGCGAACCGATATTTATAGAAATGAGTACACCCTTGCACGCGCACGGGAACGTGCCACAAGACGATTTCCGCGAACCCCGATCCCGCGAATTCGAGCCGCTCATCCTCAATCAAAACCGCTTTGGTGTTGGACATTTTGACAACGCCTAAGTGTGTTGTCAAATGGTCCAACATCGCCGACTTGCTGCCTATTTCCCGAATGGACGACTTGACGTAACGCCAGGGCGTCGGACCGTCGCTCACACTCCACCTGCAAATTCTCGCGAGCCTCGCTATTCTTATAGGGGCGTTCTATCGGCGGCATTGCCACAAATGCATTTCATCTGCCGACGGCTCTCACATATATTGTTGGATGCCGCCGGCTGTCATCGACACGATGCTTGTGCGACGCACCATGTCAGACGCGTGACGCCAACGAATGATCGGCGGCAACCTGAATCCAAGGTCGGACCCATCGACACAGCCGGCGCTTTCTTCGTCCACACGGGACCACGCGTCGGCGCCATGTAAAACAAGCAAGCAGAGGCAAGTCCCCCAAGGAGGTAACGCATGTCAAACGAATCGAAGTGTCCGTTCAATCACACCGCTGGCGGTGGCACGACGAACCGTGACTGGTGGCCAAAACAGTTGCGCGTGGACCTGCTCAGTCAGCATTCGAACAAGTCCAATCCGCTCGACAGCAACTTCAATTACGCGGAAGCTTTCAAGAGTCTCGATCTCGCGGCAGTCAAGCAAGATCTCGCCGCGCTCATGACCGACTCGCAGGAGTGGTGGCCCGCCGACTTCGGCCACTACGGTCCGCTTTTCATCCGCATGGCATGGCATAGCGCGGGCACGTATCGCACCGGCGATGGACGCGGAGGCGGCGGGCGCGGTCAGCAACGTTTCGCGCCGCTCAATAGCTGGCCGGACAATGTCAGTCTCGACAAGGCACGACGCCTTCTTTGGCCGATCAAGCAGAAATACGGTCAGAAAATCTCGTGGGCTGACCTGCTGATTCTCACCGGCAACGTCGCGCTCGAAACCATGGGCTTCAAGACGCTCGGTTTCGCGGGCGGTCGCGAAGATACGTGGGAGCCGGACCAGGACGTCTACTGGGGCAATGAAAAAACCTGGCTCGGCGGCGATGTCCGCTACGGCAAGGGCGCGGCCGGCAAGGACGACGATGAAGGCGTGATCACCGCCGATGCGCAAATGCACGGCATCGAACAAAGCCGCACGGATGGCGGGCGCGATCTGGAAAATCCGCTTGGCGCGGTGCAGATGGGCCTGATCTACGTCAACCCGGAAGGCCCGGATGGCAACCCCGATCCGCTTGCGGCAGCGCACGATATTCGCGATACCTTCGGCCGCATGGCCATGAACGACGAAGAAACCGTCGCGCTGATCGCGGGTGGCCACACCTTCGGAAAGACGCACGGCGCGGGTCCGTCGGATAACGTGGGCGCGGAGCCGGAAGGCGCCGAACTTGAAACCATGGGCCTCGGCTGGAACAGCACGTTCGGCACGGGCCGTGGCGCGGACACCATCACGAGCGGTCTCGAAGTCACCTGGACCTCGACGCCGACGCAATGGGGCAACGGCTTCTTCGAGAACCTTTTCGGCCACGAATGGGAACTCACCAAGAGCCCGGCGGGCGCGAATCAGTGGATCGCCAAAGATTCGGCGGAGACCATTCCGCACGCGCACGATGCGTCGAAGAAGCTGCGGCCGACCATGCTGACCACGGACTTGTCGCTGCGCTTCGATCCGGCTTACGAGAAGATCTCGCGCCGCTTCAAGGACAACCCGCAAGAGTTCGCCGATGCCTTCGCGCAGGCGTGGTTCAAGCTCACGCACCGCGACATGGGACCGCGTGCGCGCTATCTCGGGCCGGAAGTGCCGCAGGAAGAGTTCGTCTGGCAGGACCCGATTCCCGCGCTCGATCATCCCGTGATCGACGAGCAGGATGTGGCCGCGTTGAAGCAGAAAATCGCGTCCGCAGGGCTATCGGTCGGGGAACTGGTGACGACCGCGTGGGCATCGGCTTCGACGTTCCGTGGCTCGGACAAGCGCGGCGGCGCGAACGGTGCGCGTATTCGTCTCGCGCCGCAAAAAGACTGGGCAGTCAATCAGCCGGCGCAACTGGCGAAGGTGCTGAAGGCGCTCGAAGGCATTCAGGGCGAGTTCAACGGCGCGCAGTCGGGCGGCAAGAAAGTGTCGATTGCCGATCTGATCGTGCTTGCGGGCGGCGTGGGTATCGAGCAGGCCGCGGACAAGGCGGGGCACAAGGTGAGCGTGCCGTTCAAGCCGGGCCGCATGGATGCGTCGCAGGATCAGACGGACCTGGAATCGGTCGGCATGCTCGAACCCGCCGCCGATGGCTTTCGCAACTATCTCAAGCAGAAGTACGGCGTGCCGGCGGAAGCGTTGCTGATCGACAAGGCGCAGTTGCTGAACCTGACCGCGCCTGAAATGACCGCGCTCGTCGGTGGCTTGCGCGTCTTGAACGTGCGCGCCGGGACCGAGACGCACGGCGTGTTCACGGACAAGCCGGAGACGCTGACCAACGACTTCTTCCGCAACTTGCTTGATATGGAAACGGAGTGGACGCCGATCACGGAAGCGCGTGACGCGTTCGAAGGCGCCGATCGCAAGACCGGCGCGGTGAAGTGGACGGGAACGCGCGTCGACCTGATCTTCGGTTCGCATGCGCAACTGCGCGCGCTCGCCGAAGTCTATGCAAGCGAAGACGGCAAGGAGAAGTTCGTGCGCGACTTCGTGGCGGCGTGGACGAAGGTGATGAATGCAGACCGCTTCGACCTGAAGTAATCGCTGCAAAGCGTTGTTCGACGAACGCGGTGGCCTTTCCGGGCCGCCGCGTTTTTTTCGTCAATGCGAAAAGCCTGGACGATCGAGCGCCAGTTGCAGCCTGTGCGCCTGATCCAGTTGCAGGATGAAGGACGGACGCGAGCGCACGAGCAACGTCTTGAGATCGGCGCTCGCAGTCGAACGGATGAAGCCATCCACGGACTTCACGAGCTGTTGCAGGAAGAAGACTTCGCGGTTCAGATATGTAAGGTCGAAATCGCGGGCATCGGCGTTGTCGAGGGTTTGCAGGTCATCGCGCGTTTGTCGTGTCAGGTCATCGCTTACGCCGCTTGGCTGCGCCTCTGCGCCGAGTCTTTGCAACAGCGCCAAGCCTTCCTGATAAACCTGTCCGTGTTCCGAGACCATCCGGCTCGCGAAGCTCTGCACGCTGCGCGATTGCGTCCGGCGCAACGCAAGCTGACCGGTCGCAATCTCGGCCTGATTCGCAACGAGCAGAATGCCGAGCATCTGCGCATCGGACGGACGCGAGGATTGAGCGAACGCGTGAAGCGAAGCGAGCAACAGCAAGAGCGTGCTCGCAACGGTTCTGATGGTGATCGCCTGTCTCATGGATATCGGGCCCTTTGCGGCATTCGCGCCTCGCAGGGTAGCACCTGACGGAATAACACACGATGACCGCACCTGTTTCGCCGCGCACGCGAGCGCGGCGAAACAGGTCTAAACGCCCAGCCCTAAAGTCGATAACGCGAACCGCCATCCGAAGAAACATACCGACGAGCAGAGCGGCAGCGCCAGAAGCACGTGGCCGTATCGAAGGCCGAACAGGCAGACGGACGACCACAGGCGCGAGCCGCAGTCGGAAAGCCGGCGGCGTTTCGAGCCTTTCACAGCCGCGTCACCACGACTTCGAGATACTCGCTTGGCAGCACGAGCGTCGCGTCGCCCGAACGATTGCGGCTCTCGATCAGCGCCATCATCTCACCTAGAAACGCCGCCTGACGCTCGCCTTCGAGTGCGCCGATAGCCTTGTTCATCGGCCCGTAATACGTGCGGAACACGTCCATGAAATGCGCGGCCGAGCGATACCGAAACGTGAAATCACGACTCGTCGCGACGATTTCGTGCGTGCTGCCGTCGAACAGCGCGTCGAGCCGCGTCTTCGTGCCCCAGAGTGCAGGCGACATCACGCCGGCTGGCGGCGCAATGTATTTGCCGATCGTCTTGAACACTTGTCCGATGAAACTCTCCGGCGTCCAGTTCGCGAGCCCGATCTTGCCGCCTGGTTTGCACACGCGCGCAAGTTCGCGGGCCGCCTTGGCTTGATCGGGCGTGAACATTACGCCGAACGTGGACATCACGATATCGAACGATGCGTCGGCGTAGGGTAGCGCTTCCGCGTCCGCCTCCTGAAACTGCACGGCGAGCCCTTCAGCCGTGGCGCGGGCGCGGCCTGCATCGAGCAACGCGGCGACGTAATCGGTCGACGTGACATCGCACCAGCGGCGCGCGGCGGCGAGGGTCGCGTTGCCGTTGCCGGCGGCGACGTCGAGCACGCGGCTGCCCGCGCGCAAGTCGAGCGCTTCGCAAAGATTCTCGCCGACGATCTGCAGCGTGGTGCCGACGACGGCGTAGTTGCCGGTCGACCAGGCGGCTTGTTGACGAACCTTGACGGCGGCGAGGTCGGCGGCGGGCGAGAAAGCGGGATCGGCTGCGGTCATGACGAACTCCTAAAAAGGCAAGGGCAGCGATGCGACATGCATGATGTGCTGCTGTTCCGATGGCGCCGCGATATCGCAATCGAGACTGCCCGCGCGGCAACGGGCAATCCGGCGATCATTCGGCCACGCTCACGCCCGAGCCGCCCAATTCGGCTGGAAAGTCCTTCAGTTTGGGCAAGCCGTCTTTCATGCGCAACACCGTTTCGGCGTAATTGACGTGCACGCCCGCTTCGTAGGGAAAGTCCGTCAGGTTGGCGGCGAAGACATCGACGAGCCCGAGCCCCGGATGTTCCGTGAAGAGATGACCGCCGCAGTTCCTGCACCATTTGCGATAGCTGTTCTCGGTCTTGTTGTAAGTGCCGATATCATCCGCGCCGCGCGTCACTTCCAATGCCTCGGGCTGCCAGAGCGTGAAGGCGTTGAGCGGGCTTGCCGACCAGCTTCGGCACGACGCGCAATGGCAGTAGCCCATGCCTTCTGGTTTTCCATGTACCGTGAATTGCACTGCACCGCAAAAACATTGACCGCGATATTCCTCTGCCTGACTCATGCCGTCCTCCTGTTTCGTGGATGCGCGTCTCGTCCGACGAACCGTTTCGCGTTCGTTGTTGCAAGGTCGCATGAGTGCTAGTATCAGCACGCGAGCCGGCTTATGGAATGACCACGCGTCCAGATATTTTGCGCAGGACGCCGAAACTGATGGGCGCCTACATGGATGCGCTTTCCGACGTGCTTCGCCTCGTGCGTCTCGGCGGGGCGGTTTATCTAAATGGCGAATTCACAGCGCCCTGGTGCGTCTTCGGCCACGCCACGCCCGACTTGTGCGCGACGTTTCTGCCGCGCACCGAGCGCATCGTCTCGTATCACCTCATCACGGAAGGCAGTTGCTGGGCCTCGCTTACAGGCGACCCCGCTTCCGCCATTCACGTGAGCGCGGGTGAATTGCTTGTCGTGCCTCAAGGCGAAGCGCATCTGAT
Organism: Caballeronia sp. GAWG2-1; assembly: GCF_023631405.1. Classification (NCBI taxonomy): domain Bacteria; kingdom Pseudomonadati; phylum Pseudomonadota; class Betaproteobacteria; order Burkholderiales; family Burkholderiaceae; genus Caballeronia; species Caballeronia sp. GAWG2-1. The sequence goes on from NZ_JALQDD010000040.1 coordinate 472,153, forward strand.
GGGCAGTTCGCTCGAACTCACGCCCGCGTCGGCAAGCGCCATGCTTTCGAAGTATCTGGAAACGTCGCCGGGCGAAGTGATGAAGCTGAGTTATGGCGGAGGCGGCGCGCACACGCGCCTGATCTGCGGCTTTCTCGCTTGCGACGATACTCTGACCAATCCCGTGCTCGCGGCACTGCCGCGCTTGTTCAAGGTCGACATGCGCAACGACCCGCAATCGGCGTGGCTCGAAACATCGCTCAAACTCGCGGCTGTCGAGGCCGCCGAATGTCGCGTCGGCAGCGCGATCGTGCTGGCGCGATTGTCGGAACTGCTTTTCGTGGAAGCGGTGCGGCGCTGCATCGACGCATTGCCGGACGATCGCAAAGGCTGGCTCGCGGGCGTGAGCGATCGTTTCGTGGGACGCGCGCTCGCGTTGCTGCACGCGCAGCCGGCACACGGCTGGACCGTCGATGAACTCGCGCGCAAGGCAGGCCTCTCGCGTTCCGCGCTGGCGCAGCGCTTCACCCAACTGCTCGGCCAGCCGCCTATGCAATATCTTGCGCGCTGGCGTCTGCAGATTGCCGCGCAGGAATTGCGCAACGGGACCAGCTCGCTTGCGGCCGTCGCCGAGCAAGTGGGTTATGAATCCGAGGCGGCGTTCAATCGCGCGTTCAAGCGCGAGTTCGGCACGCCGCCGGCGAGTTGGCGACGCAATCTCGGCCTGGCGGATGCAAGCGATTCGCTGGCCGATATGGAAGATGTCGGCGACGCGCTCGCCGTCAGAGCCGCGGGCGGTTCGGCCGAAGGCCAGATCGCGTAGCGGTTGCGCGAGAAGCGAGCGCATTGCTTGGGCCTTGCCCTTGCGCTTCATCTCCAACCGCAAGATCATGGGCGACCAACCAGGGAGACACGCTCATGCCTCGCACCGTCGCCGAAAAACGCTCGGCCTTCCGCGCACTTCATGATTCCGGCTGCTTCGTCTTGCCCAATCCATGGGACATCGGCAGCGCGCGATACCTCGAAACACTGGGCTTCAAGGCTATCGCAACGACGAGTTCCGGCTTCGCTTGGTCCAAGGGTCACGCCGACAATACGGTCGAGCGCGACGCCGTTCTCGCGCATCTGAAAGAACTGGTCGATGCCACCGACCTTCCCGTCAACGCGGACTTCGAAAGCGGCTTTGGCAAGACGCCGCAAGAGATTGCAGCGAGCGTGAAGCTGGCGATAGCGACCGGCGTGGCGGGACTATCGATCGAAGATTCCACCGGCGATGAATCCGCGCCTTTGTTCGCCATCGATGTCGCGGTGGAGCGCATGAAGGCCGCACGCCGCGCCATCGACGAGAACGGCGGCGACACGTTGCTGATTGGCCGCGCCGAGAATTTTTTCGCGGGCAAACCGGACCTCGACGATGCCATCGCGCGTCTGAAGGCCTACGCCGAAGCCGGCGCCGATTGCCTCTACGCGCCCGGCATCAAGACGCGCGAGCAGATTGCGGCGGTGGTTGCGGCCGTCGCGCCGAAGCCCGTCAATCTGCTGATTGGCTCGGCATCCGAATTCACGCTCGCCGATGTCGCCGCGCTGGGCGTACGGCGCGTGAGCGTCGGCGGCGCGCTGGCACGCGCGGCCTGGGGCGGCGTCATGCGCGCGGCGGAAGGCCTCGCGGAAGGGCGCTTCGACGGCTTCGCGGATGCCGCGCCCGGCGACAAGCTCAACGGCATCTTCAAGCCGCGCGCATGAGGCGCATGACGCGTTCGAGTGCGCGGACGAATCAATCCGCGTGCTCGCGATCGAACGCCCACACTTGCGCGAAGCCCATCAACTCGCACATGTCCGAGAACGGATACATCGCGTCCTTCGCGCCTTCGGTGCTCTTCTTCGCGAGGATCTGGCCGTACACATCCTTGAGAGCCTTCGCGACCGTGAGGAAGCCGGACGCCGGATAAATCGCCAGCGAGAAGCCGAGCTTCTGCAATTCATCGGGCGCGAGTTGCGGCGTGCGTCCGCCTTCCACTACGTTCACGAGCAAGGGCATATCGAAGGCGCGGCCGATCTTTTCCAGCTCCTCCACGCTTTCCGGCGACTCGATGAACAATACATCGGCGCCTGCCTTCGCATAGGCTTCGCCACGGCGCAACGCTTCGTCGAGTCCGAGCGACGTACGCGCATCCGTGCGCGCGACGATCTGAAACCCGTCATCGGTACGGCTCTCGACGGCCACCTTGATCTTGCGCACCATGTCTTCGAGCGGAATCACGCGGCGTCCCGGCGTGTGGCCGCACTTTTTCGGGAATTCCTGATCTTCGAGCTGAATGCCCGCCGCGCCCGCCTGTTCGTAACCGCGCACCGTATGCGCGACGTTCAGCAAGCCGCCGTAGCCGGTGTCGCCATCGCAGATCATCGGCGTGTTCGTGCCGCCGCAAAACGCCGCGACGCGATTCACCATGTCCGTATAGGTCGCGAGTCCCGCATCGGGCAAGCCCAGATAGGACGCGACCGTGCCGAAGCCCGTCATGTAGAGACAATCGAAGCCCATTGAATCGGCCATCTTCGCGGAGATCATGTCGAAGATGCCGGGCGCCGTCACAATTTCCTTCTGCGCGAAACGTGCCTTTAATGCCTGCCGTTTAGCCTGACTGGTGGTGTTCATAGCGTGTCCTTGTGTGAAGTTCGACGTTGCAGAGTCAATGATGCGATTCGCGCGATAACGCCAGCGCGGCGTCGGCGTCCGTATCGAGCGTCGGCGCGATCTCTTCGAGCGAGCGCTTGTTCGTTTCGATGCCGAAGACCGCGAGCACGACGGCCATCACCACGCACGCGCCGATGATCATCGACAACACGTCCTTGATGCCGCCCGTCGCGTACATCACTACGACGAGCTGCGGCGCGAAAATGCCGGTGATGCGGCCCGCGCATCCGGCTATGCCATTTGCGCGCATGCGGTTTTCGGTCGCGAAGAGTTCGGGGATATACGTGGCAATGCCGAGCGCGACCATGAGATACGTCAGCGTGAAGAGGATGAAGCCGAGAAGCGTCGCCATCTCGACACTGGTCGAATGGCTGTACAACCAGCCGATGACCGCGGCGAGCGCGGCCACCGCGATCAAACCGTTCTTGCGGCCGATCCTGTCCGCGATCAGCACGCCCACGAGCGCGCCCGCCGGGCCGCCGAGCGACATCAGCGTGGTGTATCCGAGCGACGAAGCCATGCCGATGCCTTGCTTCATCAGGAACGTGGGCACCCACACGATGAAGCCGTAGATCACCATGTTCACCGCGACCTGCACGACAATCGACACGAACGTGCGGCGAATCAGTGCGCCCGAAAACAGCTCGATGAGCGTGGTTTTCTTGGTGATGGCGCGCGGTAGGTCGGCAATCGGCGGCAAGGGACGCACGCGCGCCGACTCTTCCTCGGCGGCGCGCAGGATTGCTTCGGCCTCGTCGTAACGGCCTTTCGATTCGAGCCAGCGCGGCGACTCGGGCATCTTCTTGCGGATGACCCAGACGATCATCGCGCCCACGCCGACGATAGCGAACATGGCGCGCCAACCGATGGTCGGAATGATCAAATAGCCGAGGAAGGTCGAAAAGAACAGCGCCGAATTGGTGATGAGCGACAGATACGCCGACCATTTACCGCGCACGGCGGGCGGCATGAATTCGCCGACCGATCCATAACCGACGACGATCTCCGCGCCAAGTCCCAGGCCCATGAAGAACCGGCAGACGATGAGCCAGGTCATGTTCGGGGCAAACGCGCCCGCAATCGACGCGAGCCCGAAGACCGCGAGATTGAACTGATAAGTGAACTTGCGGCCCTTGGCGTCGCCGAGCACGCCCGCGGTGAACGCGCCGAGCAACATGCCGATGAACGTCGACGATAAAAACGCCGCGTTCAGATGCATGGACGACCAGCCGGTCTTCGAGAGTGCGCCGAGCACGCCGCCCGCGAGATAGATATCGAAGGAATCGAGGAACATGCCCGCACCGATCAGCCAGAGCACGCGCTTGTGGAACCCGGAAATGGGCAGGCGGTCCAGACGCGGACCGGCGTTCACCGTACTTGGCTGCATGTCGTGTCTCCGATGTCTTTCGTGTGCGACGGTTTTTTATCGACGGTGCAAGGGGCAACAACGCTACGGACTGAGATGCTCCCGCTCGTGGCGGTCCAGCACGGCCTTTTCAGCGGCCATGATGTGACAGCGCGTGATGGCTTCCGCCCACGCCGCATTGCGCTGTTCGAGCGCGAGCACGATCTCGAAGTGCTGACGCGCGCTGCGTTCGCGGTCTTCGTCGCTGTAGGCGTCGAAGGTCCATTTGATGAGCGGCGTTTCCTTCATCGACTTGAGCGACCGGTCGAGCCGCGCGTTGTTCGCGGCGGCGGTGACGATGGCGTGGAATTCGCCGTTCGCGGTGAACCATGCCTCGCACGATTCGGCCGTGGACGGACGATGCGTAATGGCGAGCATGGCGTCCGCCAGCGTGCGAAGGCGCTCGATATCGGCAGGCTCGATCTTGAGTGCGGCGCGCCCCGCGAGATACGGCTCGATCAAGAGACGCGACTCGAAAATTTCGCGCGCGTCCTGCAGGGTCCACGCCTTGACGCGCACACCGTAGTTCGGGCGCGTTTCGACCCAGCCTTCGGCGTCGAGTCTTCGCAACGCTTCGCGCACCGGCGTGCGGCTCACGCCCAAACTCTTGGCGAGTTGTTCCTCGCGCAGATATTGGCCCGCGCCATACTCGTTGCCGGCAAGCGCGCGCTTGATGGCGAGATAGACGTCATCGCCAGGACGAGACGTTTCGGGCGTGATTGTATGCAAAGCGGCGCTTATGACAGCCCTCGAGGTCCCGTTATGGGAGTGAGCGGGATTCATTGTATGCAATGTGCCGCAAATGAAACGTGGGGATTTCCCGCAGCATCACGCGGCCGAACGTTACCGAACGCGCCCGAAAAGCGGTGACGCGAGACTCGCCGCTGCCAGTTCGCCGGCGGCCGCAAGCAGCGTCGAGCCGAGCGCGGCCATGCGCTTCTCGGTGAGCCGCACGGCCGGCCCGGCGATGCTGATGACGCCGATAGCCGGATAACCACGCCGCTGTACGGGCGCCGCCATGGCCGTCATGCCGGGCGCGAAGACTTCGTAGATGGTCGCGTAGCCGCGCATGCGGGCGGCGTGCACGAATTCGAGCAAACCCGTCACCGTGGTCGGCGCGCGCGGGCCGTATTGCTTCGGCGCGCCGAAGCCTTGCCGCGTCACGAGTTCGAGCGCGCGTTCGTCGCTCATGGTCATCATCCAGGCGTGGCCGGTGGCGCTGCAAGACAAGACCGTGTCCATGCCCATGTCCGGGTCGTAGCGCAGGCCCTTGAGCGCGCCTTGCGACTTCGCGACCCACGTCAGCCGGTCGCCATCGACGATTGCGAGCCGCACCAGTTCGCCCGAGCTTTCCGCGAGCCGGTCGAGCATGCTCTGCGCGATATCGACGATGCCCGACGTTGCCAGATAGCTGAGGCCGAGCCCGACGAGCTTGGTCGTGAGCACGTAGTCGCCGTGTTCGCGCAATTGCCGCACGTAGCCGCACTGCTTGAGATCGACTAGCAGCCGATGGCACGCGCTACGTGGAATTTCGAGTTGATCGGAGATCATCGCGAGCGGCGTGCCTTCCATTTGCGTCGCGAGGAATTCGAGGACGGAAAGCGTTCGTTCGGTGACGCCGGGCATGGGTTTTACCTATCGTTCGAGTCGATGATTCGCGCATGATTGCATATTGCGGGAAGAGATTCCACGCTGGAACGGTATCCCACCCGGCGCTGTTAATCTGTGCGCCACATCGTTTTATCGGGATACGACGATTCCCGGGTAAGCGAATGAACGTACACAGAGACACGCCCGAAGAGGAGACAAGATGCAATCGCACATGGAAGACACCGCGCATCAGTCGATGCGCACCCGAGCCGTCACGGCCGCCGCCATCGGCACGGCGCTGGAATGGTTCGACTTCACCCTGTACGGCGCACTCGCCGCGACCGTGCTGCCCAAGCTCTTTTTCCCCGCGATGGATTCGACCTCCGCGCTGCTCGCCTCGCTTGCCACCTTCGGCGTCGGGCTCGCGGCGCGGCCGCTCGGCGCGATCATCTGCGGGCATCTCGGCGACAAGCTCGGCCGCCGCAATCTCATGCTCGGCACCGTCACCGTGATGGGCCTCGCGTCCATGCTGATGGGCTTCTTGCCGACTTACGCGAGCATCGGCGTATGGGCGCCCACGCTGCTCGTGATCCTGCGTATCCTGCAAGGCTTTGCGCTCGGCGGCGAATCGACCGGCGCGCAATTGATGGCGATCGAGCACGCGAGCGCCGGCGCGCGTGGCAAATATTCGGGCCTGCTCGGTCTGTGCTCGCCGCTCTCGCAGATCATGGCGAACGGCGTGCTGCTGACGCTTTCATCGGCCATGTCGGCCGAATCCTTCGATGCCTACGGCTGGCGCATTCCCTTCGTCCTGAGCTTCGTGCTCGTGATGGTCGGCGTGTATATCCGCTTGCGCGTGGCGGAGACGCCCGCGTTCGTCGCCTTGTCGAAAACCGAAGTCGCGGACGTCGGCAGTCCCTTGCGCGACGCCCTGCGTCTTCACTGGCGCACCGTGCTGCGCTGGATGCTCTTCTTCTGCGGACCGGCGGCGATTTTCTATCTGATCGTCGTGTTCTCGCTGAGCTATGTGACGAAGACGCTCGGCGTGCCGAAGCAAACCGGCTTTTTGCTGCTGATGGGCGCGAATGTCTGCGCCATCGTGGGCGCGCTGGCGGGCGGCATGCTGAGTGACCGCATCGGAAGAAGGAAGGCGCTGGCAATCGGTTCGACGGCGACCTTGCTGATGCTTTTCGTCTACTTCCAGATTCTCGACACGAAAAGCTTCCTGCCGATGCTCCTCGCGATGGGCTTCTTCCTCGGCTTCACGCAGTTCCAGAGCGGCATACAACCGGTCGCGTTCGCCGAAGCGTTTCCGACCAACGTGCGCTACTCTGGCTCGGCGCTCGCCTATACCGGCGCGAACCTGATCGCGGGCGGCCCGATGCCGGTCGTCGCGGTCTGGCTCTTCGCGCTGTGCAACGGTTCGCCGTGGGGCGTCGTGGCGGTGTGCGTGATCTTCAACGTCATCTCGCTCGCGATGATCCTCACCGCGCCCGAAACACTCGGCATCGACCTGAACCGTACCGATTCCACCGCTGAAGTGATCGGCGCGACGACGCAGGCGCCGATGCAATCGAACACTCATTGACTCATCGACAACATGAAACCTCTCGTCTATGTTTTGAACGGCTCGAATCTGAACTTGCTTGGCAAGCGCGAGCCGCATTTGTATGGCACGACGACGCTCGCGCAAGTGCAATCGCGTTGCGAAGCGCTCGCCGACGAACTCGGTCTGCAATGCGATTTTCGTCAGACCAACCATGAAGGCGTGATGGTCGACTGGCTGCAGGAAGCGTTTGAAAAGGACGCATCGGTGGTCATCAACCCGGCCGGATTTTCATTCTCGTCGATACCCGTGCTCGACGCCGTGAAGCTTATTTCGAAGCCGCTCGTCGAGGTTCACGTGACGAATATTCATCGGCGTGACGAGCAGTATCGGCACTCGCTGATCTCGCTTGCGGCGCGTGGCGTGATCTGCGGTCTGGGCGTGCAAGGATACGTGCTGGCGATCCGCGCGGTGGACGAAATGCTGCGTGAGGGGTGAGCTTTAGGGCGTGGGTACGGGCGTTGCTGAATAGCCAAACATACCAACGTCCCCGGAGTTCAAATGGATACGCGCGCCTATCAACCGTTGCCTTTCGATCCCTCGTTCGAACAAATCCCCGACGACGAAGCCGAGACCACGCAGCAACTCGCCGAAGCCATGCGTAGCATCACGGAGAAGACTTACGCCGATAGCGGTCACGCAATTCGCAGCGTGCACGCGAAGAGTCACGGGCTTCTAACCGGCGAGCTGCAAGTGGTCGATGGCTTGGCGCCTGAGCTCGCACAAGGCATCTTCGCGCACGGCGGCACGTATCCGGTGGTGCTGCGTTTATCGACGAATCCCGGCGATATTCTCGATGACAAAGTCTCGACACCGCGCGGCCTCGCGCTGAAGGTGATCGGCGTGGAAGGCGCGCGCTTGCCCGGGAGCGAAGGCGATGTCACGCAAGACTTGGTGATGATCAATGCGCCCGCGTTCACGGCGGCGACGCCTAAAGCCTTCCTCGGTAACCTGAAGTTGCTCGCCAAGACCACCGACAAAATGCCCGGCACCAAGCAGGCGCTTTCGGCTGTGTTGCGCGGCACGGAAGCGGTGATCGAAAAACTCGGCGGCGAGAGCGGCACGATCAAGAGTCTTGGCGGACATCCCGAGACGCATATTCTTGGCGAAACGTTCTATACGGCCGTGCCGCACCTCTATGGTCAGTACTTCGGGAAGATCAGCGTGGCGCCGGTATCGCCGGAACTGACCGCCTTGACGGATGCACCCGTCGATCTCGACGATAAACCCAACGGCCTGCGCGAAGCCGTCAGCAATTTCTTCGCGGCCAATAGCGGCGAATGGGAAGTGCGCGTGCAGCTTGCAACGGATATCGAGAAGATGCCGATCGAAGATGCATCGAAGCGCTGGCCGGAAGATGAAAGTCCATACGTAACTGTGGCGCGGATTCGCGTGGCGCCGCAGACTTCGTGGAGCGATAGTCGCGCGGCCGCTATCGACGATGGCATGGCGTTCAGTCCTTGGCATGGGGTGCAGGCGCATCGACCGTTGGGCGGCGTGATGCGCTCGCGCAAGCCGGCTTACGAGATGTCGTCGCGCTTTCGTGGTGAGCGCAACGGCTGCCCGATGCATGAGCCGAAGGGATCGGTTGAAGCATGAAGGCTGAGATTGACGCGCGCGGCGAGTGTCGCGCGCTTCGTCAATTGATCTGCTTTTGCCAGAACGCCAGCGCGGCGCCGCAAAGCGCCACACCCATCACGAACCAGAAGCCGTCCAGCGAACTCAGAAAGCTCGCTTGCTGCGTCACCGCGCGGCCTATTTCCGCGAGCGCAAGTCCTTTTGCATCGGCGGCGTTTCGTCCCAGGGCCTCGAAGCCGCCTATCAGCCGTGCATACGTCTCCTGAAACACCGGATCGAATGGATTGACCCGCTCCACGAGCCGCGTCTGATGCACGGCCGCGCGATGCTGTTCGAGAATGATCACGGTCGCCGTGGAAAACGACACCGTCAGTTGCTTGACGATGTTCTTGAAGCGATAACCGTGGTTGAATTCCTCGATCGCGAAGATGCGGAACGTGATATTCGCCACCGGCAGCGCGATGAACAGCAGCACCATGCCGCGCAGCGTGAGCGGCGCGATGAGCCATGGCATGCTGACATCGGGCGGCATGTTCACCATCCACACGCTGACGAACGCGGAGATTAGAAAGCCCGTGCCGATCAGCCATTTCTTGTGCGCGACGCGCGCCGAGTAGCGAAAGTACAAATAAGCCGCGGCAAGCGCGACGAGCGACGTGCAGCCTGTGAGCCTGCCCGCATTCTCCACCGGATAGTGCAGCCCGCCTTCGAGAAAGCGCGAGACGAGAAAACTGAGCGTGGTGTTCACGTAATAGAACGCGATATACAACATGATGCCCACGCGAAACGGCTTCTCGCGCAACGCATGCAAGCGGATGAGCGGCCGCGGATGATGCCACTGATGCCACACGAACCAGCCGAGCGCAAAAAGTCCCGCCGCCGTGAGCATGATGAGCAGCGGCGAGCTGCTGAAGAGTTGAAAGCGCACTTGCTGCATGACGATCTGCAACGCGCCTTGCGCAAACGCGAACATGATGTACGGCCAGAAATGCGCCTCGCCGCGCGCTTCGGGTTGCACGCGTCCGCTCGACGGCACGGCGAGCAGCACGAAGAGGCCGCACGCGGCTCCCGCTATCGCCGTGCTCGTGAATAGCGCACGCCAGCCAAACGACGCGACCAGATATCCGCCGATGAGCGGCGCAAGGGCGCTGCCGAGCAAGATCATGTTGAGAAACGCGCGCGTCGCTCGCGGACGTTGCTGCGGCGTGAAGCGCATCTGAATGAGGATGCGGCACGCGCTCATCATGGGGCCGATGAAGTAGCCTTGAAAGCCGCGCGCGAGCGCCAGTTCGAACGACGATTCGCACAGTGTCGCGGCTATCGCGCCGGCGGCAAACAGAAAGAGACTTCCGCCGATATACCGCCGGTTGCCAAGCCGCTCGATCCACCATTGCTGTTGCAGGATGCCAAGCACGGACGCAACCGCGTAGGCACTCGACGCCCACACGAGTTCGTCGGTCGATGAGTTGATGCCGCCCGCGATATAGCTCGTGAAGAACGAGAAGATCGAGTTGTCGAAGTAATCGAGTCCGGTGGCAAGCGCGATGGCCCACGGAAACATGACGTCGCGAAGCGTGGCGGCGCCAAGCTTTGGTGCGGGTAAGCGTGGTAAGCGTGCTGCGGTCATTCGCCATCGACCTCTTGACTGCCTGGCTGGTTGCCTCGCTTCGTCTTTTTCTGCGCGGCCATGCGCTCCTGAAACAAGTCTTCCTTGCTTTCTCCGGCGATTCTCCGCCGCAAGTAATCAAGGTCCGCGTTGAGCTCGCCGCGCACGGCTTGCGCTTCCTTGAGCTCACGACGCACGCTGGCAATCCGCGCATCGAGCGAATCGATTTGTTGCGACAACGCCTGTTCGATCTCGCGCAGCGAATCCGGCGAAAAACCCGTGCGTCCCGCGCCGAGCGTTTCCAGCGGGCGCTTGAGGATCTCGGTAATGCCTTGCAAGGAAAAGCCAAGCGAACGCAGCCGCAGAACGCGCGCGAACTTCTCCAGATCCTGTTCGCTGTACAGCCGGTAACGTCCCTCGCTGCGGTCCGGCGTGACGAGACCGCGCTCCTCGTAATACTTCAGCGTGCGCGGCGTGACCTGAAGACGCTCGGCGGCGTCGCGAATAGTCAGAAGCGCGGGCTTCGTCGTCATGTGAATGCACTCGCGGATACGTAAACGAGCCGGATTATAAATCAACGTGTACGTTCACGTTCAGGTTGAAGCGGCCGCGCGTCTTGCTATCGAGCATAGCCAGCCTCGGGCGAAGTTCAATCGTTTCTGTAAAAAATTTCGTGAAACGGCCAAAGTGGAAATAATCGGCGAAGATCTTTCGATTTCCGACGCTTTATGCGCAAGCCGTGGTCTCTTTGAATGATAGACTTGAGCAGTTTTTCAAACCATCAGGGACGTCGCGCCCTCACGAGTTCGCCATGAATACCAACAACACCGGCAAGAAACGTTTCTCGATGATCCGCGAGTTTCATCTGGCCGACTGGTTCACGCTGGGCAACGCGGTCTGCGGCACGGGCGCGCTGTTCTCGTCAATGTCCTATCTCGACGACAACGACGTCCTCCATATCTATCTTGCGTGCGCGTTGGTATTCGCCGCGCTCGTCTTCGACGTACTCGATGGCCGTATCGCGCGCTGGCGCCAGAAGGCGTCGCTCTTGGGGAAGGAGCTCGACTCGCTCGCCGATGTGATCTCGTTCGGCGTGGCGCCGGCGGTCATCGGTTATGCGTGCGGCATGCGCGGCCTCTATGACCGCGTGATGCTCGCGTATTTCGTCGCGTGCGGCGTCTCGCGGCTTGCGCGTTATAACGTGACCACCGAGGAAATGTCGGCCGGCAGCGGCAAGGTCACGCACTTCGAAGGCACGCCCATTCCGACGTCGTTTGCCATCGTGTTGATGCTCGGCATCGCGGGCTGGTACAACGCGGTCGGCGCGAATCTCTGGTTCGGCGCGTGGGAATTCGCGGGCTTCACGCTGCATCCCTTGACGCTCGTTTATGCCGTCTCCGGCTCGTTGATGATCAGCCGTATCCGCATTCCGAAGCCCTGAGTGGCGAGCCCAGATCAGTGACCGCGCGCGGCGGTGTGTCGGCCGAGCGCGAGGTAATGCACCAACGCCACGAGCGGGAACGCCGTGGCGACCCATCCCACCAGCGTCCAGCCGCCGTGCTCGTAGAGCGGGCCCGCCAGTGCCGAGCCGCACGCGCCGCCCACGAAGATACTCGTCATATACACGGCATTCAGCCGGTTCCGGCTCGTCGCATGCAGCGCGTAGATTTCGCGCTGGCCGAGCACCATGTTCATTTGCACCGCGAAGTCGAGCACCACGCCCGTGACGACGAGCGCGCCCACGCCCCATGCCGGATGAATCAACGCCGGAAGATACGCGAGCGCCGCAAGGGCCAGCGCGATGAAGGTGGCGCGCACGGTGTGACCGGCATCGGCGAGGCGGCCGGCGATCGGCGCGGAAGTGGCGCCCATCGCGCCGATCAATGCGAACAAGCCGATCTGCGTCTGCGTCAACCCGAAGCCGCGCGTGAGCTCGACGGGTATGGCGGTCCAAAAGAGACTGAACGAAGCGAACATCAGCCCTTGATACAGCGAGCGATGACGCAGCACGGGCATCGTGCGCACGAGATGGCCGAGCGAGGCGATCAGTTCGAAGTAAGTCGCCTGATGGCTCGGCTGACGGCGCGGAATGGTGAAGGCGAGCACGCTGGTCACGACGACCATCAGCACGGCGGCCGCGCCGAACATGGCGCGCCAGCCGAAGTGGCCCGCGACCACACTGGAAATCGGCCGCGAAAGCAGGATGCCGAGTAGCAAACCGCTCATGATCGTGCCGACGACCTTGCCGCGCGACTCGTCGGGCGCGAGATGCGCGGCGAGCGGAATCAGGATCTGCACCGCGACGGATGAAAACCCCACGAGAAGCGAGATGCAGAGGAACCAGACGGGATCGTGCGAGAACGCGGCGGCCGTCAAGCTCGCGATGGAAACGAGCGCGGTCACGATCATGAGCTTACGGTTTTCGAGCAGATCGCCGAGCGGCACGATGAAGAAGAGGCCGAGCGCATAGCCTATCTGCGTCAACGAGACGATCAGACTCGCGGTGCCGCCTTTCATGTGCAGATCGGGCGCGATGAGTTCGGTGATCGGCTGCGCGTAATACAGATTCGCGACGATGGCGCCGCAACAAAACGCAAAAAGCGCGATCAGGCCGCGCGTGAGTTCGATGCGCCGCGCGCCATCGAGCCCGGACGATGCTGGTGTCGACATGGATGATCCCTGTGTGAAGCCGCAAGGATACGTGTTCGCGAAGCGGCTTGCAGGGCGCGGCGTTTTGAAAGGCGCATGCCGATGCACGTTCGATCAACCTTCGCGATGCGCTTCCGCGTGCGCATCGACCTGAAACAGATCCTCGTCGCCTGCCGCGAACCGGTATGTGCCGCGTTGCTCGCGCTTCGCCTCGTAGAGCGCCGCATCCGCGCGTTTCAGGGCGCTCTCGAACAACTCGCCGCGTCGCGCCAGCGCGATACCGACGCTCACGCCCACGCGCGCAATACCGCCATCGTCGAGTTCGTAAGGCGCCGACAGATCGCCGATGATGCGCCGTGCGAATGCCGCACCCGACGTTCGCGCAATGTAAGTCGCCACGATGGCGAACTCGTCGCCGCCGAGCCGCGCGACCAGCTCGCCGCGCCGCATCGCGTTACGCAGGCGGTCGGCGGCCTGGGTCAGCAGCTCGTCGCCCGCATTGTGGCCGTGCGTGTCGTTGACGCGCTTGAAGCCGTCGAGATCGACATACATCACCATGACCTTCTCGCGGCCCGCGCCGTTCGCCATCAGCCGTTCGGCGTGATCGCCGAGATAGCGGCGGTTGGGCAGTCCCGTGAGCGAATCGTGATGCGCCCAATGCAGAAGCCGCGCTTCCGAGCGGCGCCGCTCCGTCACGTCCTCGATGATGATCACCGCGCTGCCGTCCGGCACCGCGTTGCGGCAAAGTTCGAGTTGCCGGCCATCGGCGAGATTCAGTTCGAGCGCGCCTTGCCCGTCTTTCAGCCACAGCGCGCAACGTTCGACCAGTTGCGCACGCAAGGTCTCGCCGAACTTCGCGAGTCCCGCATGGCCGATGAAATCCGGCAACGATATGTTCAGCCGCAACATCTCGACGGTCGAGCCGAACAGTTCCGCCGCCCGTCGATTGGCGATGATCACCTTGCCTTCCGCATCGACGGTGCAAAGGCCGTGCGGCATGTGGGCGAGGGCGGCGTCGAAGCGCGCGGCGAGTTCGGCGTGACGCTGCTCCGCGATCATCAGCGCGACGAGCGTGCGATAGTGGCGGCGCACGACCGAGCCCATCGCGCCGATATATAGGAAAAGCGGCGGCACGAGCATCCAGAAACTTCCGCCCGCGAGCAGCGCGCCAAAACCGATAGGCGCCGCGCCGAGGCAAATCTGCGCGCTGACGAGATACGGCGTGCCCGCATTGCGCGATGCGATGCCGCCGAGCAATCCCGCCGTCACCATGATCGCGAGCGCGGCCAGCACGGTATCGCCGGAGATGACGCAGGCCATCGCGCCGAGTCCCAGCGCGAGACACGCAAGGAGCGCGAAGGGCGCATAGCGCGCGGCCCAGGGCTCGGGATGCGGCGCGTCCGGGCGGCTCAACGCGCGATACCGGCACACGATACCGACGCGCGCCGCGAGCAACAGCACATCGGCGCCGAGCCAGAGCACGGTCCAGAGCGCATGCAGACGCAAGAGCGCGATCGTCGCGACGAAAGCGCTGGAAAGACCGGAGAGCAGAAGCGGCCGAATGTCCTCGACGAGGGTGGATAGTAGCGACGCGCGAATGGCTGCCGTGATCGGTCCGTCCGTGGTCGAGGGCGTGGCCAGAATGGAATCGCGCAAAGACGAAGTGGCTGACATACTGAGACCGGCTAAACGTTGTAGTTGCGCGGGAGAGCGGATGAATCGCCGTTAGCGCCGGTATACGCGTTATCGGCTGCCCGGTAACGAGCTTTAGCGTGCAACGCGCGACGCATGGCTATTGTCAGTGCGCGCCGCGGGTTGCAGAATCTGCGCATCGTCGAAAGCGAGGTTCGAGCTTTCCACGCTTCATTCATCCACCGAAAGGAATTCGTTATGGCAAAGATCCTCACGCTGCATGGCGTCAATCTCAACATGTTCGGCAAGCGCGACCCCAAGCAGTACGGCACGGCCACGCTCGCGCAGATCGACGAACAGTTGCAAGCGCTCGGCAAGGAACTGGGCGTCGAGGTGGAAAGTTACCAGACCAATATCGAAGGGGAGATGTGCGCGCGCATCCACAAGGCGTTCGAAGACAAGGTGGATGCGATCATCATCAACGCGGGCGCGTGGACGCATTACAGCTACGGTATTCGCGATGCACTCGCCATTCTCACCGTGCCTATCGTCGAAGTGCACATGTCGCATGTGCATGCACGCGAGGAGTTCCGTCACAAGTCGGTATTCGCGGAAGTCGCGAAGGGGCAGATTTCCGGCTTCGGCGTGGACAGCTATCTGCTCGGCTTGCGCGCGGCGGTGGCGGCAATCAAATAATTCATCGGCAGCGGCCGTTTGTCGGGCGACAACGGCCTGCCGTATTCGGACGCGGTACTTCGGGACCGCGCTACTTCAGGCCGTGTGGCTGAAATCCTTGATGCGCTCGGCAAGCGTGCGTTGGTCACGACGCACGCGCGCCGGCTTCATTTGCTGCGCCGCCGAGCCGCGGATGAACAGCACCGCGCAGATCGCGCAAATCGCCCACACAGTTGCGATGATCGTCAGGTAGTTCATGTTCTCTTCCAGATTCTTTGGGCTTGCGCGTCTAATTCCCTGATCGCGGACGGCTTCCACATGGAGCCGCCGCGCTTCTCTTTGGTGCTTAAATTTTCGATGCCGGTAGCGCGAGCAATCGGCCGATGGTCAGTTGCGCCAGTTCTTTCTGTTCGGTGATGGAGACCGCGTCTTGCGCCGAGGCGTCGCGTCCGGCGAGCAGCTTGCCCGCGAGGCGCATGATGTTTTCCGACGCCGCCTGCAGCGTGCTCAAGAGTTCCGCTTCCGAATCCGCTTTCGAACCGATTACGCGATGCGGTGCCGCGTTGCCTTCCATCGTCTGAAACATGTCGACTTCCCCGTTGAGTGCATGAGATGAATTTTGCGGTCGCGGATGCCGAATCAATCCTCCGAACAAGCCCTGATTCCGGCCTCAAATCGTTTGCGCGGTAGGCCTAAAGTTGCCGGGAACGGCGAGCAAGGTCCGCCCGATAAGGCTCCGCGGCGGCCAGGCGGTAGAATCGCGTTTCGTCCGCTTCGCTGGTCAAAACGATAAAAGCAACGTTTGCGTGTCATTCGGACAAAAAAACAACAGTGGGCCGCTTTGCGGCTCAAAAGAACCCTAGGGGTTTTCGCGCAGTTCAGGCAGGCATCGACATGGCTTCAGGCACTTCACAGACAGAACAGGCAGTACAGGCATCGCAGACGACACTCCGCCGAGGACTCAAGAGCCGGCATATCCAGTTGATCGCGCTTGGCGGCGCAATTGGCACCGGGCTCTTTTTGGGTGTCGCGCAGACCATCCGGCTCGCGGGGCCGTCCGTGCTGCTCGGCTATGCCATCGCCGGGCTGGCGGCGTTTTTCATCATGCGGCAGTTGGGCGAGATGGTCGTCGATGAACCGGTGGCCGGCTCGTTCAGCCATTTCGCTGCACGTTATTGGGGCAACGCGGCGGGCTTCATCTCCGGCTGGAACTATTGGGCGGTCTACATTCTCGTGAGCATGGCGGAGCTGTCGGCCATCGGCATCTACATGCAGTATTGGTGGCCGATGCTGCCCGCGTGGGTGTCGGCGCTCGTGTGCTTCGCGCTCGTCAACGCCATCAATCTGACGAGCGTGAAGTCATACGGCGAGATGGAGTTTTGGTTCGCCATCGTGAAGGTCGCGGCCATCGTCGGCATGATCCTGTTTGGCGCGTATCTGCTGATCTCGGGTCACGCGGGGCCGCAAGCGAGCGTCACCAACCTGTGGAAGCTCGGCGGCTTTTTTCCCTATGGCGTGAGCGGGCTCGTCATGTCCATGGCCGTCATCATGTTTTCGTTCGGCGGGCTCGAACTCGTCGGCATCACGGCAGCGGAAGCGGAAGACCCGTCGCGCAGCATTCCGCGCGCGACCAATCAGGTCATCTATCGCATTCTCATCTTCTATATCGGCGCGCTTGGCGTGCTGCTTTCGCTGTATCCGTGGGACAAGGTCGTGACGGGCGGCAGTCCGTTCGTGTTGATCTTCCGCGAGATGAACAGCGGCCTCGTCGCGAACGTGCTCAATGTGATCGTGCTGACGGCCGCGCTCTCGGTCTATAACAGCGGCGTCTATGCCAACAGCCGCATGCTTTACGGTCTCGCGCAGCAAGGCAATGCGCCGCGCGCCCTGTTGCGGGTGAGCGCGCGCGGCATTCCGCTCGTTGCGCTCGGCGTGTCGGCGCTCGTCACGGCGGCTTGCGTGCTCATCAATTACTTCATTCCGGGACGCGCCTTCGAATTGCTGATGGGTCTCGCGGTATCCGCGCTCGTCATCAACTGGGCGATGATCAGCATCATCCATCTGAAGTTCCGCGCTAGGAAGCGCGCGAGCGGCTCGGTGACGGCGTTCCCGAGCCTCGGCTATCCGCTCACGAACTATCTGTGTCTTGCATTCGTCGCGGGCATAGTCTGGGTGATGTTCGAGACGCCGGGCTTGCGGCTCTCCGTCTGGCTGATCCCGATCTGGCTGGCCGTTCTCGGAATCGGCTACTATCTCGGAAAAAGGAACGGCAGCGCGGGCCAATCGCGCCGCGCGCCGACTCGCTGAACTCCCGTCCCGAAGTCCTGAAACCACCACCATGTTCGAACATATCGATGCCTACCCCGGCGACCCGATTCTCACGCTGAACGAAAACTTTCAGAAGGACCCGCGCACCGACAAGGTCAATCTGAGTATCGGCATCTATTTCGACGATGCCGGCCGCCTTCCCGTGATGCAAGCCGTGCGCGAAGCCGAGCTTTCGCTCTTGCAGGAACTCGGCCCGAAGCCGTATCTGCCGATGGCCGGTTTCGCGCATTATCGCGATGCCGTGCAGACGCTCGTTTTTGGCGCCGAGAGCGCACCGCGTGCCGACGGACGCATTGCGAGCGTGCAGACGCTCGGTGGTTCGGGCGCGTTGAAAGTGGGCGCGGATTTCATCCGTCGTTACTTTCCGGACACGAAGGTGTGGGTAAGCGATCCGACGTGGGAGAACCACCGTTTCATCTTCGAGCGCGCGGGCTTCGAAGTGAACACATATCCCTACTACGACGAAGCAACCGGCGGGCTGTTGTTCGATGCCATGCTGGACGCCATCGACAAGCTGCCTGCAAAGAGCGTCGTGCTGCTGCATGCGTGCTGTCATAACCCGACAGGCGTCGATCTAGACGAAGCGCAGTGGGTGAAGGTCATCGACGTACTGCAAAAGCGCGACTTGCTGCCCTTCGTCGACATGGCGTATCAGGGCTTCGGCGCAGGGCTCGACGCCGATGCCTTCGCGGTGCGCGAGATTGCGCGGCGCGGCGTGCCGGCGTTCGTCGCCAACTCGTTCTCGAAGAATTTCTCGCTGTACGGCGAGCGCTGTGGCGGTCTGCATGTCGTGTGCGACGATGCCGCCGAAGCCGATCGCGTGCTCGGTCAATTGACGAGCGCGGTGCGCGCGAACTACAGTAATCCGCCGACGCACGGCGCGAAGATCGTGACCAAGGTGCTGAACACGCCGGAACTCGCGCAATCGTGGCGCGAGGAACTGGCGGCGATGTGTCAGCGCATCGCGCGTATGCGGCACGCGATTCACGACGGCCTGCGCGAGCATGTACGCGGCGAGGCGCTTGCGCGTTATATCAAGCAACGCGGCATGTTCACGTACACCGGCTTGCAGGCGGAGCAAGTGGACCGTCTGCGCGAGGAGTTCGGCGTATATATCTTGCGCTCCGGCCGCATGTGCGTCGCGGGCCTGAACGACAGCAACGTGCAGGTGGTGGCGGACTCCATCGGCAAGGTGCTGGCGCGCTAGTCATAAAGCGGGACACGAGAGCACGCTCTGCGAAGGCAGCGTGCCCGGTCCCGCATCCACCTTCGAACCGCGCGGCGGCGTCGCAACGAGCCGCACGCTGTTCTCTCCCGCATTCGAGAGCACGTACTGCTCGGGACGTCCATCGGGCTGCCAGTACACGCGATACACCGCATCGTCTCGATAGACGTGCAGCGCGCCGTGTATCGTCTCGTCGCCGCGTTTCAGATTCCCGCTTTCGCCTTCGCGCAGCGCGAATGAGCTGCCCGCCGCGCCTTCGAGTGTGCCGCATGGCGCGGCTTCGGCGCTGCTAGCCGCGACAGCGCGAAGCATCAACGCCATCGCGCATAGCGAAATCACACGAATGTTCATTAGTATCGGCCTCGTTCGATAAAGGGCTGCGCCCCACACTCCGCGCGCGTTTTGCCCGACGTTCCCGCGCGCGTGTGCTACCTTGAATGAAGCAGCGTTCAGTCCCGGAGGGCCGCCATGTCAGTGATCGCACCGGACGAGAAAGCGGAGTTTCTTGCGATTCTCGCGCGCCACCGTTTCACCGAGGGCGATTTCCTCGTGACCGAAGCAGGCGCGTCGGATGTCGTCGACGACGTCTATCCATTGCAGGGCTATGTAACGATCGTGCGGCGATCCACTTCGAAGGAACGCGAATATCGCATCGGGCATGGCTCCCACTGGACCGTTGCCTTCGAGAAGGATCTGAACAAGCGCGTGTTCGGCTGAGGCGGGCACGCGATATCGGGCACGATGACATCCTTGAAGCGGAGCACGCGATGAGACCGACCGATTTTGCCTCGTTCAAAGCGCATGTCGCCATGTTGTTGCGCGACCTGCCGCGCGGCATGACCGCTGATTTCAACGACGTGGCCGTGGCTTACTGGAACGGCAAGCAAGTGATGGGCGCGTACCTGCGCGATAACGGGCGTATCGACGAAGACTTCGATTTCGACGAGAACGCGTGGGGCGTGTGGTGCGACGAGTTCCTCGCGTGGCTCGACGCGCCGCGCTTCTCCGAACGAAGCGATCTGAAAGCTGCATTACTCGCCGATCTCCCCATGGCCAACGTTCTTCTCGGACGCTGGCCGCGCGCTCTGGCTTGAGCCGTTGCAAGGTGTCGTCACGGCACGCGAATTGCTACCCTCCCCCGGTTCACCATGTCCGAACCACGGCCGCAGGACGGCTGTGTTCCGCCATTCATCATCACGGAGGGTAGCAGTATGGCTGGCACCGGAAGACTTCATCCGCTCACGTTCGTCACGGCCGTCGGGTTCATCATCATCGGCGCGGTGCTTGCGGCCGGTGGTGCTTACCTCGTGACCTTGCAAGGATCGTGGTACTACGTAATCGCGGGCGCGGCCATCGTACTGACCGGCCTTTTGCTGTTGATACGGCGGCGCTCCGCGCTCTTGCTGTTTGCAATTTTCCTGTTTGCCTCGACGATCTGGGCCGTCTTCGAAGTCAAGTTCGATTTCTGGCAACTCATGCCGCGTCTCTGGATTTGGCTGCTGCTCGCACTGTGGCTGCTAATTCCGTTCGTGCATCGCGGCGCGCTGTTCGGGCCGCCTTCGACTGCACGCGCCGCCCGCGTGCCGCTGGCCGCTGCCGTCATCCTCACGCTGTTGCTCGGTGCAGGCACGTACTTTCAGGACTTCCATGACCGTCCGGGACGTATCGATGTCAACGTAGCCGCCGATCCGAATCAGGCCGATCTGAACGCCGGCACCGGACGCGCGGCAAGCGACTGGACCGATTACGGCGGCTCGCCGCTGGCGCAACGGTATGTGCCGATCGCGCAGATCACGCCCGAGAACGCGCATCAGCTGAAAGTGGCGTGGACGTTTCGTACCGGCGACATGCCCGGCCCCGACGATCCCACGGAGACGACGGACGAGAACACGCCGATCAAGGTCGGCAACACCATTTTTCTGTGCACGCCGCATAGCAAGGTGATCGCGCTCGATGCCGCGACGGGTGCGGAACGCTGGCGCTTCGATCCGCAGATTCAAAGTCCCATCGGCTTCAAACACTGGGAGCACATGACTTGCCGGGGCGTCGCTTATTACGATGCGGCAATGCACGTGGGTCCGCCCTCCGCCGCCGATGCGGCTGCTTCCGCTTCCGCTTCCGCGCCAGCGCTCGACGCGAGCGCATCCGCGCCCGCGGCTTCGACGGATACGACGGCTTCCGACGCCACCGCTTCGGCCAGCGCCTCCGCGCCCGCCGAAGCATCCGCGCCCGGCGCACCGGCCGCACCCGTAGCCGTTGCTCAAACCGCCGCCACCGGAGAGTGCTCGCGCCGTCTCTTTCTGCCGACCGCCGACGCCCGGCTCTTTGCGCTCGACGCCGATACCGGCAAGCCCTGCACGAACTTCGGCAAGAACGGCGCGATCGATCTGCGTTTGAACATCGGACCGTTCACGCCCGGCGGCTATTACTCCACCTCGCCACCCGCTGTGGTGCGCAATCTGGTAATCGTCGGCGGTCACGTGACGGACAACGAATCGAACAACGAACCTTCTGGCGTGATCCGCGCGTTCGACGTGAACGACGGCCATCTGGTCTGGAACTGGGACTCGGGTAATCCGGACGCCACCGAACCCATCGCGCCGGGCGGCACCTACGTGCGCAACTCGCCCAACATGTGGTCGATGTTCAGCGTCGACGAAAAGCGCGGGCTCATCTATCTGCCGATGGGCAACCAAACGCCCGATCAGTGGGGCGGACAGCGCACGCCGCAAGCCGAGCGCTTCGCGGCAGGCCTGGTCGCGCTGGATGCGTTCACGGGCAAGCTGCGCTGGAACTACCAGTTCACGCACCACGATCTGTGGGACATGGATGTGGGCGGTCAACCGACGCTCGTCGATTTGCAGACGGCGGAGGGCACGCAACCGGCGGTGATTGCATCGACGAAACAGGGCAGCATTTACGTGCTGAACCGCGAGACCGGCAAGCCGATCGTGCCCATTACCGAGACGCCGGTGCCGCAAGGCGCTGCGCGTGGCGACCACACCGCGCCGACGCAGGCGGTTTCCGCGCTCAACTTCAATCCGCCGCGCGTGCGCGAGGCCGACATGTGGGGCACGACGCCGTTCGATCAGCTCTGGTGCCGTATCAAGTTCAAGAGTCTGCGTTACGAAGGCCCGTTCACGCCGCCGTCCGAGCAGGGCACGCTCGTGTTTCCGGGTAACTTCGGCGTGTTCGACTGGGGCGGCGTGTCGGTCGATCCGGTGCGGCAGATCCTCATCGCGAATCCGGACTACATGGCGTTCGTGTCGAAACTGATTCCGCGCGAGAAGCTCGACGCGCAGCAAGGGGAAAAGAAGGGCAGCGAGACGAGCGGTATCAAGCAGGCGCGCGGCACGCCGTTCGCTTATGAAATCAGCGCGTTTCTTTCGCCGCTCGGCATTCCGTGTCAGGCGCCGCCGTGGGGTTACGTGGCGGGCGTGGATCTGCGCACGGGCGGGATTGCGTGGCAGCACAAGAACGGCACGATCCGCGATAGCGCGCCGCTGCCCATTCCGATGCCGCTCGGCGTGCCAAGCCTCGGCGGAACGATGGTCACGGCAGGCGGCGTGGCGTTCCTCACCGGTACGCTCGACCAGTACGTGCGCGCCTACGACGTGCGCGATGGCCACAAACTGTGGGAAGCGCGTCTGCCCGCGGGCGGCCAGGCGACGCCGATGAGTTACGCCGATGCCAGCGGCAAGCAATACGTGCTGGTCACGGCTGGCGGCCACGGTTCGCTCGGCACGAAAGCCGGCGACTACGTGATTGCCTACACGCTGCAGTAACGCAAACGGTAAGCGAAAAAAAGGAACGGCGGGCAATTGCCCGCCGTTCCTTTTTCAACCTGCGCGACAGCATGATCGCCGCCGCGAGTAGAGCGACTCAAGCCGCGCGCCGATAGGCATCGGCCATGAGCTTGCTGACTTTCGCGCGTGTCTTGAGCGCGTCCAGAAAAGCGGCGCGCACGGTCTTGGCAATGGCGAAAACAAACGAACTTGAGGTAACGGCGATGACGGCCATGACTAAACTCCCTTGAAAATGAACGACCTAGGGTAACTAACTAGGTAATAACCCTATATTAGCATGTTATGACGCAGTGCAACAAGTTGCTTTCGATATTTCCAAAAGTGTGGTTTGCGTGCAAGCTGAAGGGCATAGGCCGCATGTGATGGAAGTGGAATCCAAATTGCTCCAATGCAGGGCAAAACCGACTGATTACGCCGTTCTTCCAGAAGGGAGGATGTATGAAAGGGGATCGCTCGAGCCGTGCCGGCGCGTTGCCGTGGCTGTGTAGCGCAGTAATCGTGTCGGCCATCATTGGCGGATGCAGCGGGGGAGGCGGTTCCAGTTCGACTCCGGCGGCAGGCAGCAGCGCGCCGGCGTCGAATCCTTCGACGGCTTCAAGTCCGTCAGCGGCGTCGACTCCGTCAGGCGCGTCGAGTCCCGCGGGCGCTTCGAGCCCTTCAGGCGCATCGGACGCATCCGGCGCTTCGGGGTCTTCGGGGTCTTCGGGCGGAGCGGGCGGGGGCACCGTCGTTGCCCCTGTCGCCCATCCGATGGACGTTGCGACCTATCACAACGACATCGGCCGCACGGGCCAGCAACTCGCGGAAACGAAGCTCACGCCCGCGAACGTCAATTCGACGACCTTCGGCAAGCTCAACGTGCTTGCGGCGGACGGACCCGTGGACGCGGAACCGCTCTTCCTGACGAGCGTGGCAATCGCGGGCGGCACGCACAACGTGCTCTACGTCGCCACCGAAAACGCCAGTGTCTACGCGTTCGACGCCGACACCGGCGCGATCCTGTGGAAATCGTCGACGTTAGGCGCAGGCGAAACACCGAGCGACGACCATGGCTGCGGCCAGATCACGCCGACTATCGGCATTACGGCGACGCCGGTCATCGACCGCACGCGCGGCCCGAATGGCGCGATCTACGTGGTCGGCATGTCGAAAGACACGTCGGGCAAGTATCACCAGCGCATTCACGCGCTCGACATCACGACAGGTGCGGAACTTTTCAACGGTCCGACCGAAATTGCCGCGTCGTATCCCGGCACGGGCGCGGGCAGCGCGAATGGCCGCGTGAGCTTCGATCCCGGCCAGTACGCCGAGCGCGCTTCGCTGTTGCTGCAAAACGGCGTGGTCTATACCGCGTGGACATCGCATTGCGACATCATGCCGTACACCGGTTGGGTGATCGGCTATAACGCCAGCACGCTGCAGCAGGCAAACGTGCTCAATCTCACGCCGAACGGCCAGATGGGCGCGATCTGGATGAGCGGCGCGGGCCTCGCGTCGGACGGCACGTCAATCTATTTCCTCGATGCCAACGGCACTTTCGACGCCACGCTCGACGGCAACGGCATGCCGATTCATGGCAATTTCGGCAACGGCTTTCTGAAACTCGGGACTTCGCCCGCCCTCGCCGTCACCGATTATTTCCAGCCGTCGAACACGGTGAACGAATCGGCAGCCGATGAAGATCTGGGTTCGGGCGGCGCGCTCGTATTGCCCGATCTCGTCGATGCGGGCGGCACGACGCATCATCTCGCGCTCGGCGCGGGCAAGACATCGACGATCTACGTGGTCAATCGCGACGCGATGGGTAAGTTCGATTCGAATGCGGATCACATCTATCAGGAGATCGTCGGGCAGATTCGCGGCCCGATGTTCGCCATGCCCGCGTACTTCAACAACACCGTTTATTTCGGCTCGATTGGCGACAGCATCAAGGCGTTCGGCATCGCGAACGCCGCCTTGTCCACGACGCCGACGAGCCAGACCGCGAACAGTTTCGGCTCGCCGGGCGCCACGCCGAGCGTGTCTGCGAACGGCGCGGCGAACGGCATCGTGTGGGCGGTGGAGAATGGCACCATCGCCGTGCTGCACGCCTACGACGCCAGCAATCTCGCGCGCGAGCTTTACAACAGCAATCAGGCGGCGGGCGCGCGCGATCAGTTCGGGCAGGGCAACAAGTTCATTACGCCGATGATCGCGAACGGCAAGGTCTATGTGGGGACGCGCAACGGCGTGGGCGTGTTCGGTTTGCGGTGATGCTTGTCATGGACGCGGATTGGTGGCGATGAATTGCTTCACGGCGGCGTAGGCGGGCTTGGGCGTCTGGCCGTCGTCGAGGATCACACCGTAAGGTCCTTCGCCGCCAGGCGGATCGTCGTAGAGCTGGTAGATCTGCAAGGATTCGATGTCGTAGCGCACCGCGATCGCTCTCAGGCCGCCGAGCATGTCGTTGGCAAGGAAGGCGGCCGCTTGCTGATCGGTGCCGAAGTCGGGCCGCACGCCCATTTCATTGATCCATACCGGCTTGCCGAACCGGGCAAGCGCGCCGATGACGTTGTAGCAACCCGTGCCGCCGCACGCGTGCTCGATGTTGCCCTGGTCGGAGTACCAGTGCCATGCCGTGATGTCCCACGTCACGATGGGATGCCCGCCCGAACCGTCCGGCTGTGTGCCGTTCGCGAGCATCGTCACGAAGCCGTACTGCATCCACGCATTGCCGCCCATGACGATCTTGCCCGACGGGTCCATCGACTTGATGCCGGCGATCATGCCTCGGATGACGCCACGCGCAATCTGGAACTTTTGGTTGTCGAAGTCCGTGGGCCGCACGCCGTCCACCCATCCGGCGACCGTTGCCGAGCCGAGTTCGTTGGTCACTTCGTAGTAGGCGTAACGCTGCACACTCACGACGTCGCGCGCGAGCGCATAGGCCGATTGATACGCGGAGTCTTCATCGGCAAAATCGATGCCCATCAAGATCACCGGGTACACCGTCACCCCACCGGCGGCCAGCGCGTTGGCTACATTGGCGAGACGCATGGCGGTTGATTTGCTATACACCTCGTTGCGATACAGTTTGATGCCGAGATCCTGAAGCTGCGCTAATTGTCTAGCGGCGCCAGCGAGATAATAGACATCGCCATAACTGTTGTGACCGTTCATTCCGTAGAATAAATCGCTGGCGACGGGATTTATGGCGGCGGACGCGGCGTGATGACGATAGCGTGAATTATCGACGCTCGATGGCACGTTAGCGCTGTCCGAACCACCGCAAGCGGTTAATAACAGACTTGCTGAAAAGATCGCAGGCAAAACCGGTTTTGTGTTTCTGCAAAAACTAATTAAGCGATGAGCGATTTGCATAATCCAAAACAAGCCGATGACGTGTGCTCGCTTATGTCGCGGAAAATTAAATTCATTCGCGGACGCGAAGACAGGTGAATAGCGCGATGCTGATAACGCGAAGCGCAAGCGGGGCCGCGTCTTTTGCCGATGGAAATGGCGCGGTGCGTCGAGAAATATAGACGGTGACAGACGGGATAATCAAGACTTAATCGCGTCACTTTCACGAGCCGCGCTTATCTTTGCGAGATAATCGAAGAGCGGAGGATGTAATCTTAATGGCGACAGCGATTCAGGCTTCAGAAGGAAGCGTGTTGCGAGATTTATTTGGTCGGAAAAATTAAAGCTGAATAGTCAGCGGGCAATGCGCGGCGCATTTGAAAATTGAAAATTCGCGACGCGCCGCCCACGACGTGTTGGAAAGAAAGATAAACGACGTACGCTTCAGACTTTTCTCGTTTCAATCGACTTCGCGCGTTCTCGAATTACGCATCCGATCCAATACCGCGCGGCACTTCGCCAATTTGCCGAAACACGCTCAACCAGTCTTCCAGATGCCACGTCTTCGACACACGGTCATCGCGTATCTCATGGAACGAGTGAATGGCAAATCGAACCGGCTTCGATGTCGCCGCGATGCCCATCAACGGACCGGACTGCGTACCGCTCACTTCCGCGCGCACGCCGACGCGATTGTCCTGCGTGAGCATGTCTAGAATCTCGATGCGCATGTCAGGCAGCGCAGCCGCCATCTCCGCGAAGATGGGAATCATCTGGTCGGGACCGGCTTTGAAGCCGGCCGGCTCAGGCAGATATTCCCAGTCCGACGTCACGGCTTGGCGCAGCAGGTTCACGTCCTTTTGCGCGAAGGCGGCGTAAAGACGCTCGACGGCCGCGCGGGCTTCTGACTGGGTGATGTGTTCTGCCTCCATGGTGCCTCCTGAGCGTTAGGGATGCGGCGTTGCAACCCACTTTAACCCAATGGTCCGGATCGGGTGATCTGTCGTGTTAAGCTCGCATTTCTTCGTTGGGGAGTAGCCGGCTTTCCCGCCCGGGAAAGCGTCCATGTCAACACGCTCGGTCTTTCGACCGTGGCATGGGCAGCCGTCACAGGTTGGCAAGACCATCGACAGAATGCGCTTCCGGTCGGGCGCGCCTTCTGTCCTTGTGCTTGCCCGACCAGACCAGAGCGCTACTCGATGAACCTCGCTTCCACCGTATTCCTTGCTTTCGCCATGTCCACCGACGCCTTCGCCGCCGCCGTGGGCAAAGGCGCGAGCCTGCATAAACCGCGCATCGGCGAGGCGCTCAAGGCGGGAGTCATCTTCGGCGTAATCGAGGCGCTCACACCGCTCGCCGGCTGGGCGCTCGGCCGCGCCGCCGCGCAATACGTCACCGCGTGGGACCACTGGATCGCTTTCGGCCTGCTTTTCGTGCTCGGCGCGCGCATGATCCGCGAAGGCTTAAGCAAATCGGCTCACGAAGAAGAGAAGCCCAATTCACATTCCTTCTGGGTGCTCGCCGTCACGGGCTTTGCCACCAGCATCGACGCGATGGCGGTCGGCGCGGGCCTCGCGTTCATCGACGTCGATATCTTCTCGACCGCCGCGACCATCGGCTTCGCAACCATGCTCATGGTGACCATCGGCGTGATGGTCGGACGGCTGGTCGGCGCGACTATCGGCAAGCGCGCGGAGATCTTGGGCGGGCTGATTCTCATCGGCGTGGGCAGCGTGATCCTTGCGGAGCATCTGGGTTACTTGAGTTGATGCGAAGTTCTGCGTGTCGCGTTAGAAAGCGCCGCCCAAGCCACGAACTCACCACTTCGCCTCATCCGTTCCCGGCGGCACCGATGGCCTCGCGTAACCCGCCGGCGTGCGCTCGAAGCGCGCGCTCGGCGTGACCGCGCGCAGCATGCCGAAACCCGATTTGCTTTCCTCGGTGTATGCGGCGATGTCCGGCCGCGCCGTCTTCAACCCTCCGTCGATACGTCCAAGCCCGCGCAGCCAGTGTCCCGTCTGTGCGAGCGAAACCTCCACGTGCCAGCTACCGCCTTCCGTTTGTTGCTTCCATAGCGCGGCGGCCGCGCCGAATGCCATCAGAAAGCCGCTCGCCATGTCGAGCATCTGCATGGGCAGCGCTCGCGGTTTGCCATCGCCCTGCGCTTCGCCTTCGGCGGCGTTGAAGCCTATCGCGGTCTGCACGAGCGAATCGAAGCCACGCCGATCCGCCCACGGACCTTCCGTGCCATAAGCCGACAAGGACACGTACACGATGCCCGGCCGCCGCGCCACCAGCGCCTCGGGCCCGAAGCCAAGCTCGGCGATCCCGCCCGGCCGATAGCCTTGCGAGAAGACATGCGCGTCATCGATCAGCCGCCACAGCGTCGCGCGACCGTCCTCCGTGTGCAGGTCGAGATGCGCGGAGCGCTTGCCGCGACTCGTCTCGGCGATAGCGGGAATGTTCGGCAGATGCGGCGAATTCACGAGCATCACGTCCGCGCCGAACGAGGCGAGCGCTCGACCGCCCGTGGGACCGGCAAGGATGCGCGTGACGTCCAGCACGCGGATATCGGTCAGCGGGCGCGCGTCATTGTCGAGCGCGGGCAGCGCGAGAGGCGCGGCGTCGCCGATACGCGTGATTTTCAGCAACGGCTGCGCGGCGATGGCTTTGGCTTGCGGCGTCGCATCCCATTCTTCGAAGCTGCGCAGCATCGTCACGACGAGGCCGCGTTCGGCGCACGCGGTTTCGTAATCGTTCGCGCGCCATTCGAGCAGCGCGCGTTCGGCATCGGCGCGCGTGGCGCTGTGCGGGTCGAGACCCAGCACGCGCAACGCGCCATCCTGATGATGCTCGAAGTTTGCGTGTATGCGCACGTAGCCATCGGCCGTGCGGTAGAGGCCCGAGAACTCGCCCCAGGTCTCGGGTTCGGCGCCATCGACCGTGAACCAGTCGGTGCATTCGACGGCCGCGTGCGTCATGTCGACGCTCACGCGCTGGCGGTCGACGCCGCGCGCATGAGCCAGCTCGGAGGCCGCGAGCGCTGCCGCCGCGATGGTCGATTGCGCCGCTTCGCCCACGGCGAACGATGACGGAAACACCGGGTCGTGTCCGGGTAGATCGACGAGGTGGAGGGCATCGTCGGGAAGGCCGGCGAGTTGCCAGAGATTCGTAAGCGTTGCGAAAGAAGTCATGGCGATGAGTGCGCGCGGGTCAGCGATGACGCATTGTCGCGCCGATTGATTGAGCGCGCACGTTGCGCTTGTCTAAAGCGCGTGGATCAGCGGAAAAAGTGGTCCGCGAGGCGGCGCAGGCGGTCGCGACTTGACGCCGACGGCTCAACGCTTGGCATAGGCCCGCAGGATGCCCAACGCCAACCGCCCGCACACCTTCACTTCCCCGCCATCGCCAACACGCGCTCCAGCTCAGGCAAATCCACCGGCTTGACCAAATGTGCGTCGAACCCGGCCGCCCGCGTGCGCGCCATGTCTTCGTCGGAACCAAGACCCGTCATTGCGGCGACGATCACACGCTTGCCTTCATCGCGCATCTGACGAATGACGTCGAAGCCCGTCATGCCCGGCATCGATAGATCGAGCAGCACGACTTGCGGACGCGTCGTCCCGAACGATGCTAGCGCTTCCGGGCCGTCATACGCCGCGCGCGCCGCGTGACCGAGCATATCGACGAGCAAGGTCATGCTGTCGGCTGAGTCGCGATTGTCGTCGACAACGAGCACGTCGAGCTGACGGCTCGCCACCGCATTCGGCGCGGAAGGCGGCATGATGCCCTGCGTGGGCGGTTGCGCGAGCGGCAGCCACAAACTGAACGCACTGCCCTTGCCAGTGCCGCCGCTCTTCGCCTCGACGTGGCCGCCATGCAATTCGGCGATCGCTCGAACCAGCGTGAGGCCGATGCCAAGCCCGCCTTCATCCGGATGCGCGCCCGGCGCATGCTCCTGCACGAAAAGATCGAACACGGAGGCGAGCGCATCGGCGGAAATGCCGCGACCCTGATCCGTCACGCGCAGAAGCGCCGCGCCGCCGCGTGGACCGATTTCCAGCCGGATGGTCGACTCGGGCGGACTGAATTTCGCCGCGTTGTTGAGCAGGTTATTGAGCGCTTGCACGAGCCGCGTCGGGTCGCCATTGACGAAGAGGCGCTGGCCGCTGTCGTCCACGTCGAGCCGCTGCCCGCGCGCCTCGAAAAGCGGTTGACTCGCTTCGACACTCAGGTGCACGACATCGGCGATATCCACGGTCTCGGTCGCGAGCCGGATCTTGCCGGAACTCACGCGGCCCGCTTCGAGCAGATCGTCCACCAGCTTGGTCAGATGCGCGAGCTGCCGGTCGACGATATGGCGGCTGCGAATGACATCGGCATCGTCGGAAGCCTTTAGCTTGAGAATGCTCACCGCGTTGCGGATGGGCGCGAGCGGATTGCGCAGTTCATGGCCGAGCAACGCGAGAAACTCGTTCATGCGGCGGCTCGACGCCTCGAGTTCTTCCAAACGCCTGCGCGCGGTCATGTCGCGCGTGATGGCGACGAAGCCTTTTTCGCGGCCATCGGCGGCGGGCAGCGCGCTCAGAATGACGTGCGCCCAGAACTCCGAGCCATCCTTGCGCGTGCGCCAGTCCTCGTGTTCCGTGCGGCCGCGTTCCGCCGCGAGACGCAAGTCGTCGCCAGGACGGTCGCGGCCCTGTTCGTCCGACAGATAGAAGAGCGCGAAATGCCGGCCGATCGCTTCTTGCGCGGTGAAGCCGTAGAGCGCGCGCGCGCCGTCGTTCCACGAACGGATGATGCCGTCGTGGTCGAGCATGCAGATGGCGTAGTCGCTCACCGAATGGATGAGGAGCCGCAGGCGTTCGTCCGCTTCCGTCGCGCGGCGGCGATCCGTGATGTCGTGGATGAAGCACGCGAACTGCCGCTGCCCGTCGAACCACACTTCGCTGATGGTCAGCTCGGCGGCGAATTCGCTGCCGTCGCGGCGCAGCGCATGCAGTTCCACGCGCGTGTTCATCATGCGCGCCTCGCCGGTGGCGAGATAGCGCGTGAGACCGGCGCGATGCGCATCGCGATAACGCTCCGGCACGATGAGCTGCGCGAGTTCGCGGTCGAGCGCCTCTTGCGCGCGCCAGCCGAAGAGGCTGGTTGCGGCCTCGTTCCAGTCCACGACCATGCCGGCTTCGTCCATGGCGACGAACGCAATATGCGCGTTGTCGAGCACGGTGCGGCGACGACGCATGGCATCGGCAAGCTTTTTTTCGTATTCGATACGTAACGACAATTCGACCGTCAGGTCCGCATTTACGCTTTGATTCTCTTGCAGGAGTTTGCGGTTCTCCTGCGCGATTTCCTCGCGTGCAAAGGTTTCCGCAATGCACGCGCAAAACGCGTTGAGAATGGAGATATCGCTTTGGCTGAAGTAATCGGGTTCGCTTGAAATGAGTTTCAGCACCGCGACCGACCGGCCTTCGTAAATGACCGGCGCGACCACCATGGAGACAGCGCCGACGGCTTCGCATGCAGCACGATCCACGCGATGATCATTCGCCGTATTGCGGCTGATGAGCGCTTGCTGCCGCGTGATGCACAAGCCCGAAAGACTGCCCGCGGTCGGCAGACGCGTGCCGACGCTTTTCGCGGCGACTCCGCTCGCCGCGCAATAGACGAGCTGATCGCCTTCGATCCACTCGACAACCGCAGACGCCACGCCGGCAACTTCCCTCAAGGTATCCGTGACTCTTTGCAGATAAGCGGGAAGCGGCAGCCGGGAATGGGCGAGACTTGCAAAAATAGCGAACCAGCGCTGAAAGTGCGCCTGACGGTTATGTTCCGCCTTTGATTTCATGTTCGGAGTCGAAGCCTCGAATTGCGAGTGCATAGCTCTTGTTCCAATCGACGGATCGCGAATTGTAATCGCGGAAATATCGAAAAGCGCAGCCGATATTTTATTTTGGTATTGAAACACAAAATCCTGCGCAAACGTTTGCGAGGAGAGGAAATTTTGACTTCGTTTGTAAGGCGAAGCTGAATCGATTAGGAGTCGATACGGCGAAACCCGCCTTTCGGATGCGAGTCATGCATGCCTTTTAAACGCCGGACCGATTGAAAAACAATATTCTTTGTAGCTTCAGCGGTAAAAACAGCGAACTTCGAATACCGATTTACTTGCCTTCGTCAGAAGCCGGTAAATTTTGGCTTCCGGCTTCCGGCTTCCGGCTTCCGGCTTCCGGCTTCCGGCTTCCGGCTTCCGGCTTCCGGCTTCGGGCTCATGCAGTCCGCGCCGCCGGACGAATGCCGGATGGCCGCGCCGCCTTGAACCAGCGTTCTGCCGCCACCCAACGATTCTTGCCCGCGCGCTTGGCTTCGTAGAGCGCGTTGTCGGCGTCGCGCAACACACCGTCGAGTTCGCGGTCGTCGTCGCTGAACTTCGCAATGCCGATACTCACGCCGATCCCAAGCGCCATCCCGTCGTTCGCCATGAATGGCTTCGACAGTTCGCGCACGAGCGTGTCGGCGAGTGCCGGCGGGTCGGCTTCGGGAGGCGTCACGATCACGAATTCGTCGCCGCCCAGGCGCGCGACCAGCGCGCCTTCGCCCGATACCAGGCGCAAGCGTTTTGCGACGAGCGAGAGCAGCGTGTCGCCAATTTCGTGGCCGTGATCGTCGTTGATCGCCTTGAAGCCGTCGAGATCGAGATAGAGCAACGCGCTTTCATCGTTCTGATAACGCTTGCCTGGCACGCGCGAGCGCAACGCCCGGAACAGACCGGCGCGATTGAGCAGGCCGGTGAGCTCGTCGTATCGCGCGCGGCGGTCGTTTTCCTGCTCGGCCTTCATCGTCGTGACGAGCATTCCGTTCAGGCGGTACGCGGCGGCGCTCATCGCGAAGAGATAAAACGGAATCTGCAGGCACGTGACCCAGAGCGTCGGCTCGCCCGACAGGAGTGCGCCCACGCAGCACGGCCCGAGCGACAGGAAGATCATCACGGCGACCAGACGCGGCGCGCCGAAGTTGCGAAAACAGATGCCGCCGACCATCGCGGCCGCCGACAAAAACGAGAGCGTGGCCGCGACCCAGTCGCCGGAGAGCACGCTCACGAGGGCGCCGTAGCCGACCGTCGCGCCCCACATGGGCGCGAGCAGCACGTAGAGATCGGTGAACGTGGCGCGCCGTTCGCGCGCGCGGCGGCGTGCAAGGACGAGCACGACGAGCCGCACGAAACACACGGCGATTTCGAGCGCGAGCCACACATGAAACGCGATGGTCGGATGACGGCGCGTGAGCACCCAGGCGACGAGAATCGTGTTGAGCACGCCGCCCGCGAAAATGGGCAGCGTGCCGAACAGACTGCCGACCAGGGCGACGCGAATCGCGCGGGGGATGTCCGGCCCCGCGTGCAGTAACCACTTGGCTGCCCGCAAGCGGGGCAGCGTGTACACCTCAGTCAGTTGGTCCATGTCGGTGCGATGCGCGGATCGGCAAAGGCCGGAGTGGCGAAAAGCCATCCATCACAACGGTTAACGGCGGGGGCGCGGGGAGCTTTAGGGCGCCGATGATGGCCGTTCGACGCGAAGCGTTCCGCCTCCACCGATCGAAGCCGTAAAGGTTTACCCCTGCAACTCCTTCATTGACACGCCCCGCTTGTCTCAACTACGCTGAATGTACATTGGATGCACTGAACGTTTTCAGCGCAAACCGAGGCCCTCACCAGGAGACATCGATGGAGACGCGTGCGCGCTGGACTCTCGTAAGTCTGTTGTTCGTAGGTGGAGCGATCAGTTATCTCGACCGGGCGGCGTTATCGATCACCGCGCCGCTCATTTCCCGCGAGCTCAACCTCGATCCCGCGCAACTCGGCATCGTGTTCTCCAGCTTTTTTGTGGGCTACGCGATCTTCTGTTTCGTCGGCGGCTATTCGGCGGATCGATGGGGACCGAAAGCCGTGCTCGCCGTCTCCATGCTCGTCTGGTCGCTCTTTTGCGGATTGACGGCAACGGCGGTCGGCATCGTCAGTCTGTTGCTCGTGCGCATTGTCTTTGGCATGGGTGAAGGGCCGCTCTGCGCCAACATCAACAAGCTCGTGTC
The DNA here is from genome assembly GCF_023631405.1 of Caballeronia sp. GAWG2-1. Taxonomy (NCBI): domain Bacteria; kingdom Pseudomonadati; phylum Pseudomonadota; class Betaproteobacteria; order Burkholderiales; family Burkholderiaceae; genus Caballeronia; species Caballeronia sp. GAWG2-1. The sequence goes on from NZ_JALQDD010000040.1 coordinate 506,354, forward strand.
GAACTGGTTTCCGCGCAGGCAGCAGGCGAGCATGATCGGTATCGCGAATTCCGGACAGTCGGTCGGCGCGGCGATCGCGGGGCCCGTGGTCGGCTTTCTCGCGCTGGCGACGAGCTGGCGCACGTCGTTCGTGATCATCGGCGCGGTCGGCACGCTCTGGGTGCTCGCGTGGTTGCTGCTGGCGAAGGACAAGCCGTCGACGCCCATCGAGGAATCCGCCGAAGCCCTCGCGCAAGACGACGCGGCCCTCGCCGCCGATGGCTCCCCCGCGCCGCTGTCCACTTACCTGCTGCGCCCAGCGATCCTTTCGACAGCGTTCGCCTTCTTCGGCTACGCCTACATCCTGTACTTCTTCCTGTCGTGGTTCCCGAGCTATCTGACGATGGCGCATCACCTCAGCATTCAGAAGATGGCCGTGGTGAGCGTGATTCCGTGGGCGGTCGGCGCGACGGGCCTCGTGGTCGGCGGCCTGGTCTGCGACTGGATCTACAAGAAGACCGGCCGCGCCATCTTCGCGCGCAAGATCGTGCTGATCACGAGCCTGGGCGCGGGCGCGGTGTGCATCGGCGTGACAGGCACGGTGACGGACCTGACGAGCGCGGTCACGTTGATGGCCATCGCCGTCTTCTTCATGTACGCGTCGTACAACACCTACTTCGCGATCGTGCTCGATACCGTGGAAAAGCGGCGCGTCGGCGCGGTCGGCGGTTTCGTGCACTTCATCGCCAATCTGGCGGGGATCGTCGCGCCGGCCTTGACGGGTTTTCTCGTGCAATGGTCCGGCAACTTCAAGAGCGCGTTCTTGCTGACCGGCGCGATCGCCGCGCTCGGCGCGATCTTCGTCGCGGTGTTCGTAAGACCGCCCAAGCCTCAATTGCAGCTTCAACCCGAACTCGCGTAACGGCGAAAAATCATGCGACATTATGCGACTATCGACGAACTGCGCATCGCCGCCAGGAAGCGCGTGCCGCGCATGTTCTACGACTATGTCGATGCCGGTTCGTGGACCGAATCGACGTATCGCGCGAACAGTGACGACTTCGCGCAACTGCAGTTCCGGCAGCGTGTCGCCGTGGATTTCAGCGAGCGCAATCTCACGACGACGATGGCTGGTATCCCCGTTTCGATGCCGGTCGCCATTGCACCGACCGGCATCGCCGGCATGCAACGCGCGGATGGCGAGATTCTCGCGGCGGGGGGGGGGGGGGGGGGGGGGGGGGGGGGGGGGGGGGGGGGGGGGGGGGGGGGGGGGTGGGGGGGGGGGGGGGGGGGGGGGGGGGGGGGGGGGGGGGGGGGGGGGGGGGGGGGGGGGCGGG